>DATKEH010000123.1:0-3754 GCA_035546355.1 Thermoanaerobaculia bacterium
TGAGTCGCCAGGGGACCGGCGAGCTGTGGGTGGCGGATCTGACCGGCGGGGCGCCGCGCCGGATCTTCGCCGGCGACGCGGTGCAGCCGAGCTGGTCTCCCGGCGGCCAGCGCATCGCCTTCTGGGGCCTCCGGGGCATCGGGACCTTCGGTGGCGGACAGCGCGACCTGTGGACGGTCCGCGCCGACGGCAGCGACCCGGTACGCATCATGGACGACCTGGCCACCGACTGGAACCCGGTGTGGTCGCCCGACGGCCGCTGGCTCTACTTCGTCAGCGACCAGGGGGGCAGCATGAACCTGTGGCGGGTGCCGATCGATGAAGCGTCCGGTAGGCCGCTCGGCGCCCCGTCGCCGCTGACCACGCCGTCGCGCTGGAGCGGCCCGGTGAGCGTGTCGCGCGACGGCCGCGCGCTCGCCTACGCCAGCGTCGAGGAGAACGCGACGATTCAGAGGGTCGCCTTCGACCCGGCGGCGGGAGCGGTCGCCGGTGCGCCGGCGACGGTGATCGGCGGCAGCTCCGTCGGTTCCTTCGGCATGGACCTGTCCCCCGACGGCCGGTGGATCGCCTTCAGCTGCAGGGGGCAACACGAGGACATCTGCCTGGTGGGCGTGGACGGCAGCGGCTTCCGCAAGCTCACCGACGACGCGGCCAAGGACCGCGTGCCGCGCTTCTCCCCCGACGGCGAGCAGATCGCCTTCTACTCGCCGCGCGGCGGGCGCTACGCCGTGTGGTCGATGCGCACCGACGGCAGCGGCCTGGGCGAGCTCGTCGGGGACGAGCGCGGCGACGTGCTCTGGTTCGGCTGGTCGCCGGAGGGGCGTCGCGGCGCGGCGCGGGTGCTGGTGGGAGAGACGGACGAGACCCGCATCTTCGACCTCGGGCCGTCGCTGCCCGCGCGCGAGGGCACGCCGCTGCCGCCGATGAACGAGCAGGGAGAGACCTTCCTCTCCTACGCCTGGTCTCCGGACGGGCGGCGCCTCCTGGGCACCGCACGCCGGGCCGATTCGAGCATCCGCGGGCTGTTCCTCTACGAGCTCGACACCCGTCGCTACCGGGTCGTGCCCGGTTTCGAGGAGCACACCGACATCCGCGCGGCGGCCTGGATGCGGGACTCCCGGCGGCTCCTGGTGGGCGACGGCGCGACGCTGTGGCTCGCCGACAGCGCGGACGGGTCGCGGCGCGAGCTGGTGAGCGGCGGCCTGATCCGGAACATGGTGGCCGGCGACGAGGCGATCTACTTCATCGACGCCCGCCGGCAGGCGGACCTCTGGCTGGCGCGGCTCGACGGCCCCGCGGACGAGGCGCCGTAGCGCCACTGCCCTGACGCCGCTCCGGGGCCCGGGCTAGACTGCCCGGGTGCGCGAGGAGCGAGGAGTGGCACGGCACGACCTCGAGGCCGTGCGCGGCGAGCTGCAACGGATGGGCTATCTCACCCACCGGGTGGAGCGCTACCTGCTGCAGGACGCCTTCCGCCCGCAGCGGCCGCTGGGGACGGTGCTGCACCTGGCGGCGCGGCTGGGGTTGCTCGGGGGGGCGCTGATGGCCCTCGGCAGCGCCCTGCTGCTGGCGATCTGGAACCCGCAGGTGACGGCCGAGCCCTTCGACCTGCTGCCGCTGGTGCTGCACCTGCTGCCGCTGTGGACGCTGCTGTTCGCCGCCGCCTTCCTGCTGCTTGCCGGCGTGCTGGCGTTGGTGCTGCGGCTGGTGCCGGCGCTGCGCATCGACTTCCTGAGCTTCGCGGTGGTGGCGGCGGGAGGCGGCCTGCTGCTCGGCGCCGCCCTGTGGGCCGGCCGCGAGCTGTTGGCGCCGCGCAGCGCCCTGCAGCTGGGCTTGCTCGCCGCGGGCGCGGCGGCGGCCACCTACCTGATGGCCAAGCTGCTCTACCACGGCCTGCTGGCGCTCGCCATCCGGCTCACCGAGCGGACGCCGCGCCGGCGGCTCTTCGGGCGTCGCTGGCTGGTGGCGGCGGTGGCCGCCTGCGGCGCGCTGCTGGTCCTGCTGCCGGCGGCGGTGGGGGCGCGCCATCGGGCGCCGGCGGCGCCGGCGATGCTGCCCACGGCGCCGGGCGGACGGGTGCTGCTGCTGGGCGCCGACGGCGTGGTGCCCGCCGAGCTCGAGTACCTGCTGGCGCGCGGCGAGCTGCCCCAGCTGGCGCGGCTCGCGGAGCACGGGGCGCTGCTGTCCTACGACCGGCCCTCCGGGGTGCCGGCGGCGTTCTGGACCACGGTCGCCACCGGTCTGCCCAGCCCCCAGCACGGCGTGGCGGCGGTCGACAGCTTTCGCCCCCTGGGGATGTCGGCGGCGCTGTCGGTGATGGGCCCCTTCCGTTGGTACTGGGATCGGGTGGCCCTCCCTCTCGGGCTGGCCAGCCACCGTCCGGTGCTGGCCAACCGCCGGCGCGCCTTCGCCCTCTGGGAGCTCGCGGCTCGCGCCGGCGGCCCGGTGGTGGCGGTCAACTGGTGGGCGACCTACCCGGCGGCGCCGCTGCCCGGGCTGGTGGTGGCGCATGGCGCCTATCAGCTCCTCGCCGACGGGACGGCGGACGCCGTCGCTCCGACCGGCCGCTCCGCCGAGGTGGCGAGCCTGCGGCGAAGCGAGCCGCCGGCGGAGGCGGAGCGCGCCCTGGCCGCCGCCCTGCCTGCCGCCGACGCGGCGACGCTCTCGGAGCGGGCGCTGGCGCCGGATGCGTTCTACCGGCGGCTGTTCGCCGCTGCGGCGCCGGGCACCGAGGCGGCCGCGCTCTACCTCCCGGGGCTGGACATCGCGGCCGACGGTTGGCGGGGCAGCGCCGTCGCCTTCGCCGACCTGGTACGGCTCGAGCTGCAGGCGCTGGACGGGCTGCTCGGCGACCTGCTGGGCGATGGCGCCTGGGACGCCGTCGCGGTGGTGTTCGACCCCGGGCGCCGCGGCCCGGCCGAAGGTCGGGTGGTCCTCTGGCGCCCGGCGGGGTGCGAGGGCGGCGAGGACCGCATGGCCATCGAGCGGCTGGCGCCGGCGCTCGTCGCGGTGCTGGGGCTGCCCGCCAGCCGCCAGCTCGCGCCCCCCCCGGAGGTCTGCTCCTGGCCGCGGCCGCCGGCGGTCGTCGACGGCTTCGGCTGGCGAACCCCGCCCGAGCAGCTGGCGGTGCCGGCCGAGGAGTACCTCGAGAACCTGCGCTCGCTGGGGTATCTGTGAGACGGATCGTGGGGCCGGAGCAGGAAGGCCTGCGGCTCGACCAGTTCCTGGCTGCGGTGGCCCCCGTCTCGCGGCGCCGGGCGCGAGAGCTGGTGGCGGCGGGGAAGGTGCGGCGCAACGGCGCCCAGGTGCGGGTCCAGAGGCGGCCGGTGCGGCGCGGCGACGTGGTGGAGCTGGCCGAGGACGCGCTGCCGGGCGAGGCGGCGCCGCCACAGCCGCCGCCCGCGATCCTCTTCCGCGACGCATGGCTCGTCGCCGTCGACAAGCCGGCGGGGGTGCTCTCGCAGCCGGCCGAGCGGCGGGCGCCGGGAGAGCTGGCGATGGACGAGCGGCTGATGCTGGCGCTGGCCGGTGACGAGCCGGGCAAGCCCTTCCTGCGACTGGTCCACCGGCTCGACCGGGTGACCAGCGGCGTGCTGCTCTTCGCCGCCCGGCCCGAGGCCCTGCCGCCGCTGCGGCGCGCCTGGAGGGAAGGCCGGGTGGAGCGCCTCTACCTCGCCGTCGTCGAAGGGGAGCCGGAGTGGGAACGGCGGCGCGTCGACGCCCCCATCGCCCGCGCCGCAGGCGGCGGCTGGCG
>DATKEH010000124.1:0-4523 GCA_035546355.1 Thermoanaerobaculia bacterium
CCCGCCCACGGCACCCGCTCGACCTGCTGCCCCGGCGGCAGCGCTGCCAGCACCGCGGCGACGGAGCGGCCGTCGGGCGGCAGCGGCCAGTCGCCAGCGACCGCCGCCAGGGGGGTCAGCACGAACCGCCGCTCGCGGAGCCGCGGGTGGGGCAGCGTCAGCGGCGGCCCGCTCAGCTCCACCCCCTCCCACAGCAGCAGGTCGACGTCCAGGGGGCGGGGGGCGTCCAGGGGCCCCGGCTGGCGCCCGGCCCCTGCCTCGAGCTCCTTGGCCAGACGCAGCACCGCCTCCGGGGGCATCTCGCCCCGCGCCAACACGACGGTGTTGAAGAAGCGGGGCTGGGGGATCGCCGAGAGGGGCTCGGTGCGGTAGAGCGGGGCCACCCTCAGGGGGCCGAGGTGCCGGGAGAGGGCGGCGAGGGCGGTGAGCAGGTGGCGCCGCGGGTCGCCGAGGTTGGCGCCGAGGCCCAGCGCGACCCGCGGTGGGACGGCGACCTCAGTCGCTGTCGTCGTCCTCCTCCTCTTCGGCGATCGCCACCTCGTCTTCGTCGTCCTCCGGAGCCGCCACGATCGCCACCTCGTCGATCTCCTCGAGGTCGGGCTCCTCGATCTGCTCGGCGGCCTTGCGCGACCGCGCCGGCTCCTTGGCCGCCTGGCTCTCGCTGCGCGCCAGCTCGCGCTGGTTGGTGCCGCAGCGTGGGCAGATGGGATCGGGACGGCCGAGATCGTAGAACTTCGCCCCACACTCGCCGCACTCGTGTTTGGTTCCCAGCTCCGGCATCGCCTCGTGGCTCCTCTTCAGGGTGGCGGAACGTAACATCGGGGGTGGGGAGTGTCAAGAATCGGCCGGCCTTGTCGGCTTGCCGCCGCGGCCATACCATGCGCCGGTCATGGCGCTCGGCTTTCGCTCGACGGGGCGCGACGGCCGCGCCCGCGCGGGTGAGCTGGTCACGCCGCACGGGGTGGTGGCGACCCCCGCCTTCATGCCGGTGGCCACGCTGGGCGCGGTGAAGGGGATCGAGCCCGGGGCGCTGGAGGCGGCGGGCGCCCAGATCCTGCTCGCCAACCTCTACCACCTGGCGCTGCGCCCGGGCGTCGAGGTGATCGAGCGGCTGGGGGGGCTGCATGCCTTCACCGGCTGGCGGCGGCCGCTGCTCACCGACTCGGGAGGCTTCCAGGTGTTCAGCCTGGGTGGGCTGCGCGAGGTGGACGAGGACGGCGTCAGCTTTCGCAGTCACCTCGACGGCTCGCTGCTGCGGCTCACCCCGGAGAGCGTGGTCGAGCTGCAGCAGCGGCTCGGCGTAGACGTGGCGATGGTGCTGGACGAGTGCCCGCCCTGGCCGGTCGCCGAGCGTGCCGCCGCCGCCAGCCTGGAGCGCACTCGCCGCTGGGCCGAGCGTTCGTTGGCCGCCTGGGCCGGCGAGCCCGGCGGGCTGTTCGCCGTCGTCCAGGGCAGCACCTACCCCGGGCTGCGCCGCCGGGGCGCCGAGGAGCTCGCGCCGCTGCCCTTCTCGGGCTTCGCCATCGGCGGGGTCAGCGTCGGCGAGCCGGACGCCGAGCGCCGGGCGATCGTCGAGCTCACTGCCCCCCTGCTCCCCGAGGATCGGCCGCGCTACCTGATGGGCGTCGGTTATCCGCGGGACATCGCGCACGCCGTCGGCTGGGGGGTCGACCTCTTCGACTGCGTGCTGCCGGCACGCAACGCGCGGCACGGCATCCTCTTCACCCGGGGAGGGGAGCTGCGGATCAGGAATGCCCGCTTCCGCGACGACCCGCGACCGGTGGAGGAGGGGTGCTCCTGCCCGGCGTGCCGCCGCCTCGGGCGGGCCTTCCTCCACCACGCGCTGCGCCACGACCCGATCACCGGCAAGGTCCTGGCGACGCTACACAACCTCCAGCACTACCTTGACTTCATGGCGGACATCCGCCAAGCTATCGCGTCCGGTTCGCTGGCGGAGCTGTCGGCCCGCCTGCCTGGCCCCCCCGAAACCAGCCCGGGTCTCTCCACTGACAGGGCGGCCGGCCGCCGCGAGGCGCCGCGGCGCGCCGGGATCCGCAAAGACACGGTACGCGAAGAGGAGCCTTCCCCGTGAGCATCCTGCCCCTCCTTCTGGCCCAGGCGGCGCAACCGCAGCCTTCGGCGTGGATGTCGTTCGTGCCGATGCTGCTCATCCTGCTCGTCTTCTACTTCCTGATGATCGCCCCGATGCGCAAGCGGCAGAAACAGATGCAGGCCATGCTCGACAGCCTGCAGAAGGGGGATCGGGTGGTCACCAGCGGCGGCCTGCACGGCGAGGTGGCGGGTCTCGAAGGGCCCATCGTCCATCTCAAGGTCGCCGACCAGGTGAAGGTCAAGGTGTCGAAGTCGGCGATCTCGCAGCGGGAAGATCGGGGGTCCACGTCGTGAGTCGGCCGCTGGTGTGGAAGGGGCTGCTGATCCTCGCCATCATCTCGCTCCTGGCCTTCTCCGCTTGGCCGCCGCGGGAGAAGATCAACCTCGGCCTCGACCTGCAGGGCGGCATGCACCTGGTGCTCGGGGTGAAGGTCGAGGACGCGCTGCGGTCGGACCGCGACAAGGTGATCGAGCGGCTGGTGCAGGAGGCTGCCGAGGAAGGGATCGGCGCCCTCTCCACGCAGCCCCTCGGCGATACCTCCTTCGCCGTCCGCGGAGTGTCCGCCGAGCAGCAGGCGACCCTCGAGGGGATCGCCGAGGAGCACCTGGCGGAGTGGAGCTCGCGGCGGGAGGGGGAGCGGCTGGTCTTCAGCCTCGACCCGCAGGAGAAGACGCGGCTCGAGGATCTGGCGGTCCGCCAGGCGCTGCAGACGATCCGCAACCGCGTCGACGCCTTCGGCGTCTCGGAGCCGGTGATCCAGCGCCAGGGCATGGCCGGCGAGCGCGTGGTGGTGCAGCTGCCGGGCGTCGACGACCCCGAGCGGGTCAAGAGCGTGCTCAAGAACACCGCCTTCCTCGAGTTCCGGCTGGTCGACTACCCGCCCGGCGGCGGCGGCGTGAACAGCGCCGAGGAGATCCTCGCCCACTATCAGGGGCAGCTGCCGGACCACATCGAGATCCTCGAGGGGGACGTCCGCGACCCCGCCGGCGCGGCGGTGGGCACCACCTATTACGCGGTCGAGAAGCGCAGCCCGATCACCGGCCGGGACCTGAAGAGCGCCCGGCCGAGCCTGGGCCAGTTCAACGACCCGGTGGTGGAGTTCCTGCTCACCCACGACGGCGGTCGCCGCTTCGGCGAGCTGACGGGGGCGAACGTCGGCAAGGGGCTGGCCATCGTCCTCGACGGGCGGGTGGTGTCGGCGCCGAACATCGAGTCGCGCATCACCGACGCGGGCATCATCCGCGGCCAGTTCACCCAGGAGGAGGTCGAGGACCTGTCGATGGTGCTGCGCACCGGCGCGCTGCCCGCCGGCATCGTCATCCTGGAGGAGCGCACGGTGGGCCCCTCGCTCGGCCAGGACTCGATCGATCAGGGGCTGCGCGCCGGCCTCATCGGCATGGGCCTGGTCGTGCTGTGCATGCTGCTGGTTTACAAGCTGGCGGGTGTCAACGCCGTCTTCGTGCTCTGCCTCAACATGGTGCTGGTGTTCGGGGCGCTGGCCTACTTCGGCGCCACCCTGACGCTGCCGGGCATCGCCGGCATCATCTTGACCATCGGCATGGCGGTCGACGCCAACGTGCTGATCTTCGAGCGCATCAAGGAGGAGCTCCGGGCCGGCCGGACGGTGAAGGCGGCAGTCGCCGCCGGTTTCGGCAAGGCCTGGAGTGCGGTGGTCGACACCCACGTTACGACGCTGATCGCCGCCGTCTTTCTCTTCCAGTTCGGCACCGGGCCCATCCGTGGCTTCGCCGTCACTCTCTCGGTGGGTATCCTGGCCTCGCTCTTCACTGCGGTGTTCACCAGCCGCTGGCTGTTCGACCTCATTCTCTCCGGCCGCCGGCGCGCCGAGCGGCTCTCCATCTGAACCGCGACGGACGGGTCCCGATGAAGCGACTACACGAGCTCAACATCGATTTCATGCGCCACCTCCACGTGATGGTGGCGATCTCGGGAGTGCTCGTTCTGCTCGCCCTGACCCAGCTCCTGGTGGGCCGACTGAACATGGGCATCGATTTCGCCGGGGGGACGCAGCTCATCGTGCGGTTCCTCGAGGAGCCCGCGATCGACGAGGTGCGCGCAGTGCTGGCGGAGGCCGGCATGGGTGAGGTGCAGATCCAGCGCTTCGGCGAGCAGGAGCGCAACGAGATCATCATCAAGACGCCGCTCCTGCCCGACCGGCAGGAGGGCAGCCGCGATGCGGTGGTGCGCGCCCTGGAGAGCCGCTTCGGGAGCGGCGACGGCCAGCCCGATCTCAACGAGATCGGGGTCGCGACGCTCACCTCGCTCTTGTACGAGAGCGATCCCGACGGACGCCGGGGGGAGGGTGAGGCGGCGGCGCGCGAGCACTATCGCGCGGTCGCCGAGAGCGTCATGGAGGTTCGCAGCGAGCGCGGCCTGTTCGCATCCTGGG
>DATKEH010000125.1:0-3978 GCA_035546355.1 Thermoanaerobaculia bacterium
AGGGCCGGCCGCCCCGCCACCTCGGAGGGGGCGAACCCGTAGTAGCCCAGGGCGTCGAGGTCCAGCGGGGTCAGCGGCGCGAGGATGGCCGCCGCCGCCGGCCCCTGCAGGGCCAGCAGGGCATACCGCTCCGAAGCGTCCTCCACCGTCACGCCGGAGGAGAAGGCGCGGTCGCGAACCCACTCGACGTCCTCCTCACGGTTGGCGGCGTTGACCACCAGCAGCAGGTCCTCCTCCCCGAGGCGGTAGACCAGCAGGTCGTCGAGGTAGGTACCGCGCTCGGTCAGCAGTCCACTGTAGTGCGCCCGCCCGACCGGCAGGCGGGCCACGTGGTTGGGGGTCAGCCGCTCCACCAGCTCCACCGCCCGCGGCCCCCGCACCGCGATCTCTCCCATGTGTGAGACGTCGAACAGGCCCGCCGCCTGCCGCACCGCGCGGTGCTCCTGCATCACCCCGGAATAATGGACCGGCATCTCCCAGCCGGCGAACTCCACCATCCTGGCGCCGGCCCGGCGATGGCAGTCGTGGAGGGGGGTCCTGGCGGCGGCGGCCTCGACAGCCATGACCGAGGAACTATACATCACCCGCGGCCCCGGACCCCACCCGATCGAGTGGCTGTAACCCTCTCTGCTCCAGCCGTTTAGAGGCCTCCGGGAGGAACGTGTCCGCGGGCCTGTGGAAAATTCCTCGGCGACGCCGCCGGCGAGGCCCGTCCCAGAGCCTCTTCGAGCGACTCAAACTCAATGTTCGCAGGCCTTTGCGACGGCTGCACAAGAGCCTGGTCAAAGTGCTCTAAGCCCCGAAGGACGAAGCACTTAGGCGCCGGGGCGGGGTACCTTTCGACAGGCTTTTCCACAGCCGCTGTGGACTCCGTGCAAGCGCAAGGAGGGGAAGGTCTTAGGCACCCGCGGGGCGGCCGCGGCGCGGCTCGCGGTGGAGGGCCGCCGGGTCCCGCCCCGCTTATCGGCGGAGCCGGTAACCGACGCCGATCACCGTCTCGACCCGCTCGGCCTCCGGCCCCAGCTTCTTGCGCAGCCGCCGGATGTGGGTGTCGACGGTGCGGCTGTCGACGTCCTCGGAGTACCCCCAGACATCGGACAGCAGCGTAGAGCGCGTCTGGGTGCGCCCCTGCCTGTCGAGCAACAGATGCAGGAGCCGGAACTCGGTGGGCGTGAGGCCGATCTCGGCGTCGCCGACGAACGCCTGGTGGCCGTCCGGCGACAGCCGGATGCCGCCGGCCTCCAGCCACCGGGGCGGCTCGCCCGCGGGCGCCCGCTGCCGAGTGCGCCGCAGCACCGCCTTGATCCGCAGCATCACCTCCCGCGGGCTGAACGGCTTGGTGATGTAGTCGTCGGCGCCGAGCTCGAGGCCGACGATGCGGTCCACCTCCTCGCTGCGGGCGGTGAGCATCAGCACCGGCACCTGCGAGGTGGCGGCCTCGCGCTTGAGCAGCCGCGCCAGCTCCAGGCCGTCCAGCCCGGGAAGCATCAGGTCGAGCAGCACGAGGTCCGGCGGGGAGGCGCGCAGTCCCTCCCAGGCCTCGTCACCGCGCGTGAAGGTGACGACCTCGAAGCCCCCACGCTCGAGGTTGTACTGCAGGACGTCTACGAGCGCGGTCTCGTCCTCGACGATGGCGATCCGCGGTCGCGCCATGAGCTCAGCGAGAGCTCCAGGCGTGACGAAAGCGCCCGAGGAAGCGGTTGAGCGGGTGGGTGCGCCGCAGGAAGGGGAGTACCGGCCGCTCGCGCCATCCCAGCTGGGTGCGCAGCATCAGCAGGCCCGAATCGCCCGGGTCGACTTTCAGCCCCTTCTTCAGCACGTCGACGGCGGCCTTGCGGTTCCCCGCCAGCACCAGCGTCCGCGACAGGTTGAGGTACACCTCGGGCTGGTAGAACTCCATCTTCACCGCCCGCTTGCACATCGCCAGCCCCTCGCCGACCTTGTGCTGTCGGCGGGCCAGACCGTAGCCGAGGTAGGAGAGCGCCACGGCCGCTCCCTTGTCCTTGCACAGCCCCTGCTCGAAGGCGTCGGCGAGGTAGCGCAGCCCCTGCTCCCACTCCTCGAGCCGGCAATGCTCGACCCCCAGCTCCATGCGGCGGATGCGGGCGACCTCTTCTCGGCTCATTCCCAGGACCGGCCGACAGTGTACCGCGGGCGATCGGGGCGTGCAAAATGACCTGCCGCACATCTCCTGGTACGGCACCGATGCCGGCCATCGCCCATGATAAAGTGTGATTTTCCGGTCACCGGATTCGGAGCACCCGCGCGGTGAGCGAAACTCCTTCTCCTCCGTTCGAGTTGCAGGAGCTCGCCGCGCTCGCCAAGCGCTTCGTCGAGGCCCGGCGGCTGGACGAGGCGGTGCTGCTGTTCGAGCTGGCGCTCCGCCTCGACCCCCGCAACATGGGCATCCAGCTGAGCCTGGCCCAGCTCAAGCGGCAGCGGCACCAACCCGGCTCGGGGAGCGGTCCGCGCACCCTTCGCGAGGCGCTGCAGGAGCAGCTGCGGCGCGACGCGCTCGACGCCAAGCACTTCCTCGGCCTCGCCCGCCTCTTCGCCGCTCGCGGCGACGAGCCGAAGGCCCTCGAGTATCTGGAGATCGCCACCGCCAAGGACCTCCCCAACCCGGCGCTGCACGCGTTCGCCGGCCGGCTGCTGTTCCGCCGCCACGAGTTCGCGCGCGCCGTGGTCCAGCTGGCGCGAGCGCGGCGCTACGACCCCTTCGACCGCGACATCGCGCTGCTGCTGGGCCGGGCGCGCTACGAGCTGGCCGATCTCGAAGGGGCGCTGACCTGCTGCATCGACGGTTTCCTGCTGCTCGGCGACGACGACCGCGGCGAGGCGGCGGAGCTGCGCGACCGGATCCAGGAGCTTCGCGACTCGCTGGGCTGGTCCAACGACCACCTCTCTCACCTGTTCCGGCAGCGGCAGGAGGAGCTGCGGGTGGCGTTCGATCGCCTGGAGTGGCATCGCGAACGCTTTCTCCAGGAGCGGGATGCGGTACGGGTCGAGGGCCCCAGGGCCCGCCCCGGCAGCGGCCGCATCGAGCTGGCGGCGCGGCTGCGCCAGCTCGGCATCTGGAGCCACCTGGCGGACGAGCAGGTGTTTCAGCTCAGCCAGGCCGCCCACCAGGAGGAGCTGCACAAGGGCGACACGCTGTTCACGTCCGGCACCCCGGGGGCCGATCTGTACGTGTTGGAGAAGGGTGAGCTGACGATCCAGCGCCCCACCCCCTACGGCGTCTTCGCCCTCGGGCTGATCCAATCAGGGGAGATCCTCGGCGAGGTCAACTACATCACCCGCGCCGATCGCTCCGGCGACGCCGTCGCTACCCGGTCCTGTCAGCTGCTGCGTCTGGACGCGCGCGCGCTCGACGCGCTGGTGCATGACGATCCCGCCCTGGGGGTGCAGCTCTACTGGAGCTTCTGGCACGGCCTCGCCTTCAAGCTGCGCTGCACCAACGAGCAGCTGCGTACCTTCTTCGCCGAGGAGAGCGCCACCGACGCCATCCTGCGGTTGCGCCAGGACCGCCAGCGCGAGGGCCAGCGGGTGGCGGTGGGCACCGCGGCCAAGGTGCGGCTGTTCCAGGAGCAGGGGCTGTCGGCCAAGGAGCTGATGGCTCTCGCCACCTTCTCGCGCGAGCGCACCTACCCTGGCGGCGCCTGGATCTTCCAGGAGGGTGACACCGGTGGCGAGATGTTCGTGGTACTCGAAGGGAAGGTGCGGATCAGCAAGTTCATGGGCGGCGGTGAGGAGGCGCTGGCCATCCTCGAGCGGGGCGATTTCTTCGGTGAGATGGCGCTGATCGACGGGCAGCCGCGGTCGGCGGACGCCCGCGCCCACGAGGGCCCGGTGACGGTGATCGCGCTCGCGGAGGGGACCATCCGCGACGTGCTGGGGATGGACCCCGCCGCCTCGCTCGAGTTCCTGCAGCTGCTCTGTCGTCTGATCGCCAAGCGCCTGCGCGAGATCGACGACAAG
>DATKEH010000126.1:0-2009 GCA_035546355.1 Thermoanaerobaculia bacterium
TGCGCCGTCGGCAGGTCGGGAGGTCCGCGAGAAAGTCAACCCCACGGAAGGGGTGTTGTCAATGGCGGCTCGCGCGGCGCGTGGCACAATGCGGCGATGCCCGGCCGCATCGCGCTGGTCGCCCTGGCACTGGTCGCCGGCACCGTCCCCGCCGCCGCCGCCCCGTCCCCCCTCTTCCTCCCCGGCGGCCGGGCGGCGGAGGCCGAGCTCGCCGCCGCCCGTGCCGAGCTCCAGGAGCTGGCGGGGGAGGAGCTGCTGCGGGCGCCGGCCCCGCCACTGCCCCGGCTCTCGCTCCGCCTCGAGCCCGCGGAGCGGCGGGCGGTCCGCGAGCTACTCGCCGTCGCGCCGGACGCCTGGAGCCGCGACGACCGCGCCCTGGCGGGGAGCCTCACCGGCCTGCACGGCGCCGCGATCGACGGCCTCGGCGGCGCCGGCGAGCGCCTCGCCGCCAGCGAGCTGACGCACCCGGCGCTGGGCCTGATCCAGGCCGCGCGGCTGCAGTCCCTGCGCGGCCGCCTGGCCCTGCAGCGCGGCGACGAGGCGGCGTTGCTCGCCGATCTCGAGGCGGGCGCGGCGCTGGCAGAACGCCTGCACCGCCAGCCCTTCGCCCTCGGCGCCGTGCTCGCCGCGCCGGTGCACGGCACGGTGCTCGCCGACGTGCGACTGGCGGTCGCGGCGCCGGCTACCACCGCCGCCACCCTGGAGGCGCTCGACGCCCTGCTGCTGCGCGGCCTCGATCTGCCCGACGCCGCCGCCGTGCTGGCGCTGGAGGGCCTCCACGCCCTCGCCGAGATGGAGCGCGCCGCCCCGCGCGAGCTGGGCGGCACGCTCGAGGGGCCGGTGGAGGCATGGCTGATGGCCCCCGTGGGCCGCGACTACGCCGACCTCGCGCGCCTCTGCCGCCAGCATGGATGCGCCCGGGCCGCCGCCGAGCTCGAGGAGCGCCGGTCGCGCCGCACTCCCGAGCGCGTCATCGCCGACCTGCTGCTGCCGCAGATCCTCGACATCGCCCGGAAAGTCGAGGACCGAAGGGCCCTGGTCGAGCTGGCCCGCACCGCGGTCGCCCTGCGGCTGCAGGCGCTGGATACCGGCGCCTACCCGGCCGGCCTCGACGCCCTGCCGGCGACTCTCGCCGCCGCTCGCGGCGAGCTGCCGGGCCTCGCCTACGAACGCCACCCCGGCGGCGCCCGCCTCTCTCTGCCGGTCCCCGACCGGCCCCTCCCCGAGCCCCTGCAGCAGGAGCTGTCGCGCCTCCACCGGTGGGAGCTGCCGCCACCTCCGCCCCGGGACGAACCCTAGGAGACCCCGGGAACGAGCGCAGGGCGGGCCCTACGACGAGCGGCGCGGTGCGTCGGCCCCATGAAGGGCGGGCTCCGGGTCCCGTGCATCGGCTCCGCCAGGGGCCTCTCGCCGAGCGCAAGGCCCACCCTCCGCCGTCTACCATCGATGCCCCGGCGCGACGGCGAGCGGAGGCGCCGGTGAGGCGCGCGGCCGCCGCGCGCCGCCTTCGCCTACCGGGTATCCGGCGCCGTCCCCGGGCGGGGCCGATGCCGGGGCCCGGGGACCGCCCGGCCGCAGCCCCGCTCGGCTCCGGCTCCGGCTCCGGCTCCGGCGATCACCCGCGGAGGATCACCACGGTCGCGCCATTTCCCCCCTCGCCCGGCTCGCCGGGGCGGTGGCTGGCCACCGCCGGGTGCCTCGCCAGGTGCGCGCGCACCGCCTGGCGCAAGCGCCCGCTGCCGTGGCCGTGCACCACCCGCACCTCGCCGCGGTGCGAGCGCAGGGCCGCGTCGAGGTAGTCGTCCAGGCGGTCGAGAGCCGGCTCGACCCGCTCGCCGATCAGGTGCAGCTCCGCCGGCACCTCCGGAGCCGCCGGCAGATCGGGCGGCGCCGCCTGACGCGGCGCCCGCGCCGTTGCGGGCGCGGCGAGCGCCACCAGCTCGTCCTCGGCGCAGCGCAGCCGCTTGCCGCCGGCCAGCACCTCGGCCCGTCCCTTCTCCAGGCGCTCC
>DATKEH010000127.1:0-2812 GCA_035546355.1 Thermoanaerobaculia bacterium
GGCGGCGACCCGGCGCCGGTGCTCGAGCAGCCCGAGCGCCTGGCCGCCGAAGCTGTGGCCGACGTAGAGCAGCGGCCGGCGCGATTCGGCGAGCCAGGCGGCGGCCACGTCGAGGTCGCGCGCCCACGCCTCGAGGTCGGCGGCGAACCCGCGCAGGCGGCGCGGCCGCGAGTCGCCGATGCCGCGGTAGTCGAGAGTGAGCGCGCGCATCCCCCGCTCGGCGAGATAGGCGGCAAAGGGCTCGTAGTAAGTGCGCCGCACCGCCGTCGCCGGGGCGATCAGCACGTCGGCGATGGCCTCCATCTGCGGCGCGAAGACAGACGCCGCCAGCGCCTGCCCGTCGGAGCCGGTCAAGGACGGCTTCGAGGCATCTGGCGGACCGGGCATGGGCCGACGGAGTGTGCGGCAGGGCGGGTGCTCGCGGCAAGGCACCTCGCCCGGCCCTCCCTCCGCGGACGACGGGAGGCCGCCGAGCAGCGAGGCGTCAGGCCGCGGCCGGCACCGGGGCCATCCCCTGGCGGTTGCGCCGGTAGGCGGCGAAGCCGAGCCCGAAGAACAGCGCCTCGAGCGCCGCGATCAGCGCCATCCACTGCACCACGCCGCCGCCGCCGAAGCCGTAGGAGTGCAGGCCCGCGGCGAGCACGTAGTTGACCCCGATGTAGGTCATCAGCACGGTCCAGAAGGCGAGGATCGACGCCGCCGCCACCCCGAAGGGGCCGAGGAAGCGATCGAAGCGGGCGTGCAGGATCGCCATGTAGGCGAGGAACGCCACCAGCGACCAGACCTCCTTGGGATCCCAGCCCCAGTAGCGCCCCCAGGACGACGCCGCCCAGATCGAGCCGGTGAGGATGCCGGTGATCAGCAGGATCGATCCGACCTGGATGTACCAGTAGAGCAGGTCGTTCATCCGCTCGGCGGCCTCGCGCCGCGCCGGCCGGAAGATCTCGAGGCCGATCTGCATGTGGGCGATGACCACCCCCAGCGCCAGCACGGCGTAGCTGACCATGATGATCGGCACGTGGATGGCGAGCCACGCGGTATTGGCCAGCACCGGCTGCACCGGATGGACGAAGGGGTCCATCGGCAGCAGGTCGACCAGCGCCATGGTCAGCGCCGCCATCGCCGTGGCGTTGAGGATCACCAGCCGGTTGCGCAGGATGGCGGCGGCGATCAGCGCGAAGAAGCCGACTCCCCAGCCGAGGAAGAGCATCGACTCGTACATGTTGGACGCCGGGATGCGCTCGGCCACCTGCCAGCGCACCGCGATCCCCCAGGTCATCACCGCGAAGCCGGCGATCAGGCCGCCCACCGCCAGGAGGTCCACCAACCGGCCAGGCCGGCGCACGGAGAGGATGGCGAAGAACGTCGCGGGCACCAGGATCCACCACGCCACCTGCGTTGGCCGCACCTGGTTGTAGGTCACCTCCCGCGCCATCGCGGCCGCCGGCGCGGCTCCCTGGGCCGCCTGCGCGTCGAGCCAGGCCAGCAGCCCGGCGCCGTCGAGGCCGGTCGGCGGCGCGCCCCACTGCGCCTGCGGGTCGGCGACCACCGGCACCGCGCGCAGGATCGCGCGGTCGAAGGCGCTCTGCAGCCAGAGCAGCCGGTCCTCGACCTCGCGCAGGTCCTCCTGCAGCGACGTCAGCGCCTGGTCGTTCGCCGCCGCCGCCCGCGCGGCGGTGATCGCCGATCGCATCGCCTCCGGCATCAGCAGGGCGCGGTAGGAGGCATGGCTGGTGCCCGCGGGCAGCCCGGCCAGCGCCGCCACCTCGTCGCTGCCGACCTTCACCACCGGCTCGTCGGCCCACGCCTGCGGCTCCAGCGCCCAGCCGAGCACCAGCGTCACCGCGTCGGTGTCGTTCCAGGCGCCCTTGGCGCCGGTCACCTTGAAGACGACGTCGCGCGCCAGCGTGTCGAACGGCATCACCCGCCCGTCGTGCTGTACCGGCAGCGTGCGCAGCCGCTCGGCGGCGGCGGCATCGGCCAGCGGCGCCGCCGCCCAGGCCTGCGCGGCGCCGGCGAGCAGGAAGGGCACCAGCAGGCCGGCCCGGCGGGCGCGGCTGCCGCTCGTCTTCCGCTTCTTGCCCATCGCCCCGGCAGGCGGAGCGCCGCCGGCAGCGGGGTGCTGCGCCACGCGGGCCGCCGCCTGCCGGGCCTCGCGGGCCTCGCCGCGCCGCGCCGCCCCCTCCTCGGCGCGCCGGGCGAGCATTCGCCGCTGCGCGACGCGCGTCGCGAGCACGATGATCATGCCGCCGACGAGCAGGAAGTAGCCGACGAAGACCACGGGCTGTCCGGGGTCCTGGGCCACCGACAGGATCGACATCTCCCGCCCGTCCGGCGCGATCTGGTAGCTCGACTGAAAGAAGGAGAAGCCGCCGTAGTGCAGAGGGGCGTTCATCTCGATGATCGCCGGGACCGGCGTGGCGAGCCGCGGGTCGACGACGGTCACCCGGCTGCGGAACATCGCCGGCCGGCGCGTCCCCTGGTAGGTGTCGATCTCGAAGGAATCCAGGCGCACGGCGAAGGGCAGGATCCGCCCCACCTCCCCCTGCCGCGTGCGCTCGACGAACTGCTGGCTCTGCTGCCCCTCCCACAGCGCCAGGTCTCCGTTGATCCCCAGGTCCCAGGTGAGGAACGAGCCGACCAGGATCACCGCCATGCCGCCATGGGTGACGAGGAACCCCACCCGCCAGCGGTTGGTCGGGAAGCGGGTCACCAGGGCCGCCAGCGTGTTGACGGCGAGCAGCCCGAGCAGCAGCAGGAACCAGGGGGCGTAGTAGACCAGGCGCTGCGCCGCCACGGTGCCCTGCTTCGA
>DATKEH010000128.1:0-4276 GCA_035546355.1 Thermoanaerobaculia bacterium
CCTCGGGAGCCGACCCGGCGGCCCGCGACGCCGCCGCGCGCCCCAGCGCCCTCGACGACGCCGGCATCGAGCAGCGGATCGGCGAGCGCATTCCCCTCGACCTGGCCTTCCGCGACGAGAGCGGCGAGAGCGTGCGGCTCGGCGACTACTTCGGCGACAAGCCGGTGCTGCTGGTCCCCGCCTACTACCGCTGCCCGATGCTCTGCGGCCTGGTGCTCGAGGGGGTATCGCGCAGCCTCAAGGTGCTCGCCTTCGGCGCCGCCACCGACTACCAGCTGGTGGTGTTCAGCTTCAACCCCGAGGAGACGCCGGCGGACGCCGCGGCCCGCAAGGAGCGCGCCCTCGCGCTCTACGGCCGCGACGGCGGCGACCCCGGCTGGCACTTCCTGACCGGCGACCAGGAGGCCATCGCGCAGCTCACCCGCGCCATCGGCTACCGCTACGGCTTCGACGCCGCGCGCGGCGAGTACGTCCACGCCGCCGGCATCCTCGCCCTCACGCCGGACGGCACCATCGCCCGCTACTTCTACGGCGTCGAGCTCGCTCCCAAGGACCTGCGCCTGGGGCTGGTGGAGGCGTCGCAGGGGCGTCTGGGCACCGTCATCGACCAGGCGCTGCTCTACTGCTACCGCTACGATCCCGCGGTGGGCCGCTACTCGTTGCTCACCATGCGGCTGGTACGCATCGGCGGCGCCGTCACCGTGCTCGGCCTGGGGCTGCTCATCGGCCTGCTGCTGCGCGAGGAGCGGGCCGGGAGACGCCGGATGTCGGAGGGTACCGCCGCACCATGACGGACTTCCCGCTGTTCCCCGAAGCGGCCTCGACGGTGGCCGGCCAGGTGGACGCGCTCTACCTCTTCCTGGTGGCGGTGTCGGCCTTCTTCACCGTGCTCATCGCCGCCTCGGTGGTCTACTGCGCCGTCCGCTTCCGGCGTCGCGACCCCGACGAGGTCGGCGGCACCTTCCACGCCAACACGCTGCTCGAGGTCACCTGGACCATCATCCCCCTGGGCATCGTGCTGTTCGTGTTCTTCTGGGGCGCGCGGGTGTTCTTCACCCAGTACAAGGCTCCGGCCGACGCGGTCGAGTACACCGCCATCGCCAAGCAGTGGATGTGGCACTTCCAGCACCCCGAGGGGCAGCGGGAGATCAACACCCTGCACGTGCCCGTGGGCCAGCCGATCAAGATCACCATGATCTCGCAGGACGTGATCCACAGCCTCTTCCTCCCCGCCTTCCGGGTGAAGCAGGACGTGCTGCCGGGCCGTTACACGCAGCTCTGGTTCGAGGCCACCAAGCCGGGCAGCTATCACCTCTTCTGCACCGAGTACTGCGGCACCGAGCACGCGCAGATGATCGGCCAGGTGGTGGCCATGGAGCCCGAGGCCTACGAGGCGTGGCTGGCCGGCGGCGCCGGGCCGCCGGTGCCGCCGGTGGAGG
Source organism: Thermoanaerobaculia bacterium (assembly GCA_035546355.1). Taxonomy (GTDB): domain Bacteria; phylum Acidobacteriota; class Thermoanaerobaculia; order Multivoradales; family JAIOJS01; genus DATKEH01. The sequence goes on from DATKEH010000128.1 coordinate 1,440, forward strand.
CGGGCCGCGAGCTCTTCTCGCAGCTGCTGTGCGACACCTGCCACCTCGACGCCGGCGGCAGCCGCGGGCCCAGCCTCGTCGGCCTGTACGGCGAGACGGTGGCGCTGGCCGGAGGCGGCACGGTGGTGGCCGACGACGGCTACCTGCGCGAGTCGATCCTCGACCCCGCCGCCAGGATCGTCGAGGGCTACCAGCCCATCATGCCCAGCTTCCAGGGCCAGATCGGCGAGGAGAACCTGTTCAAGCTGATCGCCTACGTCAAGAGCCTGGGGGCTCCGCAGGCGGAGCCGCCGGCGGGCGACGGCCAGCCCCGCACCTCGGTGCCGGGGGGCGAGCCGACCACCACCGACACCGGGGAGAGCCGCCCATGACCGTCGCCACCATGACGCCGCGCACCAACTACCTCAACGTCGCCTTCGGCGTGAAGTCGTGGCTGCTTACCAGGGACCACAAACGGATCGCCCTGCTCTACCTCGGGGCAGTAACGCTGTTCTTCGTCGTCGGCGGCATCTTCGCGGGGGTCATCCGCCTCGAGCTGCTGACCCCGGAAGGGGACGTGGTGACGCCGGACATCTACAACCGGCTGTTCACCATGCACGGGATCATCATGATCTTCTTCTTCCTCATCCCGGCGATCCCGGCGGTACTCGGCAACTTCATGCTGCCCCTCATGCTGGGGGCCAAGGACCTGGCCTTTCCGCGCATCAACCTGGCCAGCTGGTACGTCTACATGCTGGCCGGTTGCCTCGGCGTCTGGGTGCTGATCCGCGGCGGCGTCGACACCGGCTGGACGTTCTACGTGCCGTTCAGCACGATCTACTCCAACACCCACGTCACGCTCGCCGCGCTGGCCGGGTTCATCGCCGGCTTCTCGTCGATCATGACGGCGGTCAACTTCATCGTCACCACCCACCGCATGCGGGCGCCGGGGCTCGACTGGTTCCGCTTGCCGCTGTTCGTGTGGGCGCTCTACGCCACCAGCGTGGTGATCATGCTGGCGACCCCGGTGCTGGCGATCTCGCTGGTGATGATCATGCTCGAGCGCTCGCTGGGGCTGGGGATCTTCGACCCGGCGCTGGGCGGCGACCCGGTGCTGTTCCAGCACCTGTTCTGGTTCTACTCCCACCCAGCGGTGTACATCATGATCCTGCCGGCGCTCGGCGTGATCAGCGAGCTGGTGGCGGCCTTCGCCCGCAAGCGGGTGTTCGGTTACGCCTTCGTCGCCTTCTCCAGCATGGCCATCGCCGTGCTCGGCTTCCTGGTGTGGGGGCACCACATGTTCGTCAGCGGCCAGTCGCTGTATTCGGGGCTGGTGTTCTCGGTGCTCACCATGCTGGTGGCGATCCCCTCGGCGATCAAGGTCTTCAACTGGACCGCCACCCTCTACCAGGGCTCCGTCTCCTACGAGACGCCGATGCTCTACGTTCTGGGCTTCCTCGGGCTGTTCGTGATCGGCGGCCTGACCGGGGTCTTCCTCGCCACCCTGGGCCTGGACGTGCACGTTCACGACACCTACTTCGTGGTCGCCCACTTCCACTACATCATGGTCGGCGGCACGCTGATGGGGTACCTCGGCGGGCTGCACTACTGGTGGCCGAAGATGACCGGCCGCCTCTACCCGGAGCTGTGGGCCAAGCTCGCCGCGCTGCTGGTCTTCGTCGGCTTCAACCTCACCTTCTTCCCCCAGTTCGTCCTCGGCTACCTCGGCATGCCGCGCCGCTACCACGTCTACCCGCCCGAGTTCCAGGTGCTCAACGTGCTGTCGAGCGCCGGCTCGACCATCCTGGCGGCCGGCTACCTGCTGCCGATGGTCTACCTGCTGTGGTCGATGCGCTACGGCAGGAAGGCCGGCGCCAACCCCTGGGGCGCGGTGGGCCTGGAGTGGGAGACGTCCTCGCCGCCGCCGACCTTCAACTTCGACCAGACCCCGGTGGTGACCCACGAGGCCTACGACTACCGGCGGAAGGAGAAGCGGGTCGCCTAGAGAGGCGTCCTGGCCGGGACCGCCGACGGGGAACGCACGCATGATGCACGCCGACACCCACGCCGCCGCCGCCCATCACGGGCCGCTGCAGCACCAGTTCGACACCCTGGAGCAGCAGCGCGACGCCTCGACGCTGGGGATGTGGGTCTTCGTCGCCCAGGAGATCATGTTCTTCGGCGGGCTGTTCACCGCCTACGTGGTGTACCGGTTCCTCCATCCGGAGGGGTTCATCCTCGGCAGCCGGCAGCTCGACGTCGTCCTCGGCGGCGTCAACACCGCGGTGCTGATCCTGTCGAGCTTCACCATGGCGATGGCGGTGTGGTCGGCGCAGACCGGCCGGCGCAAGCTGCTCACCGGTTTTCTCGCCGGTACCCTGCTGCTCGGCACGGTGTTCCTGGTGATCAAGTACTTCGAGTACGCCGAGAAGTTCCAACACCATCTGGTACCGGGCGCGAGCTTCCACTTCGCCAGCCCCTTCGCCCACTCGGTGGAGCTGTTCTTCGCGCTCTACTTCGCGATGACCGGCATGCACGCCCTGCACATGGTCATCGGCGCCGGGCTGCTGCTGTGGTACATCCCGCAGGCCTGGAAGGGGCGCTTCACCCCCGAGTACTCCCACCCGGTGGAGATCTTCGGCCTCTACTGGCACTTCGTCGACATCGTCTGGATCTTCCTCTTTCCCCTGCTCTACCTGCTGGGACGCAACTGAGGCCCTGCGATGAGCGAGCGATCCACCCACCACGTCGTCCCGATCAAGGTCTACGTCGGCATCCTGCTGGCGCTGCTGGTGCTCACCGCCATCACCGTGGCGGTCGCCTTCCAGCACCTCGGTGATCCCTGGAACGACGTGGTG
>DATKEH010000129.1:0-8536 GCA_035546355.1 Thermoanaerobaculia bacterium
GTCGTTGGGCTCGCGCTCCATCAGCGGGTCGGGCGGCCCGATGGGCAGCACCCGCAGCGTGTAATCACCACCCCGCGGCCCGCTGACCGCCGCGTAATGGCTGCCGGGAAGCAGGAACAGGTTGGACAACCGTGTGCGGCGTTGCCCCTTGCCGGGCCGCATCTCCTGCACCCGTCTGCCGGAGCCGTCGTGGTAGGTGAGAGTCAGGCCCTCGCCGATCGCCTGCAGGCGCCACAGCTGCGGCTCTTCGTCGACCGTGAAGCGGAAGACGTCGACGTCGTCGCGCCCGGCCAGCGTCCCCTTGGCGGTGCGGCCGGACATCCCGGTGGCGGTAGCCGGCGTGTCGTTGGGCTCGGCCTCGCGGCCGGGCTCGAAGCGGCCGGTCGCGGTCAGCGAGAGGCGGTAGGTGCCCCCCTCCTGGGCGCGGCTCACCGTCACCCGATGCTCTCCCGGCTCGAAGAGGAGGTCGGGGAGGGCCATGTCCTCCTGACTGTCGCGGCACTGCAACGGTTGGCCGGCGTCATCGACGAGGCACAGGCGCATCAGCCCCTGCCATTCCCCCTCCAGGCGGAGCTCGTGCAGGGTTTCCGCGCCGTCCTCCCCCATCGTGAAGCGGAAGGAGTCGGTGTCACCCGCCCGGCCCATCCGGCCGGTGACCGGTTGCGCCAGGTCGACGACGTTGGCGTCCCGCAGGGTGTCGTTGGGCTCCTCCTCCTGGCCGGCCACCCGGGCGCCGGTGGTGTGCGCCTCCAGCAACGCCACCATCCCCTCCTCCCCCTCCCGCCGCAGCTGCACCAGGTAGGCGCCGGGTTCGAGCGCCAGGTCGGGCAGCGCGAAGTGGCCCCGGTCGTCGGCGCGGACGTCGGCGAGCTTGCGCCCCGCGGCGTCGTGCAGCGCCAGCACCGCCCGCCGCCCCAGCGGCACCGTGGCCGTCAGCGCCCACCGCCGCCCGGCGTCGTCGCCGGCGAGCTCCCAGCGCCACCACGCCTCCGGCGTCTCCAGGTAGGCGGTGTAGGCGGCGCCCCCGCGCATACGGCCGGCGGTGTCGCGCGTCGCCTGCCCCTGCGAGCCGCGGGCGGTGGGGACGCGCGCGCCCTTGCCGATGTCGAGCCGATACTGCCCCTCGCCGCCGCTCTTGGCCACCCCCAGCAGGTACGCCCCGGGCTCGAACAGCACCTGGTCGAGGCGCCCGGGCCGGGTGCCGTCGCGGCTGCCGAAGCTCGCCAGCACCTGCTTGCGCGCCACCCCCTGGCCGTCCTCGGCCCACTCCAGCCGCACCACCTCCACCTTGGTGAGGTGCCCCGGGATGCCGTGCAGCTCGAGGTTCCAGCGCGTCACGGCGTCGGTGTCGGCCACCGTCCACAGGTAGCCGTCCTGGTCGTCCTTGGCGAGGCTGCCGACGATGCGCACCTCCCCCGCCACCCGCTGCGCCTGGGCCGGCATGTCGTTGGGCTCCGCGTCGTGGAGAGTGGGCTGGGCGAGGAGGGGGGAGAGACACAAGTTCGAGAGCACGAAGACTGCGGCGAGCAGCCACCACCGCCTCCGCGCATTGCTACCCAGGGCCTCCACCGGATTCATTTGATCAGCACCTTAGTGCCTGCAGACCGCTCATCCGAGGTGTCTATGTGTAAGCGCACATGCTCGGGGTCAGAAAACTAACCTGTAGAGCAAGGCTACAGCCAGGACGAATCCCCCATATGCCAATACGGGTGATGCCATGATGATCATTGTGATGAGTCCCGCCACCGGGATCCCGAGCTTCATGCACCCACCAAGAGTGTCCCACCACTCGTCCAGTTCTGGGTTCACCACAAAACCGTATATGACGTTCCCCCAAAAACAAACGGGGGCAATCAGAATGAGAGTTATCAGCGTGAAGGTTAAGATGTATTCGAAAGCTGATGCGCCCTGGCCTGTCTCGATCATTCCGAGAGCGTTCCCACTTTCGGGATGAACCCGCCACCAAAAGAAGCGACCGGAACTGGCGTTTGCTAGCGGCGCAGTGACAAGCCAAAACCCCGCATCGAGCTCGGCTTGCATCGCTTGCTTCGTAGCAGAGTCAGTAGCCAGTCTTGAGAATGCATCCGGAGTGCCTGGCGTGATCACCGTCAGCTTCTGACCGCTTTCCATTGCAGACAAGGTTGCACGACCAGCGCTCCAGGGGCGGCTGGCTTCCGGACTCTCGAGGGCCTCCTCTTCGAGAGTCTCGAAGACGCCTAACCATACGGCGTCAACGGGACTTGCGGCTAACCCGTTTCCGCTCCTCGAATACACGCGGCGTTCATTGTTCACGATGTCGACAGTGGTTACCAGTCGACTTTCCTCAATGGGGGAGTAACTCTCCCTCAGCTCGATCGTCAGAATGGAGGGGCTCGATCGATAGGACATGACAGATTTCTGGTAGGTATCCCCCCGGTCAAAGAGGCCAAACAGGCCAAGCTGCACGTACGGCGGAAGGAAGGATGGCAGTGAACCGGACCAGTCTCGGACCCCCCGACCTTGCCCCTCCAGGTACCATTTCTTGAGCGCCAGTGTCTGCTGGATTGCTTTAAGTGACTCCTCCAGCTTAAAAGCTTCGCAGCCGTGGCCAGTTTCGATCATCGTCTGTCTCGTGCCGAGGATCGCCTTGCGTAGGTCATCCAGGGAAGTTTGTTTGCGGGACCACTCATTCCCCTCTGGCTCTCGGTCGAGCGTATCCACAATTGTCCGGCGGAATTCGCGCCTCTCGCCTCCGGGCATGTGGATTCGATAATCAACCCACAGGCCGGTTAGCGCAGTCGCGGGCTCCTGCGTCGGCGCCGTGGGGGCGCCCATGCTACGGAGTGCTGTTACTGCCTGTGAGACCTTCTCGCCACCCTCACGGATGACCCCTGCCGCTGCAGACTGTGCCTCCGCTGCAGGGATGAAATACCCACGGAGATCGACCACGTGTTTGGCAGGTGATTGATTGAAGATCGGAACAAGAATGTCCGAGTCGGACAAGCTGCGCTGCAGGCCCTCAAGCGAGTCGTATTGACCGAGCGGAAGAAAGAGCAGCGAGATGGGCTGACCGATCAGATTCGCCGCAGGTCGAACCCACGGATCCGTGAGTTCGACGAGATCCTTTCTTTTCCCGACGACACGCTCTCCAATCAGAGAGATCTCGACTCGCTGGACTAGTTCTTCCGGTATCTCGCCGGCGAAGACGGTCACCCGAGAAGCACTCGCAAGACTCGCTCCCCTCTCCAAGGCCGGATGGATTTCCGTCCAGGCTTTGTCTGGACCCAGTTGACTCTCCACCCAGTAATAGTCTCTGGCTTCATCTACTGGTAGCTGGGCCTTCTGCTGAATCGGATGGCCCTGCTCGGCAAGAGCTCTTCGCAACCCGGTTGAGATTCGGTCTGCATTACTGTGCAAGTCAGGCCTAATCGGGATTTCGTTGTACTTGCGTGTGAGTCCGTCCATTGCCTGTTCTATCGAACCGGCCGGCACCTCGCCAAGAAGAGAAAGGGCCGCCTTGAAGCCGTCAGGATCTTTGAGTGCTTGGGGCTGGCGTGGCGGCTTGATCTGCTCCAACAGCATAGATGCGTCAGTTGCGGAGATCGTGCCACGAACCACTCGCGCATCAAAGCCTGCGTCTCTGAGCAGAGTTGCAAGCAGCACGGATTGATCTAGTGCGTTACCTGCGCGGCTCATCAGCGTTCCCCTCGCACCGCGCAGCACGCCGGGGTATTGCTCGAAGTAAATCTCGTGCTTTACGAAGGCGACGATGCGCTTAGGGTCATAGTCGAGACGGTCGAGCAAAGCCACCAGGTCGAACTGGCTGCGGTCGATGTGCGAGCGCAGCTTCTCGATCAGCTGCATGAAGCGGTCGAGGCGGGCGAGGGCCTCCTCCTGGCTCAGCGCCGCCTCGGCAGGAACGGCGGTGCTCTCCGCAGCCGCGCGCGAACCCGGCGCGCTTGCGGCGGCCTGTGGTCCGGTGGTCGCCAGTACCGGCACGGCGACCATCAGGTGGACGAGGACGAGGGCGATCACGCGGTGGATTCGCGGCATGGGGATTCTCCCTGGATAGTGGGGAGTACGTAGATCGGCGGCCAGACCCGCCACGTCAGGCGCCCGAGATCGCGGTTCGGCGCCGTCGCCTGCCGCCCGAGACGCGCGCCACCAGCCCCACCGGCAGCGCCAGCAGCAGCGGCAGCAGCGCCACCGCGGCACCGGCCAGCAGATTCGGCCACACCGTGGCGCGGAGGGCGCCGAGCGCCTGCTGGCGCACGGGCGCGGTGCGCGCGACGAGGGCGCGGGCGGCATCGCGTTCGGCGTCGGGAAGCGCCGCCAGGGCGGCGGGGCCGGCGGCGAAGGCGAGCAGCACCGCAGGCGAGGGCGCCGTGCCCGCCTCCAGGGCGCCGAGCACCGCCTCCAGGCGAGCGGGAGCGAGCATCGCGCCGGCGAAGCCGGGTCCCGCGTCGGCGATCTGCGCCAGGCCCGACCGCGCCTGCCGCGCCCCCTCCCGCGCCTCGCCCTCGGTAGCGGCGAGATTCGCGGCCAGCGCCTCGGCGCCGGCGGCCAGCGGCTGCCCCTCGCCGCTGCCGCCCGCCAGCGCGGCGGTGACCGCCAGCCGCTCGAGCAGCAGCCCCTCGTCGACGGCGGCGGCGAGGCTCTCGCCGCCGGCGCGCCACATCCCGGCCCAGGCGGCGCCGAGCACGACGCAGGGCACCGCGAGCAGCAGCCAGAGGCAGCCGAGCGCTCCCCGCGCGCGTATCCAGCGGCCGGCGATGACGGCGAGGGTCAGCCCGATGCCTCCCCACAGCACCGCCTCGTGGAGGGCCGCGGCGGTCACCACGCTCGCGGGCGTCGCGAGGATCGCGGCCACCTCCTTGCCTACGCGGCCGCCGCGCTCGCCGAGGTCATCGGGGAGCGGCCCGAGCCGTTGCGTCGCCCAGGAGAGGGCGCGATCGAGAGCCTCGCTGGCGTCGGCGCGCGCGGATGCGACGTCGAGCGCCCGCGCCGGCAGGGGAGCGAGCAGGGCAGCGGCCAGGAGCAGGAGGAGCGGGCTCCTCAATCCAGCACCCAGGCGTGGCGCGCGCGGTCCTCCTTTGGGACGAAGCCGTACGCCGTGTTGTCGAACAGGATCGCCGCCGGCGGCCGCGCGTCGACGTCGTCGCCCTCCCCCAGCGGCACCGCCACCCACCCCTCGCGGCACTCCCCGGCCGGCAGCGTCTCCCCGGAGAGCCGCGTCGAGAGGGCCGGCTCCCGCGCCACCACGCCCGCCACTCCGCTGCGGTACTGGTGGCCGCCGGCGCGCGACGGGTAGCTCAGCGCGAACGCCGCGGCCAGGGCGCCGCCGATGAGCTCCTCGTCGCCGGCGCAGACCTCGACGCGCAAGCCGTCGACCACCAGCGCCGGCGCGCCGCCCTCCTGCTCGACGGACAGCCCGGGCCGGTAGTCGACCACCCGTACCCGGTGCCCGGCGCCGAAGGAGAACGGCTCGTCGAGCACCGAGGTGGCGACGCCCTCCGGCGCCGGCGGACCGGCGGGCGGGATCGCCCGCGCCGCCTCGCGCAGCTCCTCGGCCGCCCGCGCGGCCTCCCCCTCGGGCGCCACGCCATCGGGCCGTGCGTCGCGCCACAGCCACCAGGCGGCCAGCGCGGCGACGAGCGCCACCAGGACGATCCCCACCACCAGGATCCAGCGGGTCACACCTGAGGATACGCGAAACGCCCGACGAGCCCGCCAGCCCGTGACGCGTCGGGGATCACTGTCCCGGTCGCAGTCGAGGCGCTGCTCCACGGGATCGGCTCCCCGCCCGGCGTCACGGCGGCACGCTGACGCCGATCCCCAGGCTGCCGTGGGTGGTGGATGTCGGGATCGCGCCGCTTCTTCCGTACCCTACGGTGAACCGCCCTTTGCGACGAGGAGCTCGAGTGTCTGATCCATCCCCATCCGCCGGCCGCCGCCACCGCCGTCTCGTCCCACGCCGCTGCCGCTCGCACCGCCGCCGATGGCGACACCGGGTGCGCCTGCTGGCCCTCATCGGGCTGCTGCTGCCGTGCGTCGCCGCCGGTGCTTTCACGCCGGTCGAGGTCACGACCCAGCTGCCGGCGGTGGGGCAGGTGGCGTTCAGCCCCGACGGCGAGTACCTGGCGCTGGTGCGCTACGCCGACCGCGCCGGGAGGATCGCGGTGGACGACGAGGGGCTCGCGCTGGTCGCCACGGAGAGCGGCGAGGAGGTCTTCTACTGGAACGGCGAGGTGCGCCGCGCGCGCTTCAGCCCGGACGGGAGCGAGCTCGCCGTGCTCGACGACTTCGAGTTGCGCCTCGCCCCGGTCGCCCAGAACCTCGCCATGGTCGGAGGGCTACTGTCGCGCAAGCTCGACCTCAACGACGACCCTGCCATGCAGCACGACAGCGGATGGAACGACGTCGCCTGGGGCGGCGAGCTGCTGGCGGTCGCCGGCGGCAGCCGCGGGCAGGAGAAGCTGGTGCTGTGGCGGGGTGCGTCGCTCGAGCGCATCGTCGCGCTCGAGCAGGCGCCGTGGGCCATCGACCTCGCCCCCGACGACCGGGCGCTGGCCGCCACCCACCCGGCGCGGCCGGAGGAAGTGAGCCACGAACACTGGATGCAGGGTGCGGGGCGCGTGGAGTTGCGCGACCTGGCCGGAGAGCGAACGCCGCGCAACCTGCCGGGCGTCCGCGGCGGCGTCCACCGCGTGCAGTTCGACCCGCAGGGGCGCCTGCTGGCGGCGGACGGCAAGGCGGTGTTGGTGTGGGCCGTCGCCACGGGCGAGGAGGTGCGGCGCTGGGAGCCCAACCGCGGCAAGGCGGTGTTCGCCTGGTCCGGCGACGGGCGGCACCTCGCGGTGGGCGGCGAAGGCGGCCGCCTGGCCCTCCTCGACGTCGCCAGCGGCGCGACGCTGCACCGGATGGACCTGGGGGTGGCGGTGCACGCGGTGGCGCTGAGCCCCGACGGGCGGTTCCTCGCCGTCGCCGACGGCGACGGCCGGGCGCGGCTGTGGCGCCTGCCGGCGGGCTGGGCCGACGCAGAAGCGGAAGCCCCACCCGCCGCGGCGGCCCCGCCACCCGCCGCGCCGCCGCCGGCGCCTTCGAGGGTCGACTTCACCTCCGTGAGCGAGGAGCGCCGCTGGCAGCCCGAGGGTGGCACGCGGGCCGCGGCGCTCGACCCGGCCGGCGCCCGGGTCGCCTGGGTGCCGTGGGATCAGGCGGCGACGGTGGTCGTCGATCTCGGCAGCGGCGAGGTGGTGGTGGAGGTGCCGGCCGAGCCGCCCCACTACCGCCCCCAGGGTCTCGCCTTCTCGCCCTCCGGTGACCGGCTGGCGATCGCGGGCATGGGGGCGGTGGACGTCTACCGGCTGCCGGGGATGGATCTGCAGTGGCGTCTCGAGCTCGCCAACCCGATGGGCGGCCGCAGCGCGCCGGCGATCGCCTTCGACCCTGGCGGCGCCGTCCTGGCGGCGACGGGCGGGCCGACCGTGCAATTCTTCGACCTCGACAGCGGCGACAAGCTGCGCACGCTGACGGCGGGCGAATTCGGCATCCAGCAGCTCGTCTTCGGTCCCGAGGGGACGCAGCTCGCGACCTACGGCGCCGACCAGAAGCTGCAGCTGTGGCCGGTGAGCGACCTGCAGGCCCTGGACGAAGGAGACGCGCGCGTGCTCTCCCAGGGCAAGCACGTCGGCGCGTTCGCCTTCAGCCCCGACGGCGCGACCCTCGCCGTCGCCGACCGCGAGGGCGAGATCCACCTCTTCGATCCGCGCAGCGGTGACAGCAGGGGAGAGATTGCCTACGGCGAGGGCTGGGTGACCACCGTCGCGTTCTCCCCCGACGGTACGCAGCTGCTCACCGGCGGCGGTGACGGCGCCGTGCGGGTGTGGGATGCAGCGTCGGGGGAGCTGGTGGCTACCCATCCGATGGCCGATGTCGCCGTCTTCGCGGCGCTCGCCGAAGACGGCTCGACGCTGCTCGTCCGCGTCCATCGCGGCGACGTTGTGGCGCTGCGACCGGAGGGGCAGTGACGCAGCATGGCGGCAACGCGGAGCGATTGCGACCTCGCCGACCTCGAACGCCTCGCCGCCCGCGTGGCCGCCTCCCTACGGCCCGACCGCGACGCCGAGTTCGACCCGCAACGCGTCTTCGGAGCGTCCAGGTGATCGTGCCGGGAGGCAAGCGTTCCTGCGTCCGGTCGATGCCGGCGCCGGGGCGGGGCCGACGCCGCAGGTGGGCGCGACGAAGGACGGCGCTGCTGGCTGCGGCCGCCCTCGCGGTGGCGTCCGCCGCGCTCGCCGCGCCGCCGCGCGTCGCCCTCGTGCTCGACGGCTCGGGCAGCATGTGGGGGCGGATCGAGGGCACCGAGAAGATCGTCATCGCCCGCGAGGTCCTCGGCGAGGTGCTCGCCGAGTTACCGGCCGGCACGCAGGTGGGGCTCGCCGCCTACGGCCATCGCCGGGAAGGCGCCTGCGACGACATCGAGATCCTGCTGCCCGTCGGGGAGCACTCCCGGGAGGAGCTGGAGAAGGTCATCCACGGCGTCCAGCCGCGCGGC
>DATKEH010000130.1:0-12699 GCA_035546355.1 Thermoanaerobaculia bacterium
GCGCCAGCTGCTCGTCCTGCAGCGCCTCCTCCTGCACGAAGCGCAGCACCTCGTCCTCGCCGGCGTCGCCGGCGTGGACGCGGATGTCGACGACGGTGCGGGCGATGTTCTCCAGCTGCTTCTTGAGGTGGGCGACCCGCGCCGCGGAGTCGCCCCAGCCGAGGTCGAGCATCAGCCTCTCGCAGAAGGTGCCCCAGCCCTCGACGTAGACGTCGTCGGGGAACAGCGCCCGTACCCGGTGGGGGTGGCGCGCCGCCCGCGCCAGCTGCAGGGCGTGGCCGGGCACCAGCTCGTGCGGCACGATCATCACGTTGAAGGGGTGGTTGAAGGCGCGGAAGAGGCGATCGCGGGCGGCGGGCGGCGCGTCGCCGGGGGGGGTGGGCAGGAAGAGCAGCGTCGTGGCCTCGGGCGACCAGGGCCCTGGCGGGTAGACGCCGCCGACGCCCTGGCCGACGAAGGAATCGGGAGAGGTGCCGATCCACAGCGCGAACGGGTCGGGGACGGTGACCAGGTCGCGCTCGCGCACGAAGCGTAGCGACGCGGCGGCGAGGTGGCGGTAGTCCTGCACGAGCTCCTCGACGCTCGCCGCGTGCTGGTCCTCGATGTGCGCGAACAGCGAGCGCAGGAGAGCGGCGTCGTCGGCCGGCGGCGGCGCCGGGCCCATCAACTCCCGCCAGGCCGAGCGGCCGAAGGCCGCCGCTTCGGACCGTTTCGCCGCCAGGTCGTCCAGGGCCTGGGCCAGCACCTGCTGCGGCGTCTCGTCGAGGCCGGTGTAGAGCGCGAAGAGCTTCGGGTAGGCGTCGCCCGAACGGAACGAACCGCTGGCCCGCGAGGCGAGGTCGTCGAGGAAGTCGGCGAGCCCTTCCAGGGCCCCGGCGCCGGCTCCGCCCGCGGCCTGCAGTCGCAGGCGCAACGCGGGGGCCTCGTCCTGGGCTGCGCCCGGCAGGCTCTCGGCGTAGAAGCCGGCGGCGGCGCGCGCCTGGCCGGCGGCGAGGAGGGTGAGCTGGGGCGCGATCCGCTGCGGCCCGCCGCGGGACAGCGCCTCGCGAGCCTGGGCGGCGAGCCGGGGCAGCTGCTCGGCCCGCGCCGCCGCGGCGGCCAGTCGCTCCGCGGCCGGCCGGTCGTCGCGCATCAACAGCAGGGTGTCGGCGGTGGCGGCGATGCCGGTCCAGAACAGCGGGTCGCGCTCCGGCAGCCGCAGCGTCTCCCAGCGCAGTAGCTCGAGCCCCGCCTGCCGCGCCAGCAGCTCGAGATCCAGGCGGTGCGGCTCGGCGGGGCTCGCGGCCAGCGCCGACCGCGCCGCGGCCAGTGTCTCGCGGTTGTAGTCGATCCAGGCGGCGCGCGCCGGCGCGGACAGGTCTTCCAGGCGATCGTCGAGGTCGTGCCGGCCCGCCGCCGTGGCCCGCGAGGGGAAGGTGGTCAGGTACCGCTCCAGGTACTGCTCTGCCAGCTCGGCAGCTGGTGGGGCCGCCGCCGGTAGGGCGACACCCGACAGGAGGATGGCGGCGGCGGTCGCGGCGAGGTGGCGGCTCCTCATGCGCGCCATCCTCGCACACCGGTCGGCGCTGATCTTGCAGCTGGGCGCCGGAGCATGAGACGGGTAGGTGCAGCGTGAGGCGGCGGACGCTGGTGACGGTGGCCTTGGCGCTCCTGGCCGCGGCGGGATGGCTGCTGTGGCTGCTGGTGCCGCGGCAGGAGGGTGTCGCCGGCCTCGCCGGCGAGGCGGCCGAGGAGCTGGTCGAGGGCACGGCCCTCGAGCGCATGGCCGATGCGGCGGCGGCGGCGGTGGAGGAGGACGCCTGCGGCAGGGACTGGCTGCCGCCGGCCGACCGCCAGATCACCGGCAATGCCGTCGGCGATAGCCCGGTGAAGGAGCCCCACGCCGGCTTCTCCCTGCAGTTCCGGGACGAGGTGAGCCCCTACTCGCTGATGTCCGCCTTCGTGCTCCCCGGTGAGGCGCTGGAGATGCAGGCCGTCTTCACCCACGCCCCGACGCGGCTCGAGGCCTCGACGGACGCCGGCGAGCTGGTGGCTCTCGGTCGCGATCGTTGGCGGTGGGTCGCTCCCGAGGAGCCGGGCGTGCACTGTCTCGAGGTGCGCGACCGGGCCAGCGGGGCGCAGATCTGCCTCAACGCCTTCGTGATGCGGCCGTACCACGGCGAGGAGGTGCTCGACGGGTACCGCATCGGCCGCTACGAGCGTCTGCCGCTGGAGGGGCGTGCCGCCTACCGGATGCCGCGCGGCATGGTCGAGGTGACGAAGGAGAATCTCGGCACCTGGGTCTCGCCCCACTTCCGGCTGGCCCAGTTCGTGTGCAAACAGGAGAGCGGCTACCCTAAATACGTGGTGCTGCACACCCGCCTGCTGCTCAAGCTGGAGATGGTGCTCGAGGAGCTGGCCCAGAGCGGGATCGACGCCGACACGCTGTACGTGATGAGCGGTTATCGCACGCCCTTCTACAACGCGGCGATCGGCAACCGCACCCGCTACAGCCGCCACGCCTACGGCGACGCCGCCGACGTCTTCGTCGACCGCGACGGCGACGGAGTGATGGACGACATCAACGGCGACGGGCGCAGCGACACCCACGACGCGCTGTGGATCTACGGCATGGTCGAAGACCTGTCCGAGCAGACCTGGTACCAGCCGTTCGTGGGCGGTCTCGGGATCTACCCGCGCAATCCCGCCTTCGGCCCCATGGTGCATCTCGACACCCGCGGCCACCGCGCGCGCTGGCGGGGTTGAGCGGCATCTAGCCTGAGGCTACACCGGCCCCGGCCGCCCCGGCCGCAGCCGGTGGTCGTCGCGATAGGGGAAGAAGTCGATGATCTCCCCGCGCTCGTTACGGCGCTGCATCTGGCGCCAGAAGGCGGTGTCGAAGAGGCCGCCGTGCGCCTCCATGAAGACCTCGCGCAGCTCGCCGGTCAGCTCCAGGAAGCGCGGCAGCTCCTCGGGGAAGACGTCCCCTTCGCGCACCGCGAACCAGGGCTCGGCGGCGAGCTCCTCGAAGTCGTGGCGCGCCACTGGCATCTCGCGGAAGCGGCAGTCGGTCAGCGGCGCCAGCTCGTCGTAGTCGTAGAACACCACCCGGCCGTGGCGGGTGAGGCCGAAGTTCTTGAGCAGCAGGTCGCCGGCGAAGAGGTTGACCGCCGCCAGGTCCTTGATGGCGTGCCCCCAGTCGAGCACCGCCGCCCGCTTGGCCTGCGCCGGCGCGTCGCTGGCCAGCAGCACGTCCAGCGGCGTCACCCGCCGGCCGACGTAGAGGTGGGCCAGCGTCACCTCGTCGTCGTGCGTCCGTATCCGGCGCCCGGCCGTGCGCTGCAGCTCCGCGAGCAGCTGCGGGTCGAAGCGCTCGCGGGGGACGCCGAGCTGCTCGAACTCCTGGAAATCCACCAGTCGCCCCACCCGATCGTGGCGCAGCACCAGGTCGTACTTCGCCATCACCTCGTGCGGCGATACCCGCTTCGCCGCCGGGAAGGCGTCGCGGATCACCTTGAGCACGAACTCCCACGACGGCAGGGTGAACACCACCATCACCAGCCCCTCCTCGCCCGGAGTCTTGACGAAACGTTCACCGCCCACGTGGATCTGGGCCGCCAGGTCCCTCCACAGCTCGGTCTTGCCATGCTTGTGGTAGCCGAGGGAGATGTAGAGCTCGGCCAGGCGCTTGCGCGGCAGGGTCGAGGCGAGGAAGGCGACGGTGCGGCGGGGGCTCGCCACGTCCGCCAGGAAGTACCAGCGGGCGAACGAGAAGACGATGCTGGCGTCGTCCTCGCTGGTGAGCACGGCGTCGAGCTCGATCCCCTGCTCGCCGTGCACCAGGGCGAAGAGTACCGGCGACGCCGCCGCACCGCGGCGAGCGCGGCCGATCACGTAGGCCCCCTTGTTGCGGATGAAGGGAGCCGTGAGGACGTCGACCGCATCCAGCGGCGCCTCGCCGAGTCCCTCGGCGACGCCCCGGGCCAGGCGCGGCGCCGCCAACCGCGCGTCCGCCTCGAGATCCCGCCAGGGAGCGGCGAAACCGAGGTCCGCGAGCACCGTGCGCACCAGCCCGGCATCGAGCTGCGGGCTGCGGTAGGTGTGGGCCCCGGACAGCTCCCCGCCGCCCCGCGACAGCGGAACCTCGGTGGCCAGGAAGTCGAGCGCCGGGTCGATGCCGCTGCGAGCGAGGGCCCGCCGCCCCACGGAGTTGAAGAACGTGCGCGCCAGCTCCTCGTCGTCGCGCCCGGCGATGGCGGCGCCGTAGGCATCCTTCAGCGTCGCCCACAGCTGGGGCTGCTGCATCCGCTCGCCCAGCGTCTCGGCCATCGCCCACAGGGTCGCGGCCACCGCCTTCTCGTGCAGGCCCAGACGGTCGGTGGTGTCGCGGCGGATGGCCTGCCAGTCGCGCCGCTCGAAATGGCGGCGGGCGCGGCGGGTCAGGCTGCGAAATTCGAGCTGATGCTGGTCGAAGCCGTCGCGCAGGATGGATACGGCGGCGTCCACCGGCCGGCTGGCCGACGGGGGCGCCGTGCTCACGGTGCCCGCCGCCCGAGGCTGACGTGGCCGGCGTGCAGCAGCTCCCAGAAGGCGAGCAGCGACTCGAGCTGGGGCAGGGGGCTGATCTTGAGGATCGAGCCGACGTCGTAGCGCCCGTCGATCCGCGACAGGATGAAGCCGGCATGCGGGGCGACCGCGAGCTGGGCCAGCTCCTCGAGCGGCCGGGTGAGCCGCGGCACCGCGGTCGGGACGATGCCATCGTCTTGCAGCATGCGTCGGATGGCGGCCTCGGCCCGCTCCACCTCCTGGCGGATGACGGCGCTCTGCGGATCGAGGCTGCGCGCCGCGTGCAGATGGCGCAGCCCCGACGAGTAGTGCCGCAACTTGAGCAGCTGCCGCCCCTTGTCCAGCAGCGCCTGCGCGCTGGGCGCCGCGTCCGCTTCCCCGGCGCTCGCATCGGCACGCCGCACGCGTATCATCTTGATCCGCTTCTTGCGCACCTGCGGGTAGAGGGCCTCGCAGACTGCGAAGTCGCTGCTGCGGGTGGCCGCCGCGATCTCCGCCACCGTGCGGTCGTCGTCGACCGCCGCCAGCAGCCGTCGCTCCGGCTCCTCGAGAGACGGGTCGGCCAGCGGCTGGTCGCCGACCAGCACCGGGACCGCGTCGAGGGAGGGGATGGCGGTGCGGATGCGCTGCCACTCGTCCTGCCGCCGGCTGGCCTCCAGCACCAGGCCCGTCACCTCCAGGGCGATCGGCGCCATCTCCTGCTGCGGTAGCTCCCCTTCCAGGAAGCGGAAATTCCCCTGGCTCCATTCGAAGAGCTGGAAGATGTTCTCTTCGACCCTGAGGCGCAGGATGGCGTCGAGCTCCTCGGCGGTGAGGACGCCGCTGTCGACCAGCAGGACTCCGAGCAGCTTGTTCTCGCGCTCCTGCCGGCGGACGGCGGCGGCGAGCTGCTCCTCGTCGACCATCCCGTGGCGCACCAGGAAGTGGCCGAGGTGCTCGCGTGGATCGGTGGAGGCGGCAGCGATGACCTTGCCGCCGCGGAAGAAGATCCGCTTGGCCACCCGTTCGTCGGCGACCACCAGGGTCCCCGTCTTGCGCCCCTGCGAGACCCACTGCAGGAGCTCGGCGAGCTCCATGGTCGCGAGATTGCCGTGGATGGACATGGCTGCTCAGTCGCCGTAGCCGAGGGACCGCAGCCTTTCGACGTCTTCGTCCTCGAGCCTGGCGGGCGGCAGGGTCGAGCCCTCCGCGAGCGCCTCGCGGACCTGCTGCAGCCACTCTCGGAGCTCTGGAGAAGGGCCGCCGCCGCCGCCCTCGAGCCTCGCCGACTCCCGCGGGTCGCGGCGGAGGTCGAAGACACGGCGCTCGCCCCGTGCCAGGTCGACCACCTCCTTGCGGTCGCCGCGCACCATCCCGACCTGGAGCAGGCCGTGACCCAACTCGTCGCGGCTGTCGTCCAGGTGCAGGAGGGTGCTCTTGTGGGTCTGGAACCAGGTGGCCCTCGCCGGGGGTGGTGCGGCGCGTCCGGCGATCACCGCGCTCCAGTCGTAGCCCTGGAAGTCGCTCGGCCGCTCGCGCCCGAGCAGGGCGAGCACGGTCGGGGCGACGTCCAGAATCGAGGCGGTCGCGCCGATTCGTTGCGGGCGGATCGCCCCGGGCCAGTAGAAGGCCAGCGGGATGCGCAGGGCGGGCTCGTACAGCGACGGCCCGTGCCCCCATTCGCCGTGCTCCCCCAGGCTTTCACCGTGGTCGGAGGTGAAGACGATCAACGTGTTGGCGGCGAGCCGAGAATCGGACTCGATGCGGCGTACCAGGCGGCCGAGGGACTCGTCGACGGCGGCGATCTCGGTGTCGTAGCGGTCGGGTTTCGACACCGGGGCGAGCGAGTGGAGGCCCAGTCTCCTGACGAAGTCGCGGTGCAGCTGATAGGGAGCGTGGGGCTCGACGTAGTGGACCCACAAGAAGAAGGGCCGCCGTCGCCCGGCGTTGCCGTCGAGCCACGAGGCGGCCGCGTGCTCGAGGTCCCGGGCCGTCGCCTCGCCGGCGAAGAGCCCGAGCCAGCGGCGACGGGTGAGCACTTCCTCGAAGTCGTCGAAATGCTCGGCGAGACCGGAGATGCTGTCTTTGAGGGTCCAGTTGCCGACGACGGCCGCGGTCCGGTAGCCGACGCGGTCGAGCTCCTTGCCGAGCGAAGGCAGCTGCGCCCGGATGCGCAAGCCATTGCGGATGGCACCGTGCTGGTGGGGGTAGAGGGAGGTGAGCATCGAGCTGCAGGCGGGGCCGGTCAGCGGCTCCACCGTGCGCGCCTGATCGAACCGCGCCCCACCGCGGAGCAGGCGATCGGCCGCCGGCGAGGTGGGCCGCTCGTAGCCGTAGCCGGAGAGCCGGTCGACCCGCAGGGTGTCCACGGTGATCAGCAGCACGTTCGGCGGCCTCGCGAGGAGCGGCTTGGAGCTGGCGAGGCCGGCGGCCGGCAAGAGGCCGGCCGACAGCAACGAGGCGAGCGTCAGGAGGAGAGGGAGGCGGCGATGGAACGGCCGTGTGCCCGCTGGTCGGCGCCGCGGACGAGCGGCTCGGCTGGGGTGACGGTTCCTGGTTCCTGGCATGTCCCTGACGCCGCGGCAGGTGGGCCGCGGGGAGGCTGCGGCGGACTATAGCAAGGGCGGAAGTCGGTCAGCCGCGACCGCCGCCGCTGTGGCGGCGGCCGGGTTTCCCTTATGATGGCCACCTCGCGCCCATGAACCTGAGCGACCTTTTCGCCATCCCCAGGCAACGCGACCCGCAGCGGCCGGCGCTGCGCTTCGAGCCTGCGCCCGGCGCCGCCCGCGAGCTGACGTACGAGGGGCTGCATCGGCGGGCGGAGCGGCTGGCGGCGGGGCTGCTGGCCCGTGGCCTGCGACCGGGCGACAGGGTGGCCCTCTACCTCGGCAATTCCCCGGAGCTGGTGGTGGCGCACCTGGCGGTGCTGCGGCTGGGCGCGGTGACGGTGCCGCTCAACCCCGCCTATCGGCGGCGGGAGGTGGCGCACGTGCTGCGCGACGCCGAGCCGCGGCTGCTGGTGAGCGAGGAGCGGGGGTTGCCGGTGCTGGCGGAGCTTTCGGCCGACGAGCGGCGCAGCGTCGAGGCCGTGCTGCAGGCCGAGACGCTGGCGGCCGAGGAGCGGGAGCCCACGGAGGCGCCGCCACGGGCGGGCCCCGACGACCTGGCGATGCTGCTCTACACCTCCGGCACCAGCGGCCGCAGCAAGGGCGCCATGCTCAGCCACCGCAACCTGCTGGCCACGGTGACCGCGCTGCTCGCCGCCTGGGGGTGGCAGGCGAGCGACGAGCTGCTGCTCACCCTGCCCCTGTTCCACACCCACGGGCTGGTGGTCGGGCTGCACTGCGCGCTCGCCGCCGGCGCCACGGTGCGGCTGCGGCCGCGCTTCGACGCCGAGGCGGTGGCCGCGGCCCTCGCCGCCAGCGAGGCGACGCTCTTCTTCGGCGTGCCCACCATGTACGTGCGGCTGGTGGCGGCGCTGCGGCAAGGCGGCGCCCCGGCGCTGCCGCGCATGCGGCTGTTCTGCTCGGGCAGCGCGCCGCTGCCGCCGGAGGTGTTCGCCGCCTTCGCCGAGCTCACCGGCCACGCCATCCTCGAGCGCTACGGGATGACCGAGACCGGCATGAGCCTGTCCAACCCGCTGGCCGGTCGGCGATTGCCGGGGACGGTGGGGACGCCGCTGCCGGGGGTGTCGATGCGGGTGGTGGACGGCGACGGGAACCGGGTGCCGCCGGGAGTCGACGGCGCGCTGCAGGTGCGCGGCAGTCACGTCTTCGAGGGCTACTGGCGCGACCCGGAGAGGACGGCGGCGGCCTTCGCCGTCGACGCCGCGGGGCGGCGGTGGTTCCGCACCGGCGACCTGGCGCGGGTGGAGGCGGAGAGCGGTCACGTCACCCTGCTGGGCCGCGAGAGCGAGCTCATCCTGTGCGGCGGCTTCAACGTCTACCCGCGGGAGGTGGAGGAGGTGCTCGCCGCCGTCCCCGGAGTGCGCGAGGTGGCGGTCGCCGGGGCGCCCGACGCCGAGCTGGGAGAGGTGCCGGTCGCCTGGTGGGCCGGGGAGGCGGCGGTCGCCGCCGCGGCCCTCGAGGCCCACTGCCGGCGCGAGCTGGCGCGCTACAAGGTGCCGCGGGCCTTCCACCGGGTCGACGCCCTGCCGCGCAACGCCATGGGGAAGCTGCAGAAGCACCTGCTGAAGGCGCCGGCCACGGCCGCGGCAGGGCCCCCCTCGTGAAGCCGGCGCCGTTCGCCTACCGCGCCCCTCGCTCCCTCCCCGAGGGCCTCGACGAGCTCGCCCGGCACGGCGGCGAGTGCAAGGTGTTGGCCGGGGGGCAGAGCCTGATCCCGGTGATGACCTTCCGGCTCGCCCAGCCGGCCCTGCTCGTCGACGTCAACGGCCTGCGGGAGCTCGACTTCGTGACCGCCACCGGCGATGGCGGCCTGCGCCTCGGGGCCCTGGTACGCCAGCGGCGGCTGGAGCGGGAGCGGGAGGTGGCGCGCCGGGCGCCGCTGCTCGCCGAGGCCCTGCCCCACGTGGCGCATCCGCAGATTCGCAACCGCGGCACACTGGGCGGCAGCCTGGCCCACGCCGACCCCGCCGCCGAGCTGCCAGCGGTGGCGGTGGCGCTGGCGGCGCGGCTGCGCCTGGAGCGAGCCGGCGGCTCGCGCTGGGTGCCGGCCGGCGAGTTCTTCCACGGGCTGTTCGCCACCGCGCTGGCCGAGGACGAGCTGCTGGTGGAGATCGAGCTGCCGCCGCTGCCGCCGCGCACCGGCTGCGCCTTCCTGGAGGTGGCGCGGCGGCACGGCGATTACGCTCAGGTCGGGGTGGCGGCGGTGCTGACGCTCGACGAGTCCGGGCGCTGCGCCGCCGCCAGGCTGGTCTTCCTCAGCGTCGGCGACGCGCCGATGACGGCGGATGGCGCGGCGGCGCTGCTGCTGGGCGAAGCGCCCGCCGGAGAGGCGATCGCCGCCGCCGCCGACCACGCCGCGCGGCGGGAGATCGACCCCGTCGACGACATCCACGCCAGCGCCGACTTCAAACGCCACCTGGCGCGGGTGCTGGCCGACCGGGTGCTGCGCCGGGCCGCGGCCCGTGCCGCGGGAGGTGAGGATGGCGGCTGATCCCGAGCTGCTCGCAGTCACGGTCCGGGTCAACGGGCGCGAGCACCGTCGCCGCGTCGAGCCGCGGCTGCTGCTGTCGGACTTCCTGCGCCACGAGCTGGGGCTGACCGGCACCCACGTCGGCTGCGAGCACGGCGTCTGCGGCGCCTGCACCGTGCTGCTCGACGGCGAGGCCGTGCGCTCTTGCCTGCTGCTGGCGGTGCAGGCGCAGGGGCAGGAGGTGACGACGGTGGAGGGGCTGGCGCCGGGCCCCGAGGACCTCCACCCGCTGCAGGAGGCGTTCTGGGAGGCGCACGGGCTGCAGTGCGGTTTCTGCACTCCGGGGTTCCTGATGACCCTCATCCCCTTCCTGCGCGAGCACCCCGACCCCAGCGAGGCCGAGATCCGCCTCGCCCTCTCCGGCAACCTCTGCCGCTGCACCGGGTACCAGAACATCGTCGCGGCGGTGCGTCTGGCGGCGGCGAGGCTGCGGGCGGAGGCCCCCTGAGGCCGGGCGTGGAGCCCCAGGCCGCGGGCGCCGTCGCCGGCGGCGGTCCCGAGGCGCTCGTCGGTTCCTCCTGGGACCTGCGGCGCAGCGCCGCGCTACGGCGGCTGCGCCACCGCTTCGCGGCGGTCGAGCCGCGGATCGAGGCGTTCCTGCCCGAGCCGGGGCGGTGGCGGCGGCTGGCGGCGGCCATCGCCGAGACGCCCGGCGGCCGGCGCGCCGGAGCCGCTGCGCGCCTGGACGGGACGGCCATGGGAGTCAAGGACGTGTTCCACGTCGACGGCTTCGCCACTCGCGCCGGCAGCCGCCTGCCGCCGCAGGCTCTGGCGGGGGGGGAGGGTAGGGCCGTGCAACGCCTGCGCCGCGCCGGCTCCCTGCTCCTGGGCAAGACGGTCACCACCGAGCTCGCGTACTTCGAGCCGGGACCCACCCGCAACCCACACGACCCGCAGCGCACTCCGGGCGGCTCGTCGAGCGGCTCGGCGGCGGCGGTGGCCGCCGGGTTGTGCCCGTTCGCCCTCGGGACGCAGACCATTGGCTCGGTGTGCCGCCCCGCCGCCTTCTGCGGTGTGGTCGGCTTCAAGCCGAGCTACGACAGGATCCCCAGGGACGGGCTGGTGCCGCTGGCGCCGTCTCTCGACCACGTAGGGGTGCTCGCCGCCGACGTCGGCTGGGCGGCGCGGGCGGCGGCGGTGCTCTGCGACGGCTGGCGAGGAAGCCGACCGGGCGGCCACGGAGGGCCGCCCCTACACCCGGTGGAGGACACCGCGGTCGAGGCGGGCTCAGCAGTCGTAGGGGCCGGCCTCCGCGCCGGCCCGCCGGCCGGGAGTGCCGCACCACGGCCGGTGCTGGCGGTGCCGGTCGGTCCCTACCTCGACCCCCTCGAGCCCGCCGGCGCCGCCGGCTTCGCCGCCGCCTGTGCGTCGCTCTCGCGGGCCGGCTATCCGCTGCTGCGAGTGCCGGTGATGCCCGACTTCGCCGAGGTGGCGGCGCGTCACCGCCTGCTGCTCGCCGCCGAGGCCGCCGCCGTCCACCGGCGGCTCTACGACAGCTGGCGGCACCTGCTGCGGCCGCGGACGGTCGAGCTCCTCGAGCGGGGCCTGGCGGCGGCGCCGGCGGAGGTCGAGGCGGCGCGGGAGGGGCGGTTGCGCCTGCGCCGGGA
The DNA here is from genome assembly GCA_035546355.1 of Thermoanaerobaculia bacterium. Lineage (GTDB taxonomy): Bacteria > Acidobacteriota > Thermoanaerobaculia > Multivoradales > JAIOJS01 > DATKEH01. Next base: position 11,289 of record DATKEH010000130.1, read on the forward strand.
GCTCGAGGAGGCGATGGCGCGGGAGGGGTTCGACCTGTGGCTGTCGGCGGCGGCGCCGGGGCCGGCGCCCCGCGGGCTCGCCGTCACCGGCGACCCGATCTGCAACCTGCCGTGGACGCAGGCCGGCCTGCCGACCGTCGCGCTTCCCGCCGGCCGCAGCCCGGAGGGGATGCCCCTCGGGGTGCAGCTCACCGCTCGCTTCGGGGGGGACGAAGCGCTGCTCGGCTGGGCGGCCGCGGCGGCCGCGGCGCTGCGTCGGGGGGACGCCGGCGCTGCCTGAGGAAGTGCTGCACCACGCCCTGCTCGCGGCCACCTACGCCGACTCGGTGGTGCTGATGCAGCTGCAGCGCGCCCTCGCCGCCACCCCCGGCGTTTTCGCGGCGGCGGCGGTGATGGCCACGCCGGCCAATCGCGAGCTGCTGGCCGCGCAGGCGCTGCTGCCGGCCGAGGCCGCGGCGGCGCGGCCCGACGACCTGCTGGTGGCGGTGCGCGCGGCTTCGGCGGCAGCGGCCGAGGCGGCGTTGCGGCGGGTGCCGGAGTTGCTGCGCGGCGAGCGCGGCGCCGAGGGCGGCGCCGAGCATCGGGTGCGCAGCCTGGCGGCGGCTCTGCGCGAGCTGCCCGAGGCGGGCTGGGTGGCGATCTCGGTCCCCGGCCGCTGGGCCGGCGCCGTGGCCCGCGAGGCGCTGGCGCAGGGGCGGCACGTCTTCCTGTTCAGCGACAACGTGCCGCTCGAGGAGGAGGTCGCGCTGAAGGCCGAGGCCGCCCGTCGCGGGCTGCTCCTCCTCGGCCCCGATTGCGGCACGGCGCTGATCGGCGGCGTCGGTCTCGGCTTCGCCAATCGGGTGCGGCGGGGGCCGGTGGGGATCGTCGCCGCCTCCGGCACCGGGCTGCAGGCGGTGGCCTGCTCCGTCCACGCCCGCGGCGGCGGCGTCTCGCACGCTCTCGGCACCGGCGGCCGCGACTTCGGCGAGGCGGTCGGCGGGGCCACTGCGCTGCAGGCCCTCGACCTGCTGCGCCGCGACCCGCAGACCGACGTGGTGGCGCTGCTCGGCAAGCCGCCGGCGGCGCGGGTGGCGGCGCGCCTGCTGCAGGCCGCCGGCGCCTGCGGCAAGCCGGTGGTGGCGTGGTTCCTCGGCTCGGCGGCGGCCTCGCGGCGGGTCGGTGACGTGTGGTTCGCCACCTCCTCCGCGGAGGCCGCCGAGCTGGCGGCGGGGCTGGTCGGAGGCACAGGGGAAGAGGGCCGGGGCGAGGGGGCGGCCGCCGCCACCAGCCGCCTCCACGGCCTGTTCGCCGGTGGCACGCTGGCCCAGGAGGCCCTCCTCGGCCTGCTGCCCTGGCTCGGCCCGATCGCCTCCAACCTCTCCCTGCCCGGCGCCCTCCCCCTCGCCGACCCGGCGGCCGGCGGCGCCCA
>DATKEH010000131.1:0-39977 GCA_035546355.1 Thermoanaerobaculia bacterium
CAGCAGCGGGCGCTTGAGGCCGAGCCGGGCGAGCAGCAGCCCGCTGCGCCGGGTATCCTCGCAGGCCACCAGGTCGGCGCTCGCCAGCGCCTCGCGGGCGCGGGGCGAGAGGTCGTCGAGGTTGCCGATCGGCGTCGCCACTACCAGCAGGGTGCCGGCCATGCCGTGGATGGTACTGGAGGTGGGGGCCCGTGCTACCATCCCCTGCCTCGCGATGCCCCGCGCGCTCCTCGCCACGCTCTGCGCCCTGGCCTCCGCCGCCGCCCTCGCAGCGGCGTCACCCCCCGGGCCGCCGCCGCGGTTGGTGGACAGAGTGGTGGCGGTAGTGGACGACGACCCGATCCTGCTGTCCGACCTGGAGCGGGTGATCGCGCTCGGGGTGGTGGCGCCCCAGCCCGAGGAGAGCGAGGCGAGCCTGCGGCGCCGTGTGCTCGAGGGGTTGATCGAGCAGCGCCTGCGCTTCCACGAGGTCGACCGCTACGGCCACCAGCAGCTGCCCGTGGCGGCGATCCAGGAGCAGGTCGCGGCCATCGCCGGCCGGTTCGCCGACGAGGAGGACTTCGCCGCGCGCCTGGCGGAGCTGGGGATGAGCCGCGGCGACGTCGAGCAGCTGGTGGTGCGACAACTGCAGGTACTGACGTTCGTCGACGAGCTGCTCGGGGCGCGGGTGTTCGTCGGCCTAGACGAGATCCAGCGCTACTACGAGGAGGTGCTGGTGCCGCGCCTGGCGGCGGCGGGCGAGTCGGCGCCGCCGCTCGAGCAGGTGCGCGAGCAGATCCGCTCGCTGCTGCGCGAGGAGCGCCTCAACCAGGAGCTGCAGCGTTGGACCGCCGAGCTGCGACGGCAGGCCGACGTCATCGACCATCTCGATCGCCCGCAGCGCCCCCTGCCGCCTGTGGCGCCGCGGTGAGTTGCGGGTAGAGCTCGCGGTAGGCGGCGGCGCTCTCCAGCGTGGCGGCGACCAGCTGGCGCACCTCGCGGGCGCCCAGCTTGGTCAGCACCTCGGCGGCTTCCCGCCCCTGGCACCAGGACACCCAGAGCAGGGCTTCGTCCTCTCCGGCGAAGTAGGCCGCGACCACGGCGGGAGGATCGCCGAACCGCCCGACGAGGCCGGCGAGATGGGCCGCCGCCAGCGGGATCGCGGTCTCCGGCCGCTCGAGGTCGGCCGGCTCGAGACCCGGGGATCTCACCGCCGCCGCGGCGCGGGCGGCGTCGGCGAGGCCGAGGCCGGTGATGCCGCGGGTGCCGCCGGCCGCCACCGCGGCCGGGTCGAAGCCGCTCGCCACCCGCAGCAGGGCGAGCAGCAGGTGGGGATCGACCCCGTGACGCTCGGCGGCCGAGGTGACGAGCGGGCCGTGGCCCAGGGGGTAGAGGAGCTGGCGCAGGGGTCGCGGCATGAGGCTGCCGGGGAGGCGGCCGCCGGCGCGCCTCTCCAGCGTGGTGGCGAGCAGCAGGGAGCGAGCCGTCGCACCGCCCCGGGCGAGCTCGCGGCTGGCGGTATAGGCGAGCCGAGGATCGCGCGTCGGGAAGTGTTGCAGCACCGTGTGAAGCCCGACCTCCCGCCACAAACCCAGGGCGAGGAGTCGATCCTCCGCGACGGTGAGCGGCGATCGCCACAGCGGCCAGGAAGCGACCTCCAGCGGCGCCAGGCGGAGCAGGGGGCCGAGGTCCGGGTCGCGGGCGAGACCCTGGTAGAGGCGCCGCTCGACGGCCAGTCGCCGCGGGTCGTCCGGGGAGAGGAGCAGCCAGGCCGCCAGCTGCTCGTCGAGCCGCTGGGACTCACCTGCGGCGGTGAGCCTCTGCTCCACCGCCCGGCGCATCGGCCTCGCCAGCAGCCGCTCTCGCGCCGTCGCCGCCAGGGGGTGGTACGGCCCCTGGCGGAGCACCCGCAGGTAGTGCCCGAGGGCGGCGACGGGACGGCCGCGGGTCTCCTCCCAGCGGCCGAGCCAGTAGCCGACCTCGCGGTCCTGGGCTCCCTGCGTGACGGCCGCCGACTGCAGCCAGCCGCCGGCCTCGTCGGCGCGGTTGTGCACCAGGTCGGAGGCGGCGAGGAAGAGCGCCCCGCGCGCGGCGTAGACGTCCCAGGTGCGGCGCGAGCGCAGCAGCTCCAGCAGTCGCGCCGCCTCGTCCGCATCCCCCTCCAGCCGCTGCAGGCGCAGGGCGGCGAGCAACGAGGCGCCCGTCCAGCGGCTCTCCGGGCGCAGATTGGCGGCGCGGCTGTAGGCTCCGAGCGCGGCGCGGCGCCGCCCGGCGAGCTCCAGCGACCGCCCCTGGTGATATCCGACCCTGGCGCGGTCGGCCGGCGCCGGTGCGGAGTCCGCCGCCACGCCCCAGGTGGCGGCGGCGGCGCGGTGATCGCCGATTCCCGCCTGCGCCTGCGCCAGGAGCGCCGTGGCCTCGTGGAGCTCGCGCGAACCGGCCGCGGCCGCTGCCGTTGCCGGCGCCAGGTAGTCGCGAGCCAGGTCGGGCCGCCCCTGCTGCAGGAACGCCCGCCCCAGCACCAGCGCGAGATCGGGGCCCAGCGAGGCGGGGTGCAGGCCCAGGAGCCGCTCGGCGGCCTGCCGCGCCGGCTCGTCGTCGACCCCTTCCTGCAGGAGGGCCAGCAGCAGGCCGCGAGCCTGGGCATCGTGGCCCCGCCGGCTCGCGCACGCGGCGCGCGCCACCTGCAGCACCCGGCGCTCACGGGGAGCGATGGCCTGCCAGGCGACTCCCCTCAGCAGGCGGCAGTCCCCTCCCTCCTCGATCGCCCTGGCCAGCACCGTGGCGGCCTCTTGCATCAGCGCGGCGTGGCGACCGTCGAGCAGGGCCGCGGCCAACCCCGCGGCCACCTCGGGGTGACCCAGGGCGCGCTGCTCCCGGGCGAGCCGCAGCCGGCTATGGGCGGCGAGCTCCGGGATCTCGGTCATGGCGCGGGAGAAGGCTTGCGCGGCGAGGCGGTGGCGGCCGAGGTCGGCGAGAGCGTGTCCGCGCAGGTAGGAGGCGCCCAGGCGTTGGGCGACATCCGGAGCTTCGGCGGCGAAGCGCTCCGCGGCGGCGAGGGTTTCCTGCGGGGCGGTGGTGCGGTGCAGCTCGACCAGCGATGGCGGCGGCGGCCCCAGAGGGGCGGCGGCGAGGAGCGGGAGGAGCCAGAGCATGGGAAGCAGGAGGGAGAGTGGGTCGAGACCTCGGGGCCGGTGCGGCGACCGGATGCGTCGAGACGATGCCCGACGACCCGCGGCTCAGGGCGTCGGCGGCCCGGGCTCGCGCTGTACGTCCGCTCCCAGCGCCTGCAGCTTCGCCTCCATCGCCTCGTACCCGCGGTCGAGGTGATAGATCCGTTCCACCCGCGTCTCGCCGTGGGCGGCGAGACCGGCGAGCACCAGGCACGCCGAGGCCCGTAGATCGGTGGCCATGACACTGGCCCCCGACAGGGTGCGGGGGCCTCGCACCGTCGCTTCACGCGCGCTCACCTGGATGTCGGCGCCCATGCGGAGCAGCTCGCCGACGTGCTGAAAGCGGTTCTCGAAGATCGTCTCGCGGATCACCGCGGTGCCCCGGGCCTGGGTCATCAGGGCCATGTACTGGGCCTGCAGATCGGTGGGGAAGCCGGGATGCGGCGCGGTCTCGACGTCCCGGGCCACGAGCTCACCGCCGGCGCGGACGCGGATGCCGTCGTCCTGCGTCGAGACCTCGGTGCCCACGGCGGTGAGCTTGTCGAGCAGCGGCGCGAGGTCGTGCGGGTCGGCGTCCTCGAGCGTGACGTCGCCCGCGGTCAGCGCCGCGCCGACGAGATAGGTGCCCCCTTCGATGCGGTCGGCGATGACGTCGTGCTCGGCGCCCCCGAGAGACTCCACCCCGTCGATGCGGAGGGTCTCCTCGCCGGCCCCCTCGATCCTCGCGCCCATGGCGATCAGGAGGTTCGCCAGGTCGACGATCTCGGGCTCGCGGGCGCAGTTCTCGAGCACCGTCTCGCCCCGCGCCAGCACCGCCGCCATCATCACGTTCTCGGTCCCGGTGACCGTCGGCATGTCGAAGCGGAAGCGTTTCCCCTCGAGCCGCTTGGCCTCGGCGAGGACGTAGCCGTGCTCGAGCCGGATCTGCGCCCCGAGGGCATCGAGGCCCTTCAGGTGCTGGTCGATGGGGCGCACGCCGATGGCGCAGCCGCCCGGCAGGGAGACGCGGGCGCGGCCGCGCCGGCCCATCAGCGCCCCCAGCACCAGCACGCTGGCGCGCATCGTCTTGACCATCTCGTAGACCGCCTCGGACGACACGCCCTCGTGCTGGGGCACCAGGCGGACGGCGTCTCCCTCGTCGGCGCTCTGCACCCCCAGATAGGCGAGCAGCCGGCGCATGGTGGCGATGTCGCGCACCCGCGGCACGCGGCGCAACAGCACGGGCTCGTCGGCGAGCAGGGAGGCGGCGAGAGCCGGTAGCGCGGCGTTCTTGGCGCCGCTTGCGCGGACGCGGCCGGCGAGACGGCAGGGGCCGCGGATGAGGAAGCGATCCATGGGCGGCTATCATCCCTGCCGCCCCGAGCCCGGTCAAGGGCGCCGGCGGTCCCGCGGCGGCGACTCCCTGCCGGCGGCAGGCGGGGGTCGGCGGCGCAGGACGGCGACCCGCGGGATGCCGGCGTAGTCGGTCTCTGCCCCCTGCAACGGCCAGCCGAGGGTGGCGGCGAGGGCGGCGACGTCTGCCAGCTGCCCGGCGCCGATCTCGAGGAGAAACGGGGTGCCGTCGGCGGCGTCGCGCGTCTGCTCCAGGAGCTGCCGGTAGGCGGCCAGCCCGCGGCCGGCCGCGAACAGCGCTGTCGCCGGCTCGTGCTCCGCCACCTCCGGCGACAGCTCGGGCCGTTGCCGCGGGTCCACGTAGGGAGGGTTGCTGACCAGCAGATCGAAGCCCTGCACGCGCAGCCCCCGCCGCCAATCGGCGGCGATCAGTGCCAGCCTGCCGGCGACGCCGTGGTGGCGGGCGTTGGCGGCGGCGACGGCCAGCGCTCCCAGGGAGCGGTCGGTCGCCACCACGCGGGCGCAAGGGAGCTCGGCGGCGAGAGTGACGGCGAGGCAACCCGAGCCGGCGCCGAGGTCGAGGATGCGGGGCGCGGGTGGCAGGGAGAGCCCCAGGGCCACCTCCACCAGGTGCTCGCTCTCGGGGCGCGGGATCAGCACTCGCGGGTCGACCCGGAAGTCGCGGCCGTAGAACTCCCGGCGCCCCAACAGGTAGGCGACGGGCTCACCGCTCAGGCGCCGCTCGAGCAGCTCCCCGAAGCGCCGCGCCGGGGCCTCCGGTACGGGGTCGCGGTCGCGCGCCAGCAGCTGCGCCTCGGAGAGGCCGAGCGCCGCGCCGAGCAGCAGGGCGGCTTCGCGGGTCGAGGGCTCGAAGGGGGCGGCCAGCAGGCGCCGGCGGGCGGCCGTGAGGAGCTCCCCGACCGTCGGGCTCAGCCCGCCACCTCCTCGGCCATCCGCTGCGCCTGGAAGTGCGCGGCGAGCGGCTCGGTCACCGGGCCGAGGTTGCCTTCCAGGATGCTGTCCAGCTGATGGAGGGTGAGGCCGATGCGGTGGTCGGTGACCCGGTTCTGGGGGAAGTTGTAGGTGCGGATCTTCTCGGAGCGGTCGCCGCTGCCCACCATCCGCCGCCGTTCGGCGCTCTGCGCCGACTCGGCCTTCTCGCGCTCGAGCTCGAGCAGGCGCGCCTTGAGCACGCGCAACGCCTTGGCCTTGTTCTTGATCTGGCTGCGCTCGTCCTGGCAGGACACCACCAGGCCGGTCGGCAGGTGCGTCAGCCGCACGGCGGAGTAGGTGGTGTTGACTCCCTGGCCGCCGGGGCCCGAGGCGCAGAAGCGGTCGATCCGCAGGTCGCGCTCGTCGACCTCCACCTCCACGTCCTCGGCCTCCGGCAGCACCGCCACGGTGACCGCCGAGGTGTGGATGCGACCCGACGCCTCGGTGGCGGGTACCCGCTGCACCCGGTGGACGCCCCCCTCGTACTTGAGCCTGCTGTAGGCGCCGCGACCCTCGACGATGGCCGACACCTCCTTGATCCCGCGGACGCCCGACTCCGAGAGATCGATCACCTCCACCCGCCAGCCTTCGCTCTCGGCGAATCGGCTGTACATGCGGAACAGCTCGGCGGCGAACAGCGTGGCCTCGTCGCCGCCGGTGCCGGCGCGGATCTCCAGCACCACGTTGCGGCGGTCGTTGGGGTCCTGCGGAGTGAGCTCCCGACGCAGGGCGGCGGTCAGCTCCTCGCGCTGCGCCTCCAGCGAGCGGCGCTCCTCGTCGGCCATCTCGAACATCTCGTCGCCGCGCGTCATCGCCGACAGCATCTCGCGGGTCTCGGCGAGCTGCCGGTCGATCCGCCGGTACTCGCGGTACAGGCGCACGAGATCCTCGAGGTCGGCCAGCGACTTGCTGACCTCGCGCACCTGCGCCCGGTCCGCCAGCACCGCCGGGTCGGCGAGACGGGCGGTGAGCTCCTGGTGGGTCTTTTCGATCTGGTCGAGACGTTCGAACATGGTCGGAATCCCGCCGCCGCCACGGCGGCCGATGGCGGCGGGTCAGACGGCGAGGCCGCCCCCCGCGGAGCGGCCTTCCCGACCCTCGCCATCGCCGCCACCGGGCGGCGCGGAAGAGCTCACCTCTTGATGCCGTAGCGGCGCTGGAAGCGCTCGACGCGGCCGGCCGAGTCCACCAGCTTCTGCTTGCCGGTGAAGAAGGGGTGACACTCGTTGCAGATCTCGAGCCGCAGCTCGTCCTGGGTGGAGTGGGTCTGGAAGGTGTTGCCGCAGGCGCACACCGCGGTCACCAGGTGCATCTCGGGATGGATTTCGCTCTTCACGGGGATTTCCTCGGATGGTGAGTTGGAGGCCGCCCCTCCGGGGGCGGACCGTCAATCATAGTACCAAACAGAGCAAGAGGTGAAGCTGTTCCCGCGAACGGATTCCCGCGACCAGATCGCTGGCGCAATACACTCGGCCCATGTCTTTCCTCGTCTTCGACGGCCATACCGACGTTCCGACCCGGCTGCTCGAGGCGCCTGCCGACCTGTCGCGGCCGGCGCCGGGCGGGCACGTCGACCTGCCTCGGCTGCGTCGAGGGGGGGTCGGTGGCCTGGTGTTCGCGCTCTGGGTGCCCCCCCACCTGGAGCCGGAAGCGGGGCTCGAGCACGCCCTGCTGCTCCATCGGTTGACGGTCGAGCAGCTGCGCCCGGGGGGCCTGGAGGCGGTGGCGACGGCCGCGGCCCTCGAGCAGGCGAAGGGGCGCGACGCCGTGGGCGTCGTCCTGGGCCTCGAGAACGGCCGCCCGCTGTCGCTGCCCGGGGCCCTCGACAGGCTGCACGGGCTGGGCGTACGCATCGTCACCCTCACCCATACCGCCAGCCACGAGTGGTGCGACGCCGCCGGGGACGACGAGCCGCACGGCGGCCTGGCCCCGCAGGGAGAGGAGATGGTGCGCGAGCTCAACCGGCGTGGCATCGTCGTCGACGTCTCCCACGTCTCGGATCGCGCGGTCGAGCACGTGCTCGAGGTCAGCGAGGCGCCGGTGGTGGCGAGCCACAGCTCGGCGCGGGCGCTGTGCGACCATCCGCGCAACCTCACCGATGCCCTGGCCCTGTCGGTGGCGCGCCGCGGCGGGGTGGTGATGGCCAACGCCTACCCCGCCTTCCTCGACGACACGGCGCGGCTCGCCAACCAGCGCCGCATGGAGCACCTCGGCGCTGCGATGCGGTCGCTGCAGGATGCCCATGCCGACGACCCGCTGGCGTTCGCGCGGGCGCGCCAGGGGATGCTGGCGGGACACCCGCAGCCGCCGGTGCCCCGGCAGCGGTACGTCGACCACATCCTACATCTGGTCGAGGTGTGCGGCGAGGAGGGAGTGGGGGTCGGCAGCGACTTCGACGGCATCCCCGAGACACCGGTCGGCTTCGAGGACGTGGCCCGCTACCCGGGCCTGGTGGCGGCGCTGCGGCAGAGGGGTCTGGACGGACGGGCGCTGGAGCTGGTGCTGTGGGGCAACTTCGCGCGCGTCTGGCGGGCGGTCGAGCGCGCGGCGGCGACCGGGGACCGAGCGCTCAGTACCCGGCGCCACCGTCCTGCAGGCTCGGACCGTACATCACGGCGTTGAGCAGCAGCGGCATGGTGCCGCGCCAGAAGAGGCGGAACGCCATGTCCTGGGTGAGCAGCACGACGCGGCCGGCGCCCACCGGATGGGTGGCAGCGAGCAGCGACCCGGCCAGCGCGTCTCGCGCTTCCTGCCAGGCGAACCCCGCCAGCACCGGATCCTGATCGGCGACGCGCAACAGGTCGCGTCGCGGGTCGCCGGACGGCTCGTAGAAGGTACCGCCATGAAACATCACCGGCGGCGGCGAAGGCAGCCCGACGGTCAAGGGGTGCTGCGTCAGGGTGGTGGCCACGATGGTGCCGGGCACCTCGAGCTGGGTCTCGAACACGCGCTGCGCGAGCTCGCCCTCGCCGTCCTGCGTCTGGCCCGGGCTCGGGCGGGCGGTGATCTCGGCGAGCTCGACCTCGGTCAGCCATTCGAGGGCGCGCCCCATCGCCACCAGCACTCCCCCCTCCCGCAGCCAGACGTCGAGTCTCTCCCTGCCCTGATCCCCCAGCTCCCGCGCGTAACCGGTGCCATCGGGGAAGACGAGGACGTCGAAACGGCTCAGCCTGGCCTGTCCCAGCGCGGCCAGGTCGAGCACGGTGTGCTCGGCGTCGACCTCGCGATCCAGGAGATGCCAGACGAAGCCGAACGACGTCGGGCTGACGCCGCCGCCGCCGACCAGGCCGATGCGCGCCGGGCGGATCGGGAGCATCTGCTCCGAGCCGAGGGGGATTCCGGACTGGGTGCGCGAGGTGCTCGCCCCCACCAGCGTGACGCCGGTCTGCTCGGCGAGGGCCAGGAGCTCGGCGTCGAATGCCTCCCCGCGTCCCCGCCGCGGCACGAACAGGGTGCCGGCGGGCAGCTCTCCGGCGGCCAGGCGGAGGCCCTCGAGGGCGAGGTGAAACGGGATCTGCCGCCGCTGCAGCGCGGCGGCGAAGCGGAACCCGGCGAGCCCCTGCGGCGGCACCAGCGAGCCGACGGCGCCGGTGGCGCGAGGGGGCGCCGCCGGCGCCGCCGTTCCCGCCAGCGGCTCGGACACCACGTAGCCTTCGAGGTTGAAGGCCAGGGGGAGCGACCAGGCGGTGACGTCGTAGAACTGGGCCGGTCGGTGGGCTTCGACCCGCTGGCGCTGCCGCTCGAGGAACTCGAGCGGCATCTCGGCCTCGCGTTCGAGCAGGACCCGGGCCAGCGTGCCGAGCGGCTGCGACACCGTGACGGCGTAGGCGCCGGCGGGCAGTCGCACCTGGCGCGCGGCGCCGCCGGCGAGAGGCGCCGCGGTCACCTGCCGGGAAGCCTCCAGGCGCGACACGGCAATTCCGTGCAGGCGCAGCAATTCCGCCAGGTGGTCGGCCTCCGGCTGGTCGGCGCGCCACACGAACGTCGGGCCGGGGTCGAGACTGCGCTCGAGGCGGAAGCCGACGAAGTCGGCCAGCAGCTCACGGTCGTGGCGGCCGGCCGTCGCTACGGTGGCCAGGGAAGTGATGAGGTGGCGCGCCACCCGATCGGCCAGCGACAGCAGCTCGCCGTTGGGCAGCCGCACGACGGTCCCCGCGCCGCCGCCGCCGGCCATCTCGTAGGTCATCCCCACGCCTCCGCGCAGGGTCGGGTAGGTGTCGCCGTAACCAGGGTAGAAGAGATCGAACACCTCGCCGACGTAGTAGGTCCAGCCGAGCCGGTCGAAGGCGGCGGCGTTGCCACCGCCGAAGGTCTCGAGCCAGCGCCGCGCCCGGTGCGCCAGGCGCGGGTGCAGCGGCTCGGCCGCCGGCGGGAAGAAGTAGGTCGACTCGGCCCCCATCTCGTGGTAGTCGACGTAGACCTGCGGCTCCCAACGGCGAAAGGCGGCGACGCGATGCCGCGTCTCCTTCTGGGTGAGCCAGGACCAGTCGCGGTTGAGGTCGATGGCGTAGTGGTTGCCGCGCCCTCCCGGCCACGGCTCCGAGTGCTCGAGGGCGGCGGGGTCGGGATCCGCCTCCTCGCCGCGGCGGGTCTGGTAGCCGTGCACGTAGCGCTCGCGGCCGTCGGGGTTGAGCAGCGGATCGATCAGCACGACGATGCGGTCGAGAGCCGCCGCCAGCTCCCCCTGGGCGGCGGCGAGCACGTATGCGGCGGCCATCGCCGCCTCGGCGGAGGAGGACTCGTTGCCGTGCACGCCGTAACCGAGCCACACGACCGCGGGTGCGGTGGCCAGCAGCCGCTGCCGCTCGCTCGCCTGCAGGCCGGCGGGATCGGCGAGCCTGGGCCGCTCGGCGGCGATGGCGTCGAGGCGGGCGATGTTGGCGGGGCTCGATACGGCGACCAGCATCAGCGGCCGCCCCTCGTAGGTCTCGCCGTATCGCCAGGTGGTGACGCGGGGGGAGGCGGCGGCGAGGGCGTCGAGGTAGGCGACGATCTCGTGATGGCGGGTGAAGCGCAGGCCGAGCGGGTGCCCCAGCAGCTCGGCGGGAGAGGGTACCGCGGGGTCGAGCTCGGGCAGGGGGAGTCGCTGGCCGTCGGTCAGCGGCGCGACCAGCGAGGGCGCCTGCTCGGGTAGCGGCCGAGCTGGCGGCGGCTGAGCGGGCAGCGTCGGCGCCAGGGCCAGCAGCCCCAGCACCAGCAGCAGCCCGACCGGGCGGTGCAGGATGTCGCGGAATCGCACGTCGATCGTCAGGGCGTTCGCCCCTCCTCGGGTGTCCCCCGGCCTCTACTTCAGACGCTTTCCGGCGAGATGTCGAGGCGCTTCATCATCTCGTGCAGGGTGGTGGGCTTGAGCTCGAGCAACTCGGCGGCACGCTTCTGCACGCCGCCGGAGGCCTCCAGCGCCCGCAGGATGAGACGCCTCTCGTAACTGCGCACCGCGTCGCGGAAGGGGAGCCCGTTGGCGGGCAGCTCGGTGGAAGGGGAGCGCTCGCTGGGCCGCCGCACCTGCGGCGGCAGCAGCTCCGGTCCGAGCACGGAACCGGTGGACAGCACCACGGCTCGCTCCACCACGTTCTCGAGCTCGCGGACGTTCCCCGGCCAGTGGTACTCGATCAGCCGCTGCATGGCGTCGGGCGAGATCTCGCGCAGCGGCTTGTCGTTCTCCTCCGCGTAGCGCTTGAGGAAGTGGTGGGTGAGCAGCGGCACGTCCTCGCTGCGGTCGCGCAGCGGCGGCAGGGCGATGGTGATGACATTGAGACGATAGTAGAGGTCCTCGCGGAAGCCGCCGGTGCGCACCTCGTCCTCGAGGTCGGCGTTGGTGGCGGCGATGATCCGCACGTCGGCCTTCTGCGTCTCGATGCCGCCGAGGCGCATGAACTCCTTCTCCTGCATGACGCGCAGCAGCTTGGACTGGGTGTCGATGGGGACGTTGCCGATCTCGTCGAAGAAGATCGAGCCGCCGTCGGCCAGCTCGAACAGCCCCTTCTTGCTGGCCACCGCCCCGGTGAACGCCCCCTTCACGTGCCCGAAGAGGTTGCTCTCCAGCAGGTCGGGCGGCATCGACCCGGAGTTGACGGTGACGAAGGGGCCGTCGGCGCGCCGCGAGTGGTGGTGGATCGCCTTGGCGACGAGCTCCTTGCCGGTGCCGCTCTCGCCGCGGATCAGGATGTTGCTCTTCGACGGGGCGGCGAGCTGGATCAGCTCGAACACCTGTTGCATCGGCTTGCTGCGGCCGATCAGCTTGTCGAAGCCGAAGCGCTCGCGCAGCTGCGCCTTGAGCGCCCGGTTCTCCGCAGTCAGCCGGCGGCGCTCGAGGCCCTTGCGCAGCGTGTGCAGGACCTCCTCGTTCTTGAACGGCTTGGGGATGTAGTGGAAGGCCCCCTGGCGCATCGCCTCGATCGCCCCCTCGATCGAGGAGTAGGCGGTGATCACCACCACCACCTGGTCGGGGTCGGTCTGGCGGATGCGGGCCAGGACCTCCATCCCCGACATTCCCGGCAGCATCAGGTCGAGCAGGACCAGGTCGATCTCCTCGCGCTCCAGACAGGCGACGGCCTCCTCGCCGCTGCGGGCGGCGAGGGCATGGTGCCCCTCGCGGCGGATCAAGGTCGTCAGGATGTCCTGGAGGACCTCTTCGTCGTCGACGACGAGGACGTTCATGGCGCTCCCCCCCCGTCGGCGGGGAGGAGCGGCAGCTCGACCAGGAAGCGGCTGCCCGTTCCGGGCTCACTCTCCACGCGGAGGGTGCCGCCGTGGCGCTGCACGATCTCGAAGCTGATCGACAGCCCGAGGCCGGTGCCGCCGGCGGCGAGCTTGGTCGAGTAGAAGGGCTGGAAGACGCGCTCGAGCTCGGCGGCGGGAATGCCGCCGCCGGTGTCCTCGACCCCCGCCCGCGCGACACCGTCTGCGGCCGTCAGCGACAGGGTCAGGGTGCCGCCCGCTCTCATCGCGTCGAGCGCGTTGCCGATCAAGTTGGCGAAGACCTGCGTCAGCTCGGGATGGCTGCCGCGTACCCACACCGGATCGGCTGGCGGTTGCCAGCGCACCTCGACGGTGCCGCGCGACAGCCGGTCGTCGAGGGCCTCGAGGGTGTCGTCGAGCACCGGCGCCAGTTGCACCGGCTGATACTCCTGCCGCCGGTTGCGGGCGAGCTCGAGCAGGTTGTTGACGATGCCGGCGGCGCGGAAGGTCTGCCGCTCGACCTTCTTGAGCAGCTGGTGGCGGGGGTCGTCGGGAGGCGTATCGGCCAGCAGCATCTGCGCGTAGCTGGAGATGCCGGTGATGGGTGTGTTCACCTCGTGGGCGACGCCGGCGGCGAGCATCCCGAGGGCCGCCATCCGCTCCTGCTCCTTGAGCGAGTTCTGCATCTCCACCCGTTCGCTGACGTCGTGGACGACGAGCACCTTGAGCTCGCCCGCGCCGTGGGTGTAGCCGGCGGTGGAGAGCTGCAGGTACCGCTCGCGCCCGTCGCGGTCGCAGTAGCTCGTCTCGAGCAGCCCGTCGCCGGGCCCGGGGAGCGGACGTACCGGCAGGAGCTCGGCCAGCAGCTCACCCTCGACGCTCTCGGAGGGCGCCCCGACCAGGGCGCAGAAGGCGCGGTTGGCCGACACCACCCGTTCCTCCCCGTCGAGCAGCGCGATGCCGGCCGGCGAGGACTCGAGGATCTGTTCGGTGCTGTGCTTGAGGCGCGTGACCTCGTCCAGCCGTTCGCGCAGCTCCTCCATCAGCCGTGCGTTCTCCAGTGCCAGGGCAGTCTGGTCGAGCAGCGAACGTACCAGGTCGAGCTCCTCGCTGTTGAGCGGCTCTCCGGCCTCACGCAACCCGGTCAGCAGCACGCCGACTCGCCGGCCGCGGACGGTGAGGGGGAAGGCGTAGCGATACCCCTTCCGCACCAGCCGTTCCACGGCGTCGGCGCCCGTGGCGAGTAGCGGCTGGGGCGCCAGCCGCCAGACCGGCGCCGCCCATACCGCCTGGTCGAGCGCCTCCAGGGGCACCGCCTCGTCGCGTCCGGGCAGCAGGGGGACGAGGCGATTGCCCGCCACCAGCAGCAGCGTGACCTCGCCCAGCTCGAGGCTGTCGCGGAGACACCCGACGAGGCGCGCGGCCAGCCGGCTGGGGTCGCGCTCCTCCAGCAGCTCGCGGCCGAGCTCCCCGAGCGCTCGCCGGCGGCCCAGGGTGCCGCCGTACTGGAAGCGCTCGAGCAGGGAGCGCACGCCGCGATGGGTGGGGACCAGAACGCCGGCGATGGCGATACCGGAGAGGAAGGTCAGGAAGCTCTTGGCCAGGCGTTCGTCGTCGGGCAGCCCGCGGGCGATGGCCAGGTTGAGCAGCGAGAACGACAGCACGCCGATCAGCAGCGTCACCGTGGTGGCCAGGGTGTTGCGCAGGATCACCTCGAGATCCCACAGCCGGTAGCGCAGGATGGCCCAGGAGAAGGTCAGCGGCACCAGGGCGAGGGGCAGCACCGCCGCCGCCGTGGCCCACTCCGGCAGCCGCCACGCCAGCATCCAGGGGACGACGTAGAACAGACAGAACGGCAGGTAGCCGGCGGCGAGGCCGACCGTCACCCACTGCAGCTGACGGCGGCCTTCCCATTCACCGTGCCGCAACAGGCGACCGGCGAGCAACGCCAGGGCGAGCAGGGAGTAGAGCGCCAGGTGCAGGAGCGCCAGCCGGTCGAGTGCGGCGACGGCGCCCGCCGAGACGCCGCCGAAGATCCAGCGACCGTCGTTGACGATCAGGTCGGCCTGGAGCACCCCGAGAACGGCTGCCGGCAGGTAGAGGAAGGGCAGCAGCCGCCTCAGCGCCGGGCGACCCGCCAGCAGCGGGCGGGGAAACGCCAGGAACAGGTGCAGCGTCAGCGGCGGCAGCAGGACGCGGGCGAGCTCTTCGACGCCGAAGATGCCGCGGGCGAGCGCGCTGCCGCCGGAGCCGGGGACCCAGGTCAGCAGGTATACGGCGGCCGAGGCGAGACACCAGAGGAAGAAGAGCCCCGACGGGCGGTGGCGGCCGTGCAGCAGCACGTAGAGGCCGATGGCGAGGTACAGCGCGCCGGCCGCGGCCAGGGCGAGGTAGGGCAGATCGACGTCGAGCGCCGGCCGTCGATAGGTGACCACCACCGCTTCCGGCTCGCGCAGCACGGTCAGCGCGGTCTCTGGCTGGGAGCGCAGGCGCTGCCGCAATTCGGTCAGCGATGCCGGGCTCTCGCCACCGACGAGCACCACCCGGTCGCCGGGGCGGAGCCCGGTGGCCGGCGTGGCGACCGCCTCGACCGTCCACGCCCCCCCCGCCGGCAGCAGGGTGACGCCGAGGGGCTGGAAGCTCTCGATCTTGTGGAAGAGAGAGACCGCGCCGAGGATCGCCACCGCCAACGCCGCCACCGTGGCACCGAGCCAACGGAGGTGTAACGAAGTGCGGCGTTCCATGCGCGGGGAAGCTCCACGCCCGCGTGGAGCAGGAAGCATGCCACGATCCGACGAGTTGAATGGCCCTCGAAGGGGGACGGCGGCGGAACGAAAGTCTAGGTACATCAAGGGTTTCTCTGCCCTCGTCCGGCATGCTGAACGCTGCCGGAGTAGCCGCCGGTGGCGCCGGCGATCCAAGAGAATGGATTGTAGCCGGAATATTGGATTCAAGCCGCCGGGGCGGCTCGCGGGGGAAGCGACGAGCGCCTCGAGCCCAAGGCTGTGCCGCCGGGGAGGACGGAGCCGCCTAGAACTTCACCGACAGGCCGCCGGTGACCCGGCGGCGGATCTCGTCGGCCTCGGCATCGCCGAGGCTGAACGGCAGGTCACCGCGCGACAGCTCGAGGTTGACGTGCACCGCCCAGTCGGCGGCCAGGCGAGCCAGCACGTTGAGGTCCTGCGACAGCATCAGCTGCAGGCGCTCGAGCTCCATCGCGGAGGCCTCGTCGTCGACCGCCGGGGCCAGCGGGTCGAGGTCCTGGGACAAGTGGTGGAAGGCCAGGAACACGCCGGTGGAGGTGACCTGGAAGCGCGTGTCGAGAGAGGTGACGAGGTAGCGGACCCGGTTCTGGTAGGCGCTGGCGTCCGTGGCGTAGAGGACGCCGCCGCCCCCCTCGCCGAAATTGGACTCCAGCCGTGCCAGCACCCGCGGCGTCAGGCGCCGCGAGAGCACCAGCTGCAGCTCCGGGATCTCGTCCCCCTGCACCAGGTACAGGCTCTCCATGCGGCTGAAGATGTCGTCGTTGAAATACAGCTGCAGGGTGTCGGCCACCTGGCGATGGATGGCGGTGACCGACACCAGCTCGCCGGGGTCGTCGCCCTGGCGGGCGAAGACCAGCCGATAGCAGTGCTGGTCGAGCTCCTGGCAGCCGCCGGCGGCCTGGTTGAAGAGCACCGGCGCGAAGGCGCCGAGGGTCTCCTTGGGGTCGCCGGCCAACCGGCGGCTGACCGTGCCCACCGCCTGCCAGCGGGAGTCGAGCTGGACCACCACGGTCCCCTGCGGGGCGAGAGCCAGGGATCCGTCCTGCATCTGCGTGAAGACGCCGTACTCGACCAGCACGCTCGGCTGCACCCGGTGGCCGCCCTTGGCGAACAGCTCGAGCGCCCGTTCGGGGACCGGCTCGCCGTACGCCGGGAAGGCCCCCGCGCGCTCGCGATAGCGGATGCCGGTCTCCAGGGCGGCGTGATCGGAGAGCTCGACCTGGTAAGTGCCCTCGAGGTTGAAGGCACGGGAGGTCAGCGGCACCTCGCGAGGAACTCTCGGCCCCTCGCGATAGAAGTTGTTCTGCTCGGTGTACTGGGCGAGGAAGCGGGAATGGCTGCGCTCGCCCATCGGCTGTGACCACTCCAGCCGATAGCGCTCGAAGTCGCTCTCTCCGGCGCTGAAGGCGGCGTCCACGGAGCCGGCGCGGCGGCTCACCGTCGTCACCTGGAGGTGCCCTTCGCCGACGCCCAGCATGCGTACGGCCAGGGCCGCCGCCTCGCTCTCCCGCGTCACCGCGAGGAGGGGGTCGGCATGTCCCGAAAGCTGCCAGAACTCGCCGTTGATGTCGAGGGCAACCGGGCCGATGCGCCCTTCCATGCCGACGCCGGCACTGGCGATGTGGGCCTGGCCGGAGCCACCCTGGTCGACGCCGGTCGCGGCCTGCACCGCGCCGGTGAAGGCGCGCGCCTGTGCCGCCGGCGTAGCGCCGAGCTCGAGGAGCTCGGCGTTGTGGATGTCGTGGAGGACGTCTGGCGGCACCGCGTCGCGGACGCTCCAGTAGCTCTCGCCCTGGCGTGTGCCACCGACCGTCTCGGGCTGGAGGCGGAGCTCGACGAACTGCCGCGCGTCATCGGCGGCCCGGCTGAGAGCCGCCACCGCCGGCGCGAAACCGGGCTTGTAGGCGATCAGCTTGTAGACGCCGGCCGGCAGGTCGGCGAAGTGGAACCGGCCGTCCGCGTCGGTGGAGACCTTGATCATGCTCAGGCGCGCCAGCTCGTAGGCGTAGACGGTGGCGCGGCCGAGAGGCGCCGCGTCCACCGTCACCTTGCCGCGCAGCACCCCCGCCGATTCGCTGTCGTCGGCCGCCGCGGGTACTGCTGCGATCAGCGCCAGGGCGGCTATGGAGGTCCATCGTCTGAGCATGCGGAAATGCTCCAACGTAGCCGAATCCTACTGCCCCCGACAAGCCGGTGTCAACCGAAGACTACCCCAAAGGGGGGGGGACTGGGCGTGAGACGGGTCGCTTCCCGGCCCCGGGCTTCAAACGGGTCGTTCGCCGTCGAGGGGGGTACGGGCGACGACGGCGACGGCGACGCTGCCGCCGCCCGCAGCGAGCAGGGCGGAGGTGGCGGCCGCCAGCGTGCCGCCGGTGGTCATCACGTCGTCGACCAGCAGCAGCCGGGAGCCGGCCGGTAGGCTCGGCGCGTGGAAGGCCCCCTGCTGGTGGAGCAGCCGGTCGCGACGCCCGAGCCCCTTCTGCGGCCGTCGCAGGGAGCGGCGCAGCAGCCGCCGGCAAGGGACGTCGAGGGCTACCGCCGTCGCCGCGGCGATGGCGGCCGCCTGGTTGTAGCCGCGGCCGAGCAGGCGCCTCCAGTGCAGCGGTACCGGCACCACGCTGGTGAACCGCCCCGCCATGGCCGCGCCGAAGCGGCGCGTGAGCTCGGTTCCGAGCTCGTCCCCCAGGAACTCTCCGCGCCCGCCCTTGAGCGCCGCCACCACCTGCCGGAGCGGCCCCTCGTACGGGTACAGCCACCACAGCTCGTCCCATGGCGGGGGCTGGCGCAGGCAGGCGCCGCACAGCCTGTCGGCGTTGCCCCAGGGGCGCGGCAGGAGGCGGCCGCAGCCGCGACACCAGGGGGGCCTGGCGGGCGCCAGGGAGGCGTGGCAGGCGGCGCATAGTCCGAGTCGCCGCCTCCCCCCGCCGCCCGCCCCGCAACCGAGACAGGGGTAGGGGAAGAGCGCTTCCACTACCGCCTCGAGAGGGGAGGTGGGCCAGACGGTGCGGGCGCGCGGCACGTAGACCTCGACGGGGCCGGGCTGCGGCGCCGCGGGCTTCCCCCGCGGCGGGTCGGCGAGCCGGGCTCCCGCAGGATTGGACGGAATCGGCGACGATATACTCACGACCCGCCCCGGGTTTCGCTCGCCGGTCCCCCGCGCGGGTGCCGGGGGGGCGGTCGACTGCCGACCGGCGGACCGGATGCCGAGGAGGGGAACGTGAGACAGACGACAGCGCGCGTGGTGGTCGTGGCGGCGGTCCTGGCGGTGGTGTCCGGCGGCCCGGCGAAGGCCGCCGAGCCCTACACCTTCACCGTCTCCCTGCTCGGCGGGCTGGGAGGCTCGCTCGAGAGCGAAGCCGATACCGGCCTCGCCAATAGCGGCTGGCAGCTCGGCCTGGGGATGGTCACCGAGGCGCGCACCCACCTCGTGCTGCGCCTGGGTGCCGTCGACTTCGACGAGGGGCGGGTCGACGGCCTCGCCGACGCCGAGCTCAGCTACGCCACCGTCGGCGGCGAGTACCGGGCCCTGCGCTCCTGGTACGACTCGGGGATCTTCCTGGGCCTCGGGGCCTACGACCTGGACGGCGTGGGGGGCGGAGGAGACACCGCCATCGGCATCACCCTGGGCGCTACCGGCGATTTCCAGATCCGCGGCCCCTGGAGCCTGGTGGTCGAGCTCTCCGGCCACTGGGTCGATTTCGACGAGACGCAGCTGTTCGGCTTCGGCCACGTCGGCGTGGCGCTGCACTTCTGAAGAGGCTCAGTCCACGGTCTCGCGGACGACCTCCTCGACCGACGTCATCCCCTGGCGGATCTTCTCCAGCCCGCTGGCGCGCAGGCTGACCATGCCGCGCTGCAGGGCCCGCTGGCGCAGCTCGAGGGAGCTGGCGCCGGCGAGCACCATCTCCTTCATGTCGTCGTCGAGCTCCATCACCTCGTAGAGGCCGATGCGCCCCTTGTAGCCGGTGTTGGAGCAACGCTCGCAGCCCTTGCCGCGGAACAGACGGATGCGGCGCGCCTCGCCCTCGGTGAAGCCGATCGCGGTGAGGGCGCTCGGCGACTCGTCTATCGGCTCCTTGCAGTAGTTGCAGATCCGCCGCACCAGCCGCTGCGCCACCACCAGGTGGACCGAGGTGGCCACCAGGAAGGGCTCGACGCCCATGTTCATCAGGCGGCTGATCGACGAGGGCGCGTCGTTGGTGTGCAGGGTCGACAACACCAGGTGCCCGGTCATCGCCGCCTTGATGGCGACCTCCGCGGTCTCGAAGTCGCGGATCTCACCCACCAGGATGATGTTGGGGTCCTGGCGCAGGAACGAGCGCAGCGCGGCGGCGAAGTTGAGGCCGATCTGCTCCTTCATCTGCACCTGGTTGATGCCCGGCAGGTTGAACTCCACCGGGTCCTCGGCGGTGATGATGTTGGTGTCGATCTTGTTGACCCGCGACAGCGCCGAATACAGGGTGTTGGTCTTGCCCGAGCCGGTGGGCCCGGTGACCAGCACCATGCCGTAGGGCTTGAAGATCGCCCCCTCGAACTTGCGCAGCGACTCGGGCTCGAAGCCGAGACGCGTCAGGTCGAGCATCAGGTTGTCCTTGTCGAGCAGCCGCATGACGATCTTCTCGCCGAAGATCGTCGGCAGCACGCTGACCCGGTAGTCGAGGTCCTTGACGCGGCCCGAGATGCGGGTCTTGATCTTGATGCGCCCGTCCTGGGGCAGGCGTTTTTCGGCGATGTCGAGCTTGGCCATGATCTTGAGGCGGCTGGTGATGGCCTCTCGCAGGCGCAGCGGCGGGTGCATCATCTCGTACAGCAGCCCGTCGATGCGGTAGCGCACCCGCAGGTCCTTCTCGTACGGCTCGACGTGGATGTCGGAGGCGCCGCGCTTGATGGCGTCGGTCAGGATGATGTTGACCAGGCGCACCACCGGCGCCTCCTCCGACTCCTGCTCGAGCGCCGCGAGGTCGAGCTCCTCGTCCTCCTCCAGGACCTCGAGGTCGGTATCGTCCTCCTCGGCGAGGTCCTCCATCACCTTCTTGAGCTCGATGGCGTGGGTCGAGCCGTAGTAGCGCTCGATCGCCTCGCGCAGCGCGGTCTCGGCCGCCACCACCGGCTCGACGTTGTAGCCGGTCATGAACTTGATGTCGTCCATGGCGAAGACGTTGGTGGGGTCGAGCATGGCGATGGTGAGCTTGGCGCCCGCCTTGGAGATGGGGAGGATGGTGTACTTGCGGGCGACGTCGGCGGGGATGATCTTGATGATCGCCTCGTCGACCTCCACCCGGTCGAGATTGACCGAGGGGACGCCGAAGTGCTTCGACAGCAGCTCGGTCAGCTTGTCCTCGGAGACGAAGCCGAGCTTGACGACGTTGGAGCCGATGCGACCCCCCTCCTTCTTCTGGAGGTCGAGCGCATTCTGGAGCTGATCCTTGTTGATGGCCCCAGTCGAGACGAGCAGATCGCCCAGCTTGCTGCTACTCATGGTTCACCGAGGCGCGCAGTCTAGCAGCAGGCAGTCGGACCGCAAGTGGTTCTCACCCACCGCCGGCGGCGCCGATCGGCGGCGCGGCCACGCCCGGAGTCGGGGTTACGCGGTAGTCCACCAGCCGGGCGGTGATGGCGCCGATCGGCAGGCTCGATCGGAGCAGCAGCGGCAGGCGGTTGGCGTCGTCGGAGAGCCAGATCCACACCCGGCCCCGCTGGGCGAACACCCCCTCGTACTCCTGGTGCGGCTCGATCTTGAGCGCGGCCCGGTCGCCGAACGGGGTGGCGATCCGCTCCCGCGACAGCACGTCGACGCGCAACCCGTAGTTCTTGCCGCCGGCGTGGACGTCGAGCCGTTCGCTGGTTCCCGGCTCCAGGCGTAGCGTGCGAACGAAGTAGAAGGCGGAGAGCGTGTCGAGCACGTCCGGCGGCGTCGGCACCGCCCGGCCCTCGAAGCGGGCCAGCTCCTGCGCCGGGTCGAAGTCCACCAGCTCGTGGGATCGCTTGCGCCCCTCCCGCAGGTGCTTCTCGAAGCGCAGGCTGCGGAACCGCCGGGCGTCGATCCACGAGACCAGGCGGTCGTCCACCGGGAAGATGCGGGAGAAGAACGGCGTCGAGACGGCACGGGTGCTGAGGCGGTAGGCGGGGGTGCCGGCGAAGCTCGTCGGCGGCTCGACGCGCATGGTGGCGGTGCCGGCGACGATCCCCAGCCAGGACAGCTCGAAGCGCAGCTCCTCGCCGCCGGCGAAGGGCGCCGGGCGACCCCCCCGCGCCGCCTCGGCCGCGTCCGCCGCCGCCACCGTCAGAGCGGCGGCGGCGAGGGCGAGGCGGAGCGCAGCGAGGACAGGGCGTGAGCGGCCACCAGGGAGGGCGGGATTTCGAGCAGGCACGCCTTGGTCTCTCCGAATCGTTTATAGCAGAAGCTGCACGGCAGCCTGCGCCACAGAGCGCGCTCGGGAGCGCCGTAGGGGCCGTGCCGCGCGGGATCGGTGGGCCCCATGACCGCCAGCACCGGCGTGCCGAGGGCGTGGGCGAGGTGCAGCGGCCCGGTGTCGCCGCCGAGCACCAGGCGGGCGTCGCGCAGGGCCGCCACCAGCGTGGGCAGCGCCGGCGCGTGGAGGGGCCGGGCAGCGCCCCTGCTGGCCGCCACCACCGCCGCGGCGAGCGGCTCTTCGCCGGGCCCGGCGAGCACCCCGCACGCCCCTGCCGCCCCGGCGGCGATGCGCACCGCCACCTCGCCCCACCAGGCCGGCGGGTAGCGCTTGTTGCCCCAGGCCGCGCCCGGTTGGATCAGCACCTGGGCTGCCGCGGGGTCGAGCCTCTGCGCCGCGGCGGTGGCGGCAGGGTGTGGCGGGATCCGTTCGCCGGCGAAATCGGCCGCCAGCGCCGTCACTCCGAGAGGTGCGACCAGCGACAGCGCCCGGTCGACGGCGTGGGTGCCGGCGAGCGCCACCGGCTGGTCGATCCAGGCGGCGCTGGAGGGCTCCCGGCGGTCCGCCCGCCGGGCGCCGAGCCGGCGCGGCGCGCCGGAGAGCAGCGCCAGCAGGCCGCTCTTGTGGCTCCCCATCAGGTCGACGGCGACATCGGCCCGGAAGGCGCGCAGCGACCGCACCGCCCGGCGTACCTCGCGCCGGGTCGGCGCGGCGAGCGGCGCATGGCGCCAGCCGCGCAGCCGCACCGGGATCACCTCGTCGACGTGGCCGGTGACCAGGGGCGCGAAGGCCTCCTCGATCACCCACCCCAGCCTGGCCTGGGGCAGGGCCCGGCGCAGCGCCACGGCCACCGGCAGGGAATGGACCACGTCCCCGAGGGCGCTGGTGCGGATCAGCAGCAGCCGGGGCGCCCGGTCGGCGGCGCTCACCCCGACAGCGCCTGGATCTTGCGGATCTTGGCGATCAGGCCGCTGGTGGCGTGGTCCTTGGGGTCGCCGACCAGCGCCGTGCGACCGCCGTAGGATCGCACCACGTCGTGCTCGGGCACCTTCTCGGGCGCGGCGTAGTCGGGGCCCTTGCAGTGCACGTCGGGCCGCAGCCGGTCGATCAGGTCGCGCGGCGAGTCGCCGGGGAAGACCACCACCAGGTCCACCGGCGCCAGGGCCGCCAGCAGCTCGGCGCGCTCGGCGGCCGGCACCAGCGGTCGCCCCTCTCCCTTCAGCCGCGTCACCGAGGCATCGTCGTTGATGCCGACCACCAGCACGTCCGCCTCGGCGCGGGCGGCGCGCAGGTAGCGCAGGTGGCCGACGTGCAAGAGGTCGAAGTGGCCGTTGGCGAAGGCGATGCTCTTGCCCTGGCGGCGCAGCTCCGCCGCCCGCGCCAACAGCTCGGCCCGCTCTACGATCTCTCCCACCGCAGCTCCTCCAGGGGATGGGGGTCGCTCGCCACCGCGTCCCGCAGCTCGTCACGGGTGAGGGTGGCGGTGCCCCGCTTCATCACCACGATGCCGCCGGCGTAGTTGGCGAGCAGCGCGGCCTCCAGCGGGTCGCCGCCGGCGGCGAGCGCCAGGGCGAAGGTGCCGATGACCGTGTCGCCGGCGCCGGTGACGTCGGCCACCTGATCGGTGCCGTGCACCGGCACGTGCACCGCCCCGCCGCGGCGGAACAGCGACATGCCGAGGCTGCCCCGCGTCACCAGCAGGAAACGCGAGCCCACCCGCTCCAGGAGGCGCTCGCCGGCGTGCCGCAGACCGGCGGCATCCTCCCCCAGGGGGGCGCCGAGCAGCGTCTCGGCCTCCTCCTCGTTGGGGGTGGCGCCGTCGAGGCCGCGGAAGTGTGCCAGACGGTAGCGGCTGTCGCACAGCACCGTGCCTTCGGGGCCGACCGCCGCGCGGCAGTCGGCGACCAGCTCGGGCTCGACGGCGCCGTAGCCGTAATCCGACAACACGGCCACCGGCGCCTGCCCCGCCCAGTCGGCCAGCCGCTGGCGCAGGAAGGCGCGGTCGTCGTCGCCGAGGCTCAGCGGCCCCTCGACGTCGTAGCGCACCACCTGCTGCTTGATGGCATGCCGGTGGCCGGCCAGGATGCGGACCTTGGTCGGGGTGCGGAAGCCGGGCCGACGGCGGATGCCTTCGGTGGTGACCCCCAGCGCCGCCAGGGCGGTGAGCAGCTCGGCGCCGCTGGCGTCGTCTCCCACCACTCCCAGGGGCAGCGGCCGCCCGCCCAGCGCCGCGACGTTGGCGACGGCGTTGGCGCCGCCGCCGGGGAGCAGCTCTTCGTGCTCGAACCGCAGGATGAGGACGGGCGCCTCGCGGCTGATCCGCTTCGGCGCGCCGGTGACGAAGCGGTCGGCCACCAGGTCGGCCAGCATCAGTACCGGCTGGCCGGCCATGGCCGCGATCAGCTCGAGGAGGCGCTGGGGCGAGGGGGACGGTGGCACGGGCCGCGATTGTACGGCCTTCACGCGGGACTCCGGCTCGGACCGCCCCAGGCCAGGGCGAGGCTAGGGCCCCCGAGGCACGACTCGCAAGCCCCTCTGGGCCCCTCTTCCCCGAGGCGAAGCCTCGTCACACCCACTCACGGGGGGTGCGCAGCACGGCCAACGTCGCCGCCTCGGCGCTCCCCGGCTCCGGCTCGTGGCCGTACTCCCAGCGCGCCGACAGCGGCAGCGACATGAGGATGCTCTCCACCCGGCCGCCGGTGCGCAGCCCGAACCGGGTGCCGCGGTCGTACATCAGGTTGAACTCCACGTAGCGGCCGCGGCGCAGGCCCTGCCAGCGCAGCTCCCGCTCGCCGTACGGTCTGTCGAGGCGGCGCTCGAGGATCGGCAGGTAGCCGTCGAGGAAGCTGTCGGCGCAGTCGGTGACGAAGGCGAGGAGGGACTCGGGATCGCGATCGCGCAGCTCGTCGAAGAAGATCCCCCCGACGCCGCGCCGCTCGCCGCGATGGGCGAGGGTGAAGTACTCGTCGCACCAGCGCTTGAAGCGGGGGTAGAAGGCGGGGTCGTGGCGCCCGCAGGCCGCCGCCAGCACGCCGTGGAAGTGGCAGGCGTCGTCGTCGAAGAGGTACACCGGCGTCAGGTCGCTGCCGCCGCCGAACCACCACCTGCCCGAGTCGAGCTCGAAGTAGCGGTAGTTGCAGTGGATGGTGGGCACCCAGGGGCTGCGGGGATGGATGACCAGCGACAGGCCGACGGCAGTGAACCCCAGCGGGCCGGTGGGGAGGTCCTCCTTGGGCAGCATCACCCGGATCGCCTCCTCCCCGAGAGTGCCGCAGACGGCCGCCACGTTGACCCCTGCCTTGTCGAAGGTGGTGCCGCCCTGCAGCACCCGGCTCGTCCCGCCGCCGCCCTCGCCATGTCGCCAGGCGTCCTCCTGGAACCGCGCCTTCTCGTAGGCTTCTAGCGCCGCGCAGATGGTGGTCTGAGCCCGACGCACCATGGCGTGCATCCGCTCGGGCATGGTCGGTGAGCCCACGGCGGGATTGTACCGAGCGGCGGTCGACAGCGGCGCCGCGCTCGGACGCAGCTGCCCTATGATCCCGGGATGGCGCAGCTCCACCCATGGCTGGCCCCGGCCCTGCTCGTGTCCCTGGCGGTCGCGGCCTGTGCCGGGCGCGGCGAGCCGGCCGCGGACGGCGAGAGCGCCCCTCCGGTCGCTACCGCCGAGGAGGCCGAGCCGACGCCGGCGCCGCCGGCCGTGCCCGAGGCCCTGCGCTGCGCCGCTGCCGGCGACTGCGCGCTGTCGCAGCTCCCGCGCCCGGTAGCGGCGGCGAGCGACTGCTACTGCCCCACCTGTCCGCAATCCGCCAACGCCGCCGTGACGGCGGCGCACCAGGCCTCCTGGCAGGCGATCTGCGCCGGCGCCTGGGAGGAGGCCAACCGCTGCGCGGCGCCGATGTGCCCTCCTCTTCCCGGCCGACTCGAATGCGGCGACGGGCGCTGCGCCTTGGCGGTGGAGCAGAGCGGTGGCTGAGCGGTCGCGAGGCGAGTGGGGCGCCCGCGGCGCCCTGCAGGTGCTGGCCCTGGCGTTCCTGTTCCCCGTCGCCACCTATCTCGGCTTCCGGGTCGGCGCCTGGGTGGGGAGCCGGATCGGGGCCCCCACCGCGGGCGGGATCGTCGGCGGCTTGTTGGGGGCGGCGGCGGGCTTCTGGGAGCTCTACCGCGTGCTGACCGCCAGCCGGGAAGCCGGAAACTGACCGGCGTGCAGCCGGCTGGCGGCGGCGGTGAGGCGCTCGCCGGCGTCGGCAGCCTGCGGCGGGCGAACGGGGTGGCGATGCTTCTCGCCGGGCTCGGCGCAGCGGGCTTTCTGGTCGCGGGCGAGTCGCGAGCGGCGCTCGCCTTGACAGCCTCCGCGGGCGTCAGTATCGTTGGCTTCCGCGGGCTGGAGGGTGTGGTGCGGCGACTCCAGGTGGCCCCGGACGGGGGTCCAGGAGTCGGCGTGTGGCGCTTCCTGCTCAGGCTCCTGCTGCTCCCGGTCCTCATCACGGCTCTGCTCCTGGTCTTCCGCGACCTCCTCGCCGTGATCCTCGGGCTCACGGCGCTGCCGCTGGCCCTGATCGTCGAGGCCGGGATCCAGCTCGTCGCGCTCCGCTCCAGGAAACACCGCTGAGATGGAACATCATCACTCGATCGTCTACGGCCCGGTCAACGCGCTGTGGGACTGGCTGCTCGCGCTCCTCGGCCTGGAGCAGCGCTGGGGGCACGTCGAGGTGCCGGACCACGTGGCGATGTCGCTGTTCGTGGTGGCGCTGCTCGCCGCGGTGTTCATCCCGCTGGCGCGGACCTTCCGCGAGGAGGAGCCGGGGCGATTCCAGCTCTTCCTCGAGCAGCTGGTGCAGGGATTGCGGGGGATGATCGACGAGCAGGTGGGGCACGGCGCCGCCGACCGCTACCTGAGCGTGATCGGCGCCTTCACGCTGTTCATCTTCGTCGGCAACATCTGCGGCCTGTTCTTCTTCCTGGTGCCGCCGACGCAGAACGTCAACGTCACCTTCGGCCTCGCCTTCGTCTCGTTCTTCCTCTACAACATCATCGGCTTCCGCCGCCACGGGCTGCGCTACTTCAAGCACTTCCTGGGGCCCATCTGGTGGCTGGCGCCGCTGTTCGTGGTGGTCGAGCTGGTGTCGCACAACGCCCGCTGGCTGTCGCTCGGGCTTCGCCTCTTCGGCAACATGACCGGCGAGCACATGGTCGCCGGGGTCTTCAACAACCTGGTGCCGCTGCTCGCGCCGCTGCCGATCATGGCGCTCGGAGCCTTCGCGGCGATCATCCAGACCTTCATCTTCATCATGCTAACGACGGTGTACATCGCCGGGGCCGAGGCGGAGGAGCACTAACCCCCCCCTTCCGCTCCCCGCCGGGATGGCACGTCCGGCGACCCACCGACAACCAGAGGAGTGCAGAAATGACAGGTCGACGGATCCTCGTGTTGGGGTTCCTGCTGCTCGCCATCGTCGCCGCTCCGGCCGTCGCCGCCCAGGCCCCGGACGCCGCGGCGCCCGCCGCCCAGGCCCTGGACCTGGGAATCCTCGGCGCTGCCTTCGCCATCGGCATCGCCGCCGCCGGCGGTGCGCTCGGTCAGGGCAAGGCGGTGTCCTCGGCCTGCTCGGCCATGGCCCGCAACCCGGGTGCGGCGGCCAACATCCGCTTCGCCCTCATCCTCGGCCTGGCGCTCATCGAGTCCCTGGTGCTCTACGCGCTGCTCATCGCCATGCGCGGCGCCGGCATCTTCTGAGACCCCGTCGCGACCGGGCTTCACAGGGCGTCCTCCACGGGGGACGCCTTTTCCGTGTCCGCCGGCAGCGGGCCCGGGCAAGCGAATGGCACGTCTCGTGCGTATAACATGGCGACGAGGGAGCCGATGAGCCGAGGCGAGAAGCACCAGGAGGACGTCCACGCGCGGGGCTGGAACTTCGAGGTGGCGGCGATGCCCTACCTCGACTCGCTCTACAACGCCGCGTACCGGATGAGCCGCAATCCCCAGGATGCCGAAGACCTGGTGCAGGAGACCTATTTCAAGGCCTACAAGTACTACGACAAGTTCGAGGAAGGCACCAACCTCAAGGCCTGGCTGTTCAAGATCCTCAAGAACACCTTCATCAACAGCTACCGCAAGAAGCAGGCGACGCCGCCCAAGGCCGACTTCGCCGACATCGAGGAGTCGTTCGAGAGCATCGTCAGCGACGAGGCTACCGGCCAGCTCAAGGATCCCGAGGAGGAGCTGCTGACCAACGTCCTCGACGAGGACGTCCAGCGGGCGATGGACGAGCTGCCGCACGACTACCGGATGGTGGTCCTGCTCGCCGATCTCGAGGGGTTCTCCTACAAGGAGATCGCCGAGATCCTCGACATCCCGGTCGGCACGGTGATGAGCCGGCTCTACCGCGGACGGCGCCTGTTGGAGTCGGCGCTGCTCAAGTACGCCCGCGAGCACGGCTACCTGCGAGACGGGGAGCCGGCCAAGATGCGCAGCCGCCGCGCTTGATTGGGTACAATCGCGCGACGTTCCCGGAATTTCTCTCCAGACGGCCCGAGTTTCAACGACAGGGCACGAGCGGCGCCCGTCGACAAGGGTGCAGACCCCGGGACCGACCGATGCGAGGGAGCCCGATGGATTGCCAGCAGGTGCGTGCGACGATGTACATGGTCAACGACGAGGAAGCCGAGGCCGAGCTCCTGGCTCCCTTTCGCGAGCACATCGGCTTCTGCAGCCAGTGCGCGCACCATTTCGACTATCTGACCAAGCTGCTGGTGCTGGTCCGCGAGCGCTGCTCGCGCTATCCGGCGCCGAAGACGCTGAAAGTCCGCATCCTCGATGGATTCCCGCATCGCCGCGAGGCGGCGACGGGGGCCCATGACTGATCGATTCCACCCTCCGTACCGGAGACCAACCATGCGTGGACGTTGGATCGCTGCGCTCGCCGGATTGCTGCTGCTTCTCGGCGCCGGCGCCGGTGGCGCCCAGAACGGCTGGCGCCTGTCCGGCCTCGACGGCGGCGAGCTGCGGGAAGCGGATCTCGCCCGCGGCACCGCGGTCGTCGTCATCTGGGCGGGCTGGTCTCCCCGCTGCCGCGGCATCGTCGACCAGGTCAACGCCCTCGCCGCCGAGTGGGGTGGGCGGGCGCGCGTGGTGACGGTGAACTTCCAGGAGAGCCCCGACGAGGCGCGGGGATTCCTCAGGGGCAAGTCGCTGCGCGTCCCGGTCTTCCTCGACACCGACGGCGCGTTCTCCAAGCGGCACCACGTCAGCACCCTGCCCGGGTTGCTGGTCTACAAGGACGGCCGCGTCGCCTATCAGGGCAAGCTCCCCGACGATCCTTCCGAGGTCGTCGGCAGGGCGCTGCAGTAGGCGGCCCTCGCGGTCCAGGGGCGGGCCTCCGTGCCCGTCCGGCCGGCGCGGAGTTCCGCGTGTCGCGGAGCGGCAGGTCGCCGCGCCGCCCGCGCGCCCCACGACGGCCGATCGGATTTCCCCGGGGGGATTTCCCGGGGGGTTGGCTGCGGCACCGGGCTTGTGTTAGTGTCGCCGCGTTTTCGACAGGAATGCGCAGCCGCCCGTGCGATGGGTCGCTGCCGGCAGGGATCTCGCACCGGCGCCGCCGCCTCGTCCGCGGGCGTCTGCAAGGGGAGATGGAGCTCATCCGAAGGAACGCGTCATGGCGGCGGGGCCCGAGGTTGCCTCTGCCGCTCGTCCTCGCCTTTGTCGGCTCCATGGCTGCGACGCACGTCCGTAGCCTTCCCAGCTATGCTCCGGCGCCGCGGCTGGTGGCGCCGACTCCCCGCTTCGTCCCCGACGCCGTCGCCTGTCCCGCGGACACGCTGCACGTGCAGCAGGCGGACCTGCCGGTGCAGGCCTCCTTGCAGCGCGGGCAGACGCTGGGGGCGCTGCTGGCCGAGCTCGGCTTCGCTGCCAACGACTGCAGCGCGATCTCCGACCAGCTCGCCGAGCACGTGGAGCTGCGGCGCCTGCGGCCCGGGCTCGAGGTGACGGCCTTCGTCGGCGAGGAGGCGCGCCCGCGAGAGGTCGAGTTCCTGCTGCCAGGTCGCGGCCGGTTGCGCCTGGTACCTGGAGAGGAGGGCTGGGCGAGCCGATGGCAGCCGTTCGAGGAGCGCGTGGTGGTGCGGCGCGCCGAGGGGGTGATCGAGTCGAGCCTGGCGGGGGCGATGGTACGCCACGGCGTCCCCCAGGAGGTCGCCTACGGACTGGCCGAGGTGATGCGCTGGGACGTGGACTTCAACCGCGACCTGCGCGCCGGCGACCGCTTCCAGGTGATCTACGAGGAGGTCCACCTCGACGGCGAGCTGCACCGGGTGGGGAACGTGCTGGCCGCTGGGCTGTGGAACCGAGGCAGGATGCTCGAGGCGTTCCGTTTCGGCGACGACGGGTACTACGACGCCGAGGGCCGGCCGCTCAAGAAGATGTTCCTGCGCTCGCCGATGCAGTTCTCCCGCGTCACCTCGAAGTTCAGCCATCGCCGCTTCCACCCGGTGCTCAAGCGCTACCGGCCGCACTACGGCGTCGACTACGGCGCGCCGACGGGGACGCCGGTGCGCGCCACCGCCGACGGCGTGGTCACCTTCGCCGGCTGGGATCGGGGCGGTGGCAAGACCATCAAGCTACGGCACCCCAACGAGTACCTGACCGCCTACCTCCACCTCTCGCGCTTCGCGGGGGGAGTCGAGAGAGGCGCCCGGGTGAGGCAGGGGGAGGTGGTCGGATTCGTCGGCGCCACCGGGCTCGCCACCGCGCCGCACCTCGACTACCGGGTGCAGCACCGGGGTCGCTGGATCGACCCGCTGGCGATGAAGAGCGTTCCCGCCGAGCCGATCGCCGACCGCGACCTGCCCCGTTTCGTCGCCTGGCGCGATCTGCTGCGTCAGGCCCTCGCGGAGGGTCCGGCGGGGCCGATGAGCGAGCCCGACTGGCAGCTCGCCGCTCTGCCCCCTGCCGCGCCCTCGGCGCTGGCGGTCGCCGCCGGTCGCTGAGCGGGGGACCGGCCGAGCCCATGGCGAACGCCGCGGCGGCCGCTGTGCGGGCCACGGCCTGGTGCCGGGTCGACCTGGGCGGCGGGACGCTCGACATCTGGCCCCTGGGGTTGCTCTTTCCCGGCGCGGTCACGGTCAACGTCGCCCTGGATCTGCCGGTCGCGGTCACCGTGGCGCGGCGCGCCAGCGGCTATCGCGTGACGCAGGGCGGCTCGCGGGTCGAGGCCGCCGACGTCCACCAGCTGGCGGCCCGCACCGATACGGCGCTCATCGGCACCATCTGCGGCGCCCTCGCCCTGCCCCCCCTGGAGGTGGCGATCGACAGCTCGTCGCCGCTCGGCGGCGGTCTGGGAGCGAGCTCCGCGGTGACCGTGGCCCTGATCGCCGGCGCCGATCGCCTCCTCGGCCGGCCGGCGCGGGAGCCGGCCGCGCTGTGTCGTCTGGCCCGCGACCTCGAGGCGGTGAGCATGCGTCTGCCCACCGGCATGCAGGATCACTACGGCGCGGTGACGGGGGGAGCGTTGGCCATTCACTTCGCTCCCGGCGGCGAGCGGGTGGAGCGCCTCGACGTCGACCTCGCCGGTCTGTCGCGTCACCTGCTGGTGGTGTACTCGGGGCGCAGTCACTTCTCGGCGGCCACCAACTGGGAGATCATCCGCGGTTGCCTGGAAGCGGAGCCCGAGACCCAGGGGCTGTTCACCGGCATCGCCCGGGTGGCGGCGCAGTTGCCGCAGCGGCTGGAGGCCGGTGACTGGGAGGGAGCGGGGGAGCTGGTAGGGCAGGAGTGGAGCCTGCGGCGGCACCTCGCCGCGGGCGTCTCGGTGCCGGCGGTGGAGAGCCTGTTGAGCCTGGCGCGGTCCCTCGGAGCGTGGGGCGGCAAGGCCTGCGGCGCTGGTGGCGGCGGCTGTGTGGCGATCCTGGCCCCGGAGGAACGCCGGGCGGTCCTCGCCGCCTCGCTGGCGGCGGCGGGCGGCGAGGTGCTGTCGACCGCGCCTACCCCACGGGGGCTCGAGCTCGGCGGGCTGGACGATGCGGCGTTCGGGGATGAGCCACAATAGCCGGGTGGCGCGGGAGGACTACTACGCCCTGCTAGGCGTCGCGATCGGCGCCGACCCTCTCGCGATCAAGCGGGCCTACCGGCGGCTGGCGCGCCGCTACCACCCCGACATCAACCCCGGGGATCGGGAAGCCGAGCACCTGTTCCAGGCCGTCTCGCGAGCCTATGCGGTGCTCTCGGACCCGGCCAAGCGAGGCGCCTACGATCGCGGGGCGTCCCCTGATCCCGGTACCGGGGTCGGCTTCTCCGCCTTCAGCGAGTTCGCCGCCGCCGGCGGCGCCAGGCGCGTCGAGGAGCTGATCGCCGAGCTGTTGGGCCGGCCGGAGGGGCGCGGCGACGGCGAGTCCGTACGCCACCTGACCACCGAGGTCACCCTCGAGCTCGCCGAGGCGGTGCGCGGCGTCGCCACCAGCGTCTCGGTGCAGCGCGAGCTCTCCTGCTCCGATTGCGCCGGCCGCGGCACCGTCGCCGGCGGTCGCTGCGAGCGCTGCGGCGGCCGCGGCAAGGTGGTCGAGCTCGAGCGCTTGCGAATCCGCATCCCGCCGGGCGTCGAGGACGGCAGTCGGCTGCGCGTCACCGGCAAGGGGCACGGGTCGACGGGCCGGCGCAGCGACCTGCTGCTGCGCATCTTGGTCAAGCCGCACCCCTACTTCCGCCGGCGCGGCGGCGACGTGTTCGCCCACGTCCCGGTCACTCTCGCCGAGGCCCTTCTCGGCGCCGACATCGAGGTGCCGACCGTGGACGGCAGGGTGCGGGTGGAGCTCCCAGCTGGCACCGTCAGCGGCCAGCGGTTCCGCCTCAGGGGGCGCGGCATCCGGCTGGCCGACGGGCGGCGGGGGCATCACTACTACACCATCGACGTGGTGATGCCCCAGGAGGTCGACGAGTCGGCCGCCGCGGCGCTGCGGCGGATTCGGCAGCAGGACCCCCGCCGCCACCTGCCGCCGGGCCTGTGAAGGGGGGATGCAGGCTAGCGGCCGCCGACGCGCCGCGCGAGCACGGCGAAGGCGTCGCCGTGGGTGAAGGTTTCGTGGGTCTCCACGGTGCGCATCTCGCTCCAGCCGTCGCCCAGGCTCTCGACGTAGCGGACCGCCTCGAAGGCGCTCCAGGCCACGATGACGTCTTCGCCGCTCGGGGAGACGAAGACCTGCAGGGGCCGCTGCGTGGGGTGGAACGGCGTCGGCCGCAACGAGGCGACCCGGAACATCAGCGCCTGGGGCAGCTCGGCGCCGTCGGCGGAACGCAGCCCGATCTCGATGATCGTCGGCCGCGCCCTCTCCCCCAGGTCGAGCGGCGATCCCAGCGAGAAGCCGCGCTCGATGATGCGCTGGCGGGCCTCGTCGGCGAGCTCCGCAGGGTCGGTCCCGGGGGCGGCGGCGAGGATGACGGCGGCGGCCTCGCCGCCGAGGAACTCGGCGATCGGCCGCTGCAGCCGGCGGGCACCGTCGGCGCTCACCTCGGCCCGCACCTCGGTCGCCAGGCTCGCCAGGTCCCAGGTGCCGGTGCGCAGCCCGATCTCGATGATGGTCGGCCGCGCTCGCTCGGCGATCTCCATGACGTCTGCGGGCAGGACCTGCACCTCGAGCCCGGCCAGCCGTCCGTCGACGACGTCCGAGAAGGCCATCGCCAGCGAGCGGCCGTCGCCGCCCGGCCGCAGCGCCGGTACCCGGTAGAGCCCAGGGGCGGGGAGGCGCAGCGGCGGCTCGCTGGCCTCCGGCAGCAAGGCAGCCAGCTCGAATACCGGGTTGCTGGCCACCGGCCGTCCCTGGTCGGCGACCAGCGGCGTGTACAGCGCCCGCTCGCCAGCCACGCCCTCGTCCCACCACAGGAGGTGGAGGATGGTGCGTTCCTGGAGCTCGGCCTGGCCTTCGGCGCCGGCCACGGCATGGTCGTCGATGGTCACCTCGAGCTGCGGGTGGCTCTTCTGGCTGAACGGGTCGCCGCTGAGCTCCAAAGTCTCGGACCACCCCTCCGGGCCCCAGCTGGCGAGGTGGAGCATGGAGTGGATCCCCTGGCGCGCCGCCCATACCAGGTAGACGGTGTTGGCGCGCTTGTTCAGCGCCAGGGCCGGGCTCTCCTCGGAGGCCGCGTTCTCGGTGCCGGGCACCAGCAGCCGTTGCAGCGGCACCCCGGGTCGCCGCACGTCGAGCACCAGGGCGACGTTGCCCACCATCTCCTCGGGGACGTCGGTGAAGAGCTGCCCCAGCTCGCCGCTCTGGACGACGTAGACCTCGCCGTCGGATCCGAGGACGGCTCGCTGCCCCGCCGCGTGCGCCGCCGCGGCGACGGTGCCGAGGAGGAGAACGAGGAGCAGACAGCGAGCGCGCACGTCAGGCCCTCAGGTTGATCAGCTTGCGCACGTCGACGCCGAGCAGCAGCTCGGCGACGAACGGCTTGTCCGGGTAGAACCGCTGCTGGAGGTCGGTGAAGCACTCGCGGGCGGTCTCTTCGCGACCGTCCAGCAGCGCCGCCTCACCGAGCAGGTAGAGACCGTTCTTGATCCAATCGGTGTCGCCGGCCTGCTCGGCGAGCCGCAAGCCGATGGCGCCGTGCCGCCCCGCCGAGCGATAGCGCCCGATCTCCAGGTGGCCGAAGCAGAGGTCCAGGCGGGCGACCATTTCGAGGTGCCGCATGCCCAGCCTGCGCACCTGGCGAAGGCTGGCGTAGAGGCGCCGCAGCCCGCCCGCGAGCTCGCCTACCAGCAGATCGCTGTAGCCCAGGTTGATCTCGATGGTGAGGCGGCGCAACGCGTCGGCGGCCGGCAGCAGGCGCAGGGCCTGGTGGAACTCCTGCACGGCCTCGGCGCAGGCGCTGTCGGCCAGCAGCAGCTCGCCCATCCGGTGGCGGGCCGAGGCGATCCACTCGCGGCGCTGCAGGCTGCTGGCGCGGTCGCGAGCGATGCGCGCGTAGAAGAGACCCTTCTTGTAGTCCTTGCGGAAGTCGTAGACGCGGGCGATGTTGTAGGCCGCCAGGAACCCCGCCTCCCCCGTGGGGTCCGCCATCAGGGTCCGCCGCAGCGGGGCCAGGCACGCCTCGCCGTCTCCCAGCTCGATCGCCACCGCCGCACGGTTGCAATAGGCGATGGCGGCGAGCGCCTCGTCGCCGTGCTCGCGCGCCCATGCCAGCGCCCTGTCGAGCAGCTCCAGGGCCGGCGCGAAGTCGCCGCCGGCCAGCGACCTCTGCGCCGCCGCGCGCAGCTCGTCGTAGGCGGCGTGACCGGTGGGGCGGGGCTCGATCATGCGTCCCCGTCGTCGCGCTCGGACCAGTGTCGCGAGTGGGAGCGCTTGAAGGAGATGTACTCGCGCACCTCGCGTTGAGCTTCCGCAGCCAACCCTCTAAACTCCCGCACCATCTGCACGTCACGGGGAGTGAACGAATCGTGGGCCATCTCGTCGAAGAACTCGCCGATGCCCAGGTTGAACTCGGCGAGGATGCGGAACAGCGTGTCGAGGCTCACCCGGTACTCGCCCTTCTCCATGCGGGAGAGGTCGGACTGCTGGATGCCGATGCGGGTCGACAGCTCGGTCTGGGTGAGCCGGCGCTCCTTGCGCAGCTTGCGGATCTTGCGCCCCACCAGCTCGACCTGGCGGATCTTGTGCAGTGTGGCCATGGTCTGTGATGTCATGACGGCATGAGGGGATGCCCGGACAGCATTGTAGGGCGGCCGGGTCGAGGCTGTCAACGACTCCCGGTGGCGCCGGTGACGGGGGAGTGTCGGTGAGGCGCCTGTTCGGCCACACCTTTCTCTTGCGCGAGCTGATCCGCCGCGACTTCCAGGGCCGGTACGCCGGCTCCTTCCTGGGCTTCCTCTGGTCGTTCGTCCAGCCGCTCTGGCAGCTGCTGCTCTTCTCCTTCGTCTTCTCGACGGTGATGGACATCCGGCCCACCGACTCGGGGACCGAGCGCTTCTGGGTCTTCCTCTTCTGCGGCCTGCTGCCCTGGCTGGCGGTCCAGGAGGGCATCACGCGCGGTGCCACAGCGGTCACCGACAACTCCGGCCTGGTCAAGAAGCTGCAGTTCCCATCTCAGGTACTGGTGGTGGCGGTGGTGCTGACGGCGCTGCTGCACGAGGCCATCGCCGCCGGCCTCTTCGTCGCCGCGCTGGGCCTGATCGGCGAGCTCTCCTGGTCGTCGTTGCCCTGGTTGCTGGTGGCGGTGCCGCTGCAGGTGGCGCTGGTGCTGGGGCTCGCCCTCGCCCTCGCCGCGACCCACGTGTTCTTCCGCGACACGGTGCAGATCCTCGGCATGGTGATGGCGGCGTGGTTCTACCTGACGCCGATCGTCTACCCGCTGTCGATGGTGCCCGAGCCCTACGACGGCTGGATCGCCGCCAACCCGCTGACCACCCTCGCCGGGCTCTACCGGCGCGCTTTTCTCGGCGGCACCACCGGCACCACGCCGGAGGCCATCGGGTGGCTGGCGGCGACCGCGGTCGGGATCCTGGCCCTCGGCATCTGGCTGTTCCGCCGCCTGCGCCCGAGCTTCGTCGACGAGATCTAGCTTAGCTACAGCTAGCCCCCCGCGCTCGCGTCGGCGGCTTCGGTGCCCTTCACCAGGTTTCCGGAGAGGGGGAGCTCGAAGCGGGGGACCACCTCGCTGTCGGTGTGCACCACCAGCTTGCCCTGGAACGGGCCCGGGGCGATGCGCTCGGGGTCGAACTCGAGCACGATGCGCCACTTCCAGCCCGCTTCGGTGGTCTCGACGGTGGCGCCGAGCCCCGGCACGCCGGTCTCCACCTTCTCGATCTGCAGCGGCTGGCTGCCGAAGCTGCGCAGGTTGTAGATCGACTTGCGGGGCTCGCTGAGCGAGAGGGTGCCGAACTCGCCCGAGGCGGGCTCGATGTACATCGCCGGGCGCACGAAGCCCGACACCGGGATCTCGACCACCGGTTGCCTGGGGTGGTCGGTATGGACGACGACGGCGCCGCTGAGGGCCCCCACCGGCGCGTCGCGCGCCAGCGTCGGGATCACCCGCCACTGGACCCCGGAGGCCTTCTCGACCCTTTCCCCCTCGGCGGCGGGGCGCACCTCGATGCGGAACTGGGGCCCGGGGGTGTCGACCCGCAGCACTTCGAATGGCTGACCGTCGACGGAGAAGATGGTCTGACCGAGCGATCCCTCGGCCTCCCCCTGGGTGTAGATCCAGCGCGCGCTGCCGGGAGTCGCGTCGAGGTACCGGATCACCTCGGCGAGGATCGTCAACCGCAGCTTCGGCTGTTGCGGGTCGTTGGTCAGCACGGTGAGCCTGGCGCCGGTCTTGCCGTCCAGGGTGCGGGTGTCGAAGGTGGTGCGGATCTCGCCGCTGCCGCCGGCCGGGATGATCGGGTCGAACTCTGCCACCGTGCAGCCGCAGCTGGGGGTCACGGAGGTGATCTCGAGCGACGCCAGGCCCTCGTTGCGGAGCGCGAAGACGACGTCGACGCTCTCGCCCTTGGCGAGGGCCCCCAGGTCCCGCGTCGCTTCGGGGACGACGACCTTGGGGGAGGGAGCGGCCGCGGCGACGGGCAGCACCGCCGCCAGCTGCATCCAGGCGATCGCGATCAGGGTCTGCTTCATCGGGTCCTCACAGTCGTGCTCGGAGATGGTGGGTTCGCTACCGGGGCGAGAGCTCATACGTCTCACCGCGGCGAATCGCCCATGGGAATGGTGGAAGCGCCCGCCTGCCGGCTCGGGGCGGGACGCTAT
The DNA here is from genome assembly GCA_035546355.1 of Thermoanaerobaculia bacterium. GTDB lineage: Bacteria > Acidobacteriota > Thermoanaerobaculia > Multivoradales > JAIOJS01 > DATKEH01. The sequence goes on from DATKEH010000131.1 coordinate 37,060, forward strand.
GCTAGCATCCCGCGTTCGCGGCGGCAGCCGGTCGCCGCTACCCTCGCCGCCGCCCGCGAGCACGACCGGGCGCAACCCGCACAGACAGAGCACTGACAGAATCGAAGGGGACACCGATGGCTCCGCAAACGGCTCCGCAGTCGCCTCGCCGCGCAGAATGCTCGACCGCCGACGGCCCTCTGGCCGGCTACCTCGCCGTCGCCCTGGTGGCCGCGGCCGTCATGGGTTGCGCGACGGCCTCCGGGCCGCAGCCGTCGGCCGACGCGAGCGAGACGGGCCAGGCGGCGCGAGCGCCGGCCACGCCCGGTGACGAGACGGCGGAGGCGGCGGGTGCCGCAGTCGCCGAAGAGGAGCGCGAGTGGCTGGTGGACGAGGAGGGCCGGGAGTACTACATCGTCGAGGCCCCCAAGCGCCCCGGCGAGTACCGCATGCGGGGCGAGGACCGGGTCCACTTTCGCAACGGACCGATCGTCTACATCGCCGGCCAGGACGAGGACACCTTCTACGTCAAGATCTTCCGCGTCGACGAACGCCCCGCCGTCGCCAGGGAAGCAGCGCGCCCGCGGGGTGACGATCAGCGCCCCGAACCCGCCGTCGCCGCACCGCTCGAGATCGGCGTCGAGACGGTCGACCGGCTGCGCCTGGTGCCGATCGGCGCGGGCCTCCCGAGCCGTGGCCAGTGGCGCAACGGATTCGAGGTCGTCGACTTCGACGGCGATGGTCATCTCGACGTCGTGCACGGCCCGCCGCGCAAGGGCGGCAGCCAGCCGCGGATCTTCCTCGGCGACGGTGCGGGAGGGTTCCGGCCCTATGGCGGCAACCTGCCGCGCGCGCCGCTGGACTACGGCGACGTCGCGGTGGCCGACTTCGACGGTGACGGCACCCTCGACCTCGCCTTCGCCTCCCATCTGCGCGGCTTCAAGGTGCTCGTGCAGTCGGGGGGGGGGTGGAAGGAGTGGAGCCGCGGCCTCGATTTCCGCGTCGCGGGAGGGGGGAACGTGCCTCCCGACTTCACCTCGCGGACGCTGAAGGCGGTCGACTGGGACGGCGACGGACGCATCGACCTGGTCACCCTCGGCGAAGGGCCGCGGCTGGCCATGCAGGGACGGAGGAACCGGCCGGAGTTCCACGACCAGGCCACCGGGGTGCGGGTCTTCCTCAACAACGGCGACGGCAGCTGGAGCGTCCTCGACGGCCCCGCCGAGCAGCGCAACGTCTACGGCGACTCCGTCGCCGTCGGCGACCTCGACGGCGACGGTCGCCCGGACCTGATCCATTCGTCGCTGCAGCAGTGGGAGAAGCGGATCCTCGCCTTCTCCCGCGGCCGCGACCCCTGGGAGACGGAGGTGGTGGAGGCGCTGCACGGCTGGCGGGTGGTCGGGGTGGATGCGGCCGATTACGACGGGGACGGCCGCGACGACTTCGCGGTCGGCGCCTACGGCAAGGAGGGCGATACGTGGCGCAGCGCCGTCCTCGTAGCCCTGCGCCGCGACGACGGATGGGACCTCCGGACCCTCGTCAGCTGGGAAGGGGCCCTGACCGTGCACGCCCTCGCCAGCGGCGACGTCGACGGCGACGGCCATCGCGACCTGGTGGCGCTCGTCGGCGACACCCCGGTGGTGATGCTGGGCGACGGCCGCGGCGGCTTCGTGGTCGAGGAGAGCCCGGAGGCGGCGCCCTCCGAGCGCGGCTGCAACGGCTCCCACCTGGCGCTGGCGGACCTCGACGGCGACGGGCGGGACGAGATCGTCGTCAGCCTGGCCGGCGAGTCGGGTATCGAGCATGCCCTGATCGGCGTCGAGGACTGCCCCAGCGGCGGCGGCATCTACGCCTGGAAGGCGGAGCCGCGCTAGGCGTGTGCGGTTCGCCGCGCACACTCCGGGGCGAGGGCCCTGCGGCGGGGCCTCGGCGGGCCGTTCGCACGCGCGGCGAGAGGGTAGGACCCCAAGGGTTGCCGCCACGGTCCCGGTTGTGCGAAGATCGGCGCTGCGAAAGCGCCGGCCGCGCCCGCTTGACTTCGCAGCGGCCGTTTGCTTATAGTGCAGGAGCATATCGAGGACCTGTGAATCGTGCGGAGGCGCCTGGGCAAACGGCCAGGCCTCGTTTTCAAGGACCATCGGTACCACACTCTTTCAACTGGAGGTGATGTTCTTCGCGAGGAGAGGACGGATTCGGGTCGGTAACCGACTGGGTGCCCGGGCCGCGAGGGCCAGGCACCGGCAAACATGCTGATCAAGGAGATTGTCTGAAATGAAGAGAACCGTACTTTGCCTGGCTCTCGCCATGCTGCTCGCCCTGGGCGGGCAGGCGATCGCGCAGGCCGGTTTGTGCACCATCGACCAGGTGCCGGCGGCGACGATGCTGCTGCCCTACTTCGAGGTCGACCTGGCCTGCGACGGGACGGGGATCACCACCCTGTTCTCGGTCAACAACGCGTCGGCCGCGGCGGCCGTCGCCCACGTGGTGTTCTGGACCGACCTGTCGGTCCCCACCCTCGACTTCGACATCTACCTCACGGGCTTCGACGTGCAGACCGTCAACCTGCGCGACGTGTTCTGCGACGGCAAGATCCCGGTCACGGCCGACCAGAGCCAGGACACCGGCACGGACTCGATCAGCCCGCAGGGCATCTGGTCCGAGGACATCAGCTTCCCCGGGGCCTTCGGCCCGTGCGGCAACGTCTACCCGAGCCCGGCGCTGAACCAGACCTACCTGACCAACCACCTGCGGTCGATCCACACCGGTGGCCGGTCGTCCCTCTACGCCGCGTGCGGCGGCGAGGTGTTCGGCGACAACCTCGCCCGGGGCTACATCACCATCGACAACGCCCTCCGCTGCAGCCTGCTGTTCCCGTCCGACGAGGGCTACTTCGCGGGCGAGGAGGGCGTGGCCAGCAACGTCAACCAGCTGTGGGGCGA
>DATKEH010000132.1:0-16305 GCA_035546355.1 Thermoanaerobaculia bacterium
TCCCCCAACCCTGGGTCGAGGGCCTCGATTGGGTCCGCTTCAAGGAGCGCACCGCCGAAGGCATCGGCCAGGTCTACCTGTTCGGGGAGCTCCGCAGCGGCGAAGGCTTCGCCGGCTACTACCTGTGGGCGTGGCTGTTCAAGACCCCCCTGGCCGCCCAGATCCTGGCCCTGGCCGCCTTCGGCGCCTGGTGGGCCCGTCGCCGGCGCTTCCGGTTCCTGGAGAACGAGCTGTTCCTCCTCCTGCCGCTGGCGTTCTTCATCGTCTACTTCAACTTCTTCTATCGCGCCCAGATCGGCTTTCGCTTCATGCTGGTGGCGGTGCCGCTGGTCCACGTCTTCACCTCCAGCCTGTTGCACCGGCCGTCGCCCCTCCGCCGCCGCCTGCGCTGGGCCCTGCCGGCGCTGCTGGCCTGGCAGGTGGTCTCGGTCCTGTCCTGGTTCCCCCACTTCATCCCCTACGTCAACGAGCTGGTCCGGCCCCGCTGGCACGGCTATCGGATCCTCTCGGACTCCAACATCGACTGGGGTCAGGCGCAGTGGCACAAGGACCGCTGGCTGGAGGAGCATCCGCAGGCGATCTTCGAGCCGGTCAGGCCCACCGCCGGGACGGTGGTGGTCCGCGTCAGCTACTTGACCGCTGTGGTGCGCCCGCGGCAGTACCGCTGGCTGCGCAACTACATGCAGCCGGTGGACCACATCGCCTATGCGTACCTGGTGTACGAAGTCACGCCGGAGGACCTGGAGGCCATGCCGCGGCGGGCGTTGTGGTAGCCGGACCGATCGCGCTGTCACGGCATCCGTATGCGGGCTCAGCGCAGCAGTCGCAGCCGCCAGTGCAGGAGCCGCTTCGCCGCCGGGGTGAGCCGCTGCCGGTTCCAGGCGTCGGCGGCCCTCTTGATCACCTCGGCCTGGGTGGGGTAGGGGAAGATGGTGTCGGCGATCTTGCCCAGGCCCACCTTCTGACCCACCGCCAGGCACAGGGGGGCGAGCAGGTCGCCGGCGTCGGCCGCCACCACCGTGGCGCCGAGGATGGCGTCACTCCCCTTGCGGTAGTGCACCTTGAGGAACCCTTCCGCCTCGCCGTCGAGCACCGCGCGGTCGACGGAGGAGAGCTCGACCCGCAGCGTCTCGACCTCGATCCCCCGCTGCCGCGCCTCCTCCTCGTAGAGCCCGAGGTGCGCCACTTCGGGGCTGGTGTAGGTGCACCAGGGGATCACCAGGTCACCCGCGCGTCTGTGCCCCATGGCGAGGGCGAGCACGTTGCGCAGCACGGCGCGCGCCTGGGCGTCGGCGGCATGGGTGAATTGATAGGGCGAGGCGACGTCGCCGCAGGCGTAGATGCGGGGGTTGGTGGTGCGGAAGCGGTCGTCGACCTTCACCCCCTTGGGGGTGTGCTCGACGCCGGCCTCCTCCAGGCCCAGGCCCTCGACGTTGGGCGCCCTGCCGGCTGCCACCAGGATGGCGTCGGCGGTGATCCAGTCGCGCTCCCCCTCGCGCGTGAAGCGGATCACCGTGTCCTCGCCCTGGCGCTCGACGGCCGCGAGCTCGACCCCCAGCTCCAGGCGGATGCCGTCCCGCTCGAGGGCGCGCCGAACCAGCTCGGCGGCGTCGGGGTCTTCCCGCGGCAGCACCCGGGGCATGACGTCGAACAGGGTGACCTGGCTGCCGAAGCGCGCCAGGGCCTGGGCCAGCTCGCAGCCGATCGGTCCGCCGCCGATCACCGCCAGCCGCCGGGGGAGCTCGACGAGCGAGAAGACGGTTTCGTTGGTGAGGTAGCCCGCCTCCTCCAGGCCGGGAACCGGCGGCGCCGTCGGCCGTCCACCGGTGGCGACGACGGCGCGGCGGAAGCGTAGCCGCTTGCCCCCGACCTCCACCGCTTCGCCGCTGACGAAGCGTCCCTCGCCGAGGAAGACGTCGACGCCCAGCTGCTGGAAGCGGCGGGCGCTGTCGTGAGCCGCGATGCCGGCGCGCAGCCGGCGCATGCGTTCCATCACCACGGCGAAGTCGCCGCTGCCGATGTGCGGCGGCGCGCCGAAGGCGCTGCCGGTCATCACCGTCTGCCAGACGCGCGCGGCGGCGAGCAACGCCTTGGACGGCACGCAGCCGACGTTGAGGCAGTCGCCGCCCATGAGGTGGCGCTCCACCAGGGCGACCTCGGCGCCGAGCCCGGCGGCGCCCGCGGCCGTCACCAGCCCCGCCGTACCCGCCCCCACCACCACCAGGTGATAGCGGCGGCGCGGCTCCGGGTTGCTCCACCCCGGCGGATGGACGTGAGCGAGCAGCGCCCGGTTGTGCTCGTCCAGCGGCGTGACGCGGGGGCGGAGGGGATCGTCCTCGTCAGGAGCCAGCATCGGCGGTCTCCTCGCGCAGGGCGCGGCGGGCGGTACGGGTCACCAGCGCGGTGACGGCGAGAGTGGCGGCCAGCCCGAGCCCCAGCACCGCCCAGTAGCCGGCGCCGCGCTCGGCCTCCACTCCGCCGGCGACCGCCGCCACCTCGCCCGCCAGCTTGCCGTAGTAGACGTAGAGCAGGGTGCCGGGGAGCATGCCGATCGAGCCGACCAGATAGTCGCCGAAGCGCACGTCGGTGAGCCCCAGAGCGTAGTTGAGGAGGTTGAACGGGAAGACCGGCGACAGGCGGAGCAGCAGGACGATCTTGCGCCCCTGCCGCCCCACCGCCCGGTCGATCGTGCGGAAGCGGGCGTTGCCGGCCAGGCGGCGCGCGACGGCTCCCCGCGCCAGATAGCGGGCGACCAGGAAGGCGAGGGACGAACCGAGGACGGCCCCGGCGAAGACGTAGAGGGTGCCCTCGACGAGGCCGAAGATGGCGCCGGCCGCCAGCGTCAGCAGCGAGCCGGGGACCATCGCCACCGTGGCCAGGGCGTAGCCGGCGACGAAGACCACCGGCCCCCAGATCCCCTGACCCTCCACCCAGCCGGCAAAGCGCGGCACGTAGCCGCCGAGCTGCCGCCCCACCAGGACCAGCGCGACCAGCACCGCGGCGCCGGCGAGGACCCTGGCCCAGAGGGGGAGGGCGCGGGCGCGGCCGCCCGTGGAGGCCGGCTCCATCGTCTCCGCAGGGGCGCTGAGGTCGGTCATGGTCCTGTCCTGGCAGCTCCGGACGGCGTCCGACGGAGTCGAGCCGCGGAGGTCTCCACAGGTACGGGGAGGCACGACGGGCGGTTTGCTCGCTGCGCCGGCGCTCGTCGGGTCGTCTGGGGGGCAGCGTAGCACAGCGCGGGCGTCTATCTCCAATAGTTGCCGCAGATCTGCTCTCATGCCAAGAAACCATGGTCATTATGTCGAACAACCCCTTGATTTCTGCATAATGCATCTATACGATGCGCTAAATCGGCAGAAACCGGAGGACACTGCGAAATGGGAAACCGAAAGGACATCCTGCAGGCGGTAGACGACCACGAGGTGCGGTTCATCCGCCTCCAGTTCACCGACATCATGGGGGTGATCAAGAACGTCGAGATCCCGCGCAGCCAGCTGGAGAAGGCGCTGGACGGCCAGATCATGTTCGATGGCTCCTCGATCCAGGGCTTCACGCGCATCGAGGAGTCGGACATGCTGCTGGTGCCCGACCTCGACACCTTCCGCATCAACCCCTGGAGCAATCCCGACGGCTCGAAGGTGGCGCGGCTGATCTGCGACATCTACCTGCCCGACGGCAGCCCCTTCCCCGGCTGCCCGCGCATGACGCTGAAGCGGCAGGTCGAGAGGGCCAAGAAGATGGGCTACACCATGGTGGCCGGCCCGGAGGCGGAGTTCTTCCTCTTTCAGCGCGACGCCCAGGGCGAGCCGATCGTCGAGACCCACGACGTCGGCGGCTACTTCGACCTCACCCCGATCGACAAGGGCGAGGACTGCCGCCGCGACATCGTCATCGTGCTGGAGTCGATGGGGTTCGAGGTGGAGGCGGCGCACCACGAGGTGGCGCCGGGGCAGCACGAGATCGACTTCAAGTACGCCGACGCCATCGCCTGCGCCGACAACGTGATGACCTTCAAGTTCGTGGTCAAGAAGGTGGCCCAGGACCACGGGCTGCACGCCACCTTCATGCCCAAGCCGATCTTCGGCGTCAACGGCTCCGGCATGCACACCCATCAGAGCCTGCTCGACAAGAATCGCAAGAACGCCTTCCACGACCCCAAGGGGGAGTGGGAGCTGTCGCGGGTGGCGATGGGCTACATCGGCGGCATCCTGCAGCACGCGCCGGCCTTCGTCGCGGTGACCAACCCGCTGGTCAACTCCTACAAACGGCTGGTGCCGGGCTACGAGGCGCCGGTCAACATCGCCTGGGCGGAGAAGAACCGCAGCCCGCTGGTGCGGGTGCCGGCCAAGCGGGGAATGTCGACGCGTTGCGAGGTGCGGGTGCCGGACCCGTCGTGCAACCCCTACCTGGCGCTGGCGGTGATGCTCGCCGCCGGCCTCGACGGCGTGGCCGAGAAGATGCACCCGGGGGGGCCGGTCAACAAGAACATCTTCACCATGAGCGACCGCGAGAAGCGCCGCCTGCGCATCAAGCAGCTGCCCGGCAACCTCTCCGACGCGCTCGACGCCCTGGAGAAGGACCGGGTGATGCGGGACGCCCTCGGCGACCACATCTCCCGCCTGTACGTCGACGCCAAGCGGCAGGAGTGGCAGGACTACATCTCGCTGGTCCACCCCTGGGAGCAGCAGCGGTACCTGGGCCTCTACTAGTCTCCTGCCCCGCGGCCGGGGGTGGAGCTCCGCCGCCACGTCGGCAGATCGCGTCGACTCTGCGGGTGTAGGGCGGGGCCCCCATCCCCGCCCCTCCCGGAGCGGCGCTACGAGCCCGCCGCCTGGTGGGCGGGGCGCAGCAGGTCGAACACCGTCTTGACGGGGGCGAAGGTGTCCCCCGGCACCTCGACGAAGACGGTGTGCCATCCGGCCATGGCGCCGTTCCACAGCCCCGGTCGCTCGAGGGCGAGTAGCGGGCGCCCCTGGTGCGACTTGCGGGCGATGAACACCGCGCGCGGGTCGACGAAGCGGTCGAGCTCGTAGGGCAGCCCGTCGGCGTCGCGCAGCGCGCAGGCCAGCTGCACCGGGTTGAAGTGGGTCGAGGAGGCGAAGACGGCGGCCTGCTCCTCGTCGTCGCCGGGCACTTCGGCCCTCTCGACGATCTGCACGCTGATCTCGCCGTCCGGGCGCCGGACCCAGAACGGTCCGCCGCCCGGCTCACCGGCGTTGGGCACGACGCCGCACACCCGCAGCGGCCGGTCGAGCAGGTCGAGCACGCGCCGCCGGCGGGCGGCGGGGGAGGGGTCGTGGCCGGGGAGGGGTCGGCCCAACTCCTCGACGAAGCTCTCGGCGGCGATCAGCAGCTGGCGCGAGTCTTCGCCGGCGAGGCGGCGGCGGAGCTCGCGCGCCCTCGCCTCCAGCCGCACCAGCAGGCCGCCGAGGACCCGCTGCCAGTGGGCCACCGCCGCCTGCGCGGGCCCCTCGGGCAGCACGTTGTCGATGTTCTTCAGGTACAACAGGTCGCCGCCGAGGGCCTGCAGGTTGTGCAGCAGGGCGCCGTGGCCGCCGGGGCGCAGCAGCAGCGTGCCGTCGTCGTCGCGGAACGGCTCTCCGGTGTCGGGGTCGAGCGCCAGGGTGTCGGTGGACGGCTCCTGCACCGACAGGCCGACCTCGCAGCGGACCTCCCGCCGCGCCGCGATCCGGGCCGATGCCGCTTGCGCCTCGGCGCGGAAGCGCTCCCGGTGCTCCGGCGGCACGGTGAAGTGGAGCCGGCAGGCGCCGCGGCCATCGGCCAGGTAGCCGGCGCCCTCCACCAGGTGCTCCTCCAGGGGCGTCCGCACCTCGCCGCCGGGGTGGCGGTGGAAGGGGACGAGCCCCTTGGGGAGGTCGGCCAGCCCCAGCCCCTCGGGGCCGAGCAGCGCCGCCAGCACCGGCACCGCGTCACCGCGCTCGCGCAGCGTGTCGAGATCGCTCCCGCGTGCGGCGCACGCGGCCGCCAGGGCGTCGCGGAAGGGGACGCGCGGCAGCTCGGCGAGCAGGCGCAGCGCGTCCCCCGCCGGCCCGTCGCCGGCGCCGGCCCGGCGGGCGAGCTGCTCGGCCGATGGCGGCGGGTCCTCCTGCAGCAGCTCCAGCAGCGTCCGGAACATGCGGGTGGCGGCGCCGGAGGCGGGGACCAGCTTGCCGAAGCGTCCCGCTGCGGCGGCGTCGCCCTGATCGGTCACCAGCCCTTCCGCCGCCTCCTCCCCCAGCACGCGAATGCCGTCTCCCGGGGTGCAGGGGCGCAGCAGGCGGAACGGCTGTGGCGGCTGGCGCAGCAGGGCCAGCTGCCGCTCCGCCTCCGCCTCGCCGATGCCGCGCTCGGAGAGCTGGCGCCGGTCGGCCTCGCCGAAGCTCACCCGCGGCCGGCTCCGGCGGTTTCGCGCAGCAACGCCTCGACGTCGCGCAGGCGGGGCGCCGAACGGTCCTTCGCCGACAGCCGCGGCTCACCGACCAGCGGCCAGGCGACGTCGAGGTCGGGGTCATCCCAGGCGATGGCGATCTCGTCGTCGCGGTCGTAGAGCGCGGTGCACTTGTACTCGACCTGGGCGACGGGGCTCAGCACGCAGAAGCCGTGGGCGAACCCGGGTGGGACCCAGAGCTGGCGGAAATCCTCGGCCGAGAGGGTCGCCGCCACCCACTGCCGGTAGCTGGGCGAGCCCGGGCGGATGTCCACCGCCACGTCCCAGATCTCCCCTTCGACGGCGCGCACCAGCTTTCCCTGCGGGTTGCGACGCTGCGCGTGCAGACCGCGCAGCGTGTTCTGCACCGAGCGGGAGTGGTTGTCCTGCACGAAGGGGGCGGGAATTCCGCCCCGGCGGTACTTTTCCAGGTGATAGGTCTCGAGGAAGAAGCCCCGCTCGTCACGGTGCACCGTCGGCTCTACCAGGATGACTTCGGGCAGCTCGGTGGCGAGGAAGCGCACGGCGGGAGTCTACCGCGCATCCCCTCCCGCTCCCCCTCCGCCGGAGTGCTAGCGCGCGGACGGCTCGAGGGGGACCTCGTCGCCGAGCCCGAGGCGCTGGCGGCGGTACCCCCTGGCCTGCACCGCCTCCACCCAGTCGGGGTGATCGAGGTACCAGGCGACCGCGTGCCGCAGACCGCTCTCGAAGTCGTGACGCGGCCGCCACTCCAGCTCGCGCCGCACCTTGCCGGCGTCGATGGCGTAGCGGCGGTCGTGGCCGGGACGGTCGGCTACGAAGGTCTTCAGGTGCGCGTAGGAGGCGATGCCGCGCTCGCGCAGCGCCGGGTTGTCGGCCGCCGGCCGCAACGCCTCGAGGGCGGCGCACAGCGCGTCGACCACTGCCAGGTTGGTGCGCTCGTTGCCGCCGCCGAGGTTGTACTTCTCGCCCGGGCGGCCGCGCTCGAGCACCGTCAGGATGCCCCGGCAGTGGTCCTCGACGTGCAGCCAGTCGCGCACGTTTCCGCCGTCGCCGTAGATGGGCAACGGCGCGCCCTCCAGGGCGTTGAGCGCCATCAGCGGGATCAGCTTCTCGGGAAACTGGTAGGGGCCGTAGTTGTTCGAGCAGTTGGTGATCAGCACCGGCAGCGAGTAGGTCTCCCCCCAGGCGCGGACGAAGTGGTCGGCGGCGGCCTTGGAGGCGGCGTAGGGGGAGTTGGGAGCGTAGGGCGTGTCCTCGCAGAACTCCCCCTCGGCGCCGAGCGAGCCATAGACCTCGTCGGTCGACACGTGCAGGAAGCGGAAGGCCCGCCGCTCCTCCTCGGGCCGGCCGGCGAGGTGATGCCGCGCCGCCTCGAGCAGCTCGAAGGTGCCGACGACGTTGGTGCGCAGGAACGCCTCCGGCCCGTCGATCGAGCGATCGACGTGGCTCTCGGCGGCGAAGTTGACCACCGCCGCGGGCCGGTGCTCGGCGAACAGGCGGCGCACCTGCGGGCGGTCGGCGATGTCGCCCTGCACGAAGTGGAACCGCGGCTTCCCGGCGAGGTCGGCCAGGCTCTCGCGGTGGCCGGCGTAGGTGAGCTTGTCGAGCACCACCACCGCGGACGGCGTCTCGGCCAGGGCGAGACGGGCGAAGTTGCAGCCGATGAAGCCGGCGCCGCCGGTGACGAGGAGGGTTCGGGCAGAGGCCACGGCGGGCTAGTATACGTGGCAGGACACGCTCCCCAGGGCGCCTGCCCCGCGCAGACGGAGGCGCCGCCGCTGGACGATGGGAGGAGGGAATTCGATGGCGATGCGTGCTCGGCCCCTTGCCCTCGCGGTTTTCGGCATCCTCGTCGCTGGCCTCGCGCCGGCGTCTGCGGCCGGGCCGCAGATGGCCATCGACTGGAACGAGGCGCTGTTCGAGGCCTTCCGCGCCAGCGCCATCGACCCGCCCAACGCCTCGCGCCAGCTGGCGATCCTCAACCTCGCGATGTTCGACGCCGTCAACGCGATCGAGCGCCGCTACGAGCGCTACGTGCTGACCGACGGGCCCCCGGAGGGCGCGATGCCCGAGGCGGCGGTGGCGGCGGCCGGGCACGGGGTGTTGACGGCGCTGTACCCGGGGGATTCGGCGCGGCAGGAGGCGCTGCTCGCGGCGCACCTGGCGGGGATGCCCGCGGGTGGCCCGAGGGATGCGGGAGTCGGGTGGGGGCATCACTGCGCCGCGGCGATGCTCGCCGCGCGAGAGGGTGACGGGGCGACCGCTCCGCTCCACTGGGCGTCGCCGCTGGGCACCGGCTGGTGGCTCCCCACGCCGCCCGGCTTCTTCGACGCGCTGATGCCGGCCTGGCCGTACGTGACGCCGTGGGCGATGACCTCCGCCTCGCAGTTCCGGCCGCCGGGGCCGCCGACGATCAACGACCGGGAGTACCTGCGGGCCTTCCGCCAGGTGAAGGCGCTGGGTGGGACGGTCAGCGCCTGGCGCGATGCCGAGCAGAGCGAGATCGCCCGCTTCTGGGAGGACGCCCCCGGCACCTACTCCGCTCCCGGCCACTGGCAGATGGTGGCGCACGTGCTGGCCCAGGAGCAGGGGCTTCCGCTGCTCGAGACCGCGCGCCTCTTCGCGTTGCTGGCCATCGCCCAGGCCGATGCGGCGATCCTGGCCTGGGACGGCAAGTACCACTACAACCACTGGCGGCCGGAGACCGCCATCGCCGGCGCCGAGGTCGACGGCAACCCCGCCACCGTCGGCGAGCCGGGGTGGGCACCGTGGATCGTCGACCCGCCCTTCCCCGCCTACCCGTCGGGCCACAGCACCTTCAGCGGCGCGAGCAGCCGGGTGCTGGCCCGCGTGCTGGGGCGCGACGCCGTCCCCTTCACCGTCGGCTCGGACGACCTGCCCCACGCCACCCGCAGCTTCGACAGCCTGTCGCAGGCGGCGGAGGAGAACGGCCTGAGCCGGATCTTCGGCGGGGTGCACTGGGCCTACGACAACCGCGACGGCCTCGCCGCCGGCCGCGCCCTGGGGGACTACGTCGTGCTCAACCTGTTGCGGCCGCTCGACGACCCCGGCGGGAGGTGCGCGCCGGCTGCGCACCGGCTGTGCCTGCACGGCGGCCGCTTCGCCGTCGAGGTCGACTGGCGGGGTCGCGACGGTTCCGGCGCCGTCGCCCTGGTGGGCGACGGCAGCGCGCTGCCGCTCACCGACTCGGCGGGCGGCTTCTGGTTCTTCTCCCCCGACAACGTGGAGATGTTGGTCAAGGTGTTGGACGCCTGCGGCCAGGACGGACGCTTCTGGGTCTTCGCCGCCGCCGCCACCGACCTCGAGTACGTGTTGCGGGTCACCGACACCGCCGCCCGGCGCACCCGCACCTACTACAACCCGCTGGGGCGGCCGTCCAGGGCGGTGACCGACACGGCGGCCTTCGCCACCTGCCCGTGAGGCGAGGTCACGCCGGCGCCCCGCGGCCTCCGGCCTTCTTGGCCAGGTGGAGCAGCGCATCGCCGCGATGCACCAGGGGGTTGGCGGTGAAGCCGATCACCAGCCCCTCGAACGGCGCCTTCACCGCCTGCACCTGGGTGGAGAAGGGCCCGGCGATGGCGCCGAGCTGCTGGTGGCGCCGGACCCACTCGCCGAGGCCGGCCGCGAGGTGGAAGATGCCCGAGCGCGGCGCCCGCAGCCAGCGGGTCTCGCCTGCCTCGAAGGAGGGTGCGGGCTGCTCCTCCTGTTCGGCCGCCGGCCACATGTCGAGGGCGGCGAGCACGCGCAGCACACCGGCCACCCCCACCCGGATCGCCTCCTGGTCGAAGCGCAGGGGCTCGCCCGCCTCGTAGACGATGACGTGCGCCCCCTGGCGGCGGGCCGCGGCGCGTAGCGAGCCGGCGATCTCGCTCGCCGAGTACATCATCGGCGCCCGGAAGGCCTCGGCGATGCGGTGGGTCTCGGGGTCGGCGAGATGGGCGCGGATCTGCGGCAGGTTGGAGCGGTGCTGCGAGCCGGTGTGGAAGTCGATGCCGTAGCCGCACTTGGAGACCACCGCGTCCATCAGCAGGTGAGCCAGGCGGGCGGCGGTCGAGCCGCGCGACGAGCCGGGGAAGGAGCGATTCAGGTCGCGGCGGTCGGGCAGGTAGCGGGTCTGCTGCACGAAGCCGAAGACGTTGACCACCGGGACGGCGATCACCGCCCCCTGCAGGCTGGCCGGCTCGAGGTGGGCGAGAATCCGGCGGATGATCTCCATGCCGTTGAGCTCGTCGCCATGAATGGCGGCGCTCAGCCACAGGCAGGGCCCGGGCCGGGCGCCGTGCAGCACCGAGACGGGCAGCGACAGCCAGTTGCCGGTGAACAGCCGCGCCACCGGCAGCTCGAGGCGGGCGGCGGTGCCGGGGCGGACGACGCGATCGCCGATCCTCAGGGGCTCGCGGCCGGCGGCGAACCGCGCGCGCTGCGGCGCAGCGATGGGCGCCGCGGCCGGATCGCCGGGGGCGGATGCGTTCACCGGCGCCGCCCCTCGCGACCGCCGCCCCCGGTGCGGCGGCGCTGCGCTGGCTTCGCGGTTCGCTGCACGTCGGCGCCGGTCAGCGATAGATCTTGCCGAAGCGGGAGGCGGGGGTGGCCCGGGACAGCGCCCAGTTGCGGATCTTCTTGACCTGCTCCTCCATGGTGCGGGCCAGGGGGACGGTGACCGAGGTGTTGCTGGTGACGTCGTCGATGGTCATCGGCCGCTGGGCGTTGTAGGCGTCGATCCTGGCGGCGATGACCGCCTGCTCGATCTCGGCCCCGTTCCACTGCTTGGTGGCGACGGCCAGGAAATCACACTCGAAGGCGGCGGGGTCGGCCCCCTGGCGCCGCAGGTGGATCTCGAAGATCTGCTGGCGCTCCTCCTCGGTGGGCAGGTCGACGAAGTAGATCTGGTCGAAGCGGCCCTTGCGGATGAACTCGGCGGGCAGGGCGTGGATGCGGTTGGCGGTGGCGGCGACGAACACCAGCGGCGGCTTCTCCTGCATCCAGGTGAGGAAGGTGGAGAAGATCTGGGTGTTGGTGACCTTGCCCTCCTGCTGCTCGTCCATGCCCAGGCCGTTCTCGATCTCGTCGATCCACAGGATGGCCGGGGCCAGCGCTTCCATCGTCTCGAGGGCGCGGTAGAGGGCCCGCTCCGGCGCCCCGAACTCGCCCGAGTACACCCGCGCCATGTCGAGGCGGTAGAGGGGCACGTCCCACAGCGACGACACCGCCTTGGCGGCGACGCTCTTGCCGCAGCCGGAGATGCCCATGATCAGCATCCCCTTGGGCGACGGGATGCCGTCCTGCACGGCCTGTTTGGTGAACAGCCGCTTGCGCTGCTGGAGCCACTCCTTGAGGTTGTCGAGGCCACCGATCTGGTCGAGGCCGACCTCGGGGCGGATGAACTCCAGGTAGCCGGCCTTCTTGACCACGATCTCCTTGTCGGCGAAGACCTCCGAGAGGGCGTCGTGGCGTTCCACCTGGCGGGTGCGGAAGACGCGGTGGAAGGTATGGGTGGCCTCGTTGAGGGTCAGCCCCTTGGCGGCGAAGGCCATGTCCTGGAGCACGTCGGCGGCCATCGGGACGTCGGGGTAGGCCCGCTGGATGCTCTGGGCCAGCGACTGCAGCTCGTCCTCGCCGGGCAGGCCGATCTCGATGAGCTGGATCTCCTTGATCACGTTCTCCGGAATCCGCAGCTCGGGCGACAGGACCACCACCAGCGTCTCGGTAGTGCGCAACGCGTAGTAGGCCTCCCGCAGCGCCCGCACCACCCGCGGGTCGTCGAAGTGCGAGGTCAGGTCCTTGAAGACGTAGATGGCCTGGTCGGCGGCGGCGACGACCTGAGCCAGGGCGGCCACCGGATCGCGGGTGTCGCCGGCGGCGCCGCCGAGGCCCGAGATGCTGGTCCAGGTGACGACGCGGCCCTTCTCGCCATGGAGCTTCTCGGAGAAGGCCTCCAGCAGCCGCACCACCCGCTCCTCCTCCCAGGTACGCACGTAGAGCAGCGGGCGGCGGCTCAGAATGGCGCGCCGGATTTCCTCGGTGGGTGACGCCATGGGGACGCACAGTGTAGCAAGGAAGGGGTGGCGTCAGCGGGCGGCGCCGGTCACTTGCGCGGCCCCTCCCGGCCGCGATCGCGGGTGCGGCCGCGTCGCGCCTGCTTCTCGATGAACCCGACGATGGCGCCGGCGACGTCCACCCCGCTGGCGCCCTCGATCCCCTCGAGTCCCGGCGACGAGTTTACCTCCAGCACCAGGGCGCCGTGGTTGGAGCGGATCAGGTCGACGCCGGCGACGTTGAGGCCCAGCGTCTTCGCCGCGCGCACCGCGGTCGAGCGCTCCTCGGGGGTCAGCTTGACTTTCTGCGCCGTGCCGCCGCGGTGGATGTTGGAGCGGAACTCCCCCGGCGGCGCGGTGCGGCGCATCGCCGCGATCACCCTGCCGCCGACGACGAAGGCGCGGATGTCCGAGCCGCCCGCCTCGGCGATGAACTCCTGCACCAGGATGTTGGCGTCGAGCTGGCGGAATGCGGCGATCACCGACTCGGCCGCCTTGTCGGTCTCGGCCAGCACCACGCCGATCCCCTGGGTCCCCTCGAGCAGCTTGACGATCAGCGGCGCCCGCCCGACCGTCTCGATCAGGCCGTCGATGTCCTTGGTGGAGTGGGCGAAGCCCGTCACCGGCAGGCCGATCCCCTGCCGCGACAGCAGCTGCAGAGAGCGCAGCTTGTCGCGCGAACGGCTTATCGCCTGCGACTCGTTGACTGGAAAGACGCCCATCATCTCGAACTGCCGCACCACCGCGGCGCCGTAGAAGGTGTGGGTGGCGCCGACGCGCGGCACGATGGCGTCGAAGTCGAGCGCCTGGCCGCGGAACATCACCGACGGTCGATGGGCGGTGATGTTCATGTAGCAGCGCAGGTAGTCGACCACCGCCACCTCGTGGCCGCGGGCCTCGGCGGCCTCGCGCAGGCGGCGGGTCGAGTAGAGCGAGGGGCGGCGCGACAGGATGCCGATCTTCATGGCTGCACCTCGTTGCGGGAGGGGTCGGGGATCACCGGCTCACCGGCGCGGAAGGAGCGGGCGGGGTCTACGGTCAGGCGCCGGCGCAGGGCCTGGCGGCCGAGGAGCATGCGGAAGCCCATCAGGTCGCGGCGCACCAGCGTCAGCTCGATCTCCCAGCAGCGCGCGCCCAGGACCAGCCGGGTCTTGATCACCGGCCGCAGCGTCGCCTTGCCACTCGACGAGCGCACCCAGCGCTCGTCCACCAGCGGCGCCCGCGCCACCACCGTGTGGCGGGCGTCGCGCTGCACCGGGTGTACCTTGAACGACACCCAGGGCTCGCCGTCCTGGCGGATCTTCCGCACCTCCAAGGCGTGCAGCGCCGAGGAACGCGCCCCGGTGTCCACCTTGGTCTTGATGCGGGCGATGTCGAGGTCGGGGAGAGCCACCCACTCGCGCCAGCCGACGGAGGGGCGGCGCCTGCTCTCGCCAGCCCCCCGTATGCGCCTCTCCGCCGTCACGGCAGCGAGCCTAGCAGAGGGTCATTTGGTCTTGCGCAGAGCCCGCCACCAGTGCCACATGCCGGGCCGCGCGCGCAGCGGCGTGGCGGGCGGGAAGAACCCCTCGGAGGCCCGGCGCACGTCCTCCACCGACAGGAACGACCGCGGGTTGTGACGCTCGACCAGCTCGAGCACCCGTGGCACGTCCCGCCGCCGCACCACCGTGAAGATCAGCTTCACCCGCCCCTTGACCCCCTCGGCGTCGAGGGAGGTGACACCGAACCCCGCAGCGGCGAGATTCCCTACCAGCTCGTCGGCCTCGCGCTGGGTGATCACCCGCACCACCTGCATCCCCATCGCCAGGCGGCGCTCGAGGAACAGCCCGAAGCCGTTGCCGGCGGCGAATCCGCCGGCGTAGGCGACGACGCACAGCGGGTTGCGCAGGTTGGGCAGCACCTGGCTGATCACCGCCAGCCACAGCAGCGACTCGAAGAAGCCGATGAGGCTCGCCTGCAGGCTCCGCCCCTGCGAGATGGCGACGATGCGCAGCGTCGACAGACCGATGTCGGTGGTGCGGGCGACGAAGATGAACAGCGGCAGCACCACCCAGACGAACCACGGCGAGGCGAAGAAGGGGTGGGGGAGGGCGGCGAAGTCCATCGCGTCGCATTATCCCTGGACTGGCAGCCAGCGCCAGAGCGGATCTGTCCGCCGGTCCTGCGGCGAAGCTCCGCCGCGTCTCACCGGGGCGCGGCACCCGCTCCTCGGTCGCGGGAAGAGGGTTGGGGGTCCGGCCTCTACGTGGGGAGTGAGCCCGGCGCCGGGGTTCCCGCCGGGGCCGCAGCATCCGCGGCTCCCTCCACCGCCCGTCGCGCGTCCACCAGGGCGGCCTCGAGCGAGTGGCGCACTACCAGCCTTCCCGGCCGGTTGCGCAGCCCGGCGCGGAGCATCACGCGGAACGGCTGGCGCTGCACGCCGCCGAGGGCGACGAAGATGCCGCGGCCGTCCAGGCGCTCGAGGGCCGATTCGAGGTTGACCATGCCGGTGCCATCGACTACCGGTACCGCAGAGAGGTCGAGCACCACCGCCCGCGCCTCCCGGCCCGCCCGCTCGAGGGCGCTCATCGCCCGCTGCGCGGCGCCGAAGAACAGCGGCCCCGCCACCTCGTAGACGATCAGCCCCGGTGGCAGCGGCCCGCCGGGCAGGGGGTGGGTCTCGGCCAGCAACCGCACCTCGGCCACCTCGGCCATCCGCCGCATGAACAGCAGCGCCGCCAGTACCACGCCGACCGACACCGCCACCACCATGTCGAAGGCGACGGTGAGCCCGAGGCAGCTCCACAGGACCACGACGTCGCTGCGGGGCGCCCGGCGACTCACTCGAGCGACGTGGCGGTACTCGCTCATGCGGAACGCCACCACCAGCAGCAGGGCCGCCAGCGAGGCCAGCGGCAGGTAGCCCAACAGCGGCGCCAGCAGCGGCGGCACGCCCGCGGCGACGGCCAGGGCCATCGACAGCGGCACCGCCACCGTTCCCACCACCACGCCCGCCATCAGGTCCTGGCGCAGCGCGGCCATGCCGTAGCCTTCGGCGAGCGCCTGGCGCAGGGCGGTGCAGAACGGCAGCGAGGTCAGGCGGCGCATCGGGGCTCCTCACCCGGGTGGGCGCAGCGGGCTCGGGTGGTCCGTCGCCGCTAAGGCAGCAGCCCCTTCTTCGCCGCATACCGCACCACCTCGGCGGTGTTGTGGGCGTCGAGCTTGTCCATCATCCGCGTGCGGTGGTTCTCCGCGGTCTTGACGCTGATGCCGAGCTCCTTGGCGATCTCCTTGGTGGTCCTCCCCTCGACCACCAGGTGGAAGACCTCGCGCTCGCGGGGAGTGAGGCTGCCGTAGGGGTCCTCGGGGGCCCCGTCGGGGCGGCGGTACCGCTCGGCGAGGACCTTGGCGGCGTAGGGCCCGAAGTACCCCTTGCCGGCGGCCAGCGCCCGCACCGCCGCCACCAGCTCGCCCGCGGCGCTGTCCTTGACCAGGTACCCGGAGGCGCCGGCCTGCACCAGGGCCAGCACGTACTCCTCCTCCTCGTGCATGGTGAGCACCAGGATGCGGGTGCGCGGCAGGCCCTGGTGGATGCGCCGCACCGCCTCGATGCCGGCCAGCCGGGGCATGCCGAGGTCGAGCACGGCGACGTCGGGGCGCGTCGCCTGCGCCTTCTCGACCGCTTCGAGGCCATCCGCCGCCTCGGCCACCACCTCGCAGTCGCCGGTGGCCGAGAGCAGGCTCACCACTCCCTGGCGCACGATGGTGTGGTCGTCGGCCACCAGCACGCGGATCTGGGCCATCACCCCTCCTCCCGCTCGGCGAGCGGAACCTGCGCCTCGATGCGGGTCCCCGCTCCCG
>DATKEH010000133.1:0-7200 GCA_035546355.1 Thermoanaerobaculia bacterium
GCGGGTAGATGCCTCCCGCATCGGTGTGGTACGCGTAGACGATCACGCCGGAGGCCGCCCGGCCGCTGCCGTCCCGCACCGTGCCCTCGATGCGCATCGGCTCCCCGGGCTCCCCTTCGGCGGCGATCCGGGCGCTCCACCCCGGCTCCTCGGGGAGCCCCTCGAACACCAGCTCGCAGCCGTCGCACGGCAGGCCGACCACCGGCTCGCGCGCCGCGGCCACTTCCTGCGCCCGCGCGCATCCCGGCTGCGCGAGGAGGATGGCGAGCAGCAGGGGTGCCAGCATGGGTCGGCGCATCGCTTGCAGCTCCGGACGGGCGCTCGAAAACCCTAGCACGGGGCCTCTACGGGCGACGGGCTCACCCTTCCCGCCGCAGCAGCTCGTAGGCCTCCGGGTAGTCGGCGAGCAGGGCGGCGCGGGCGGCAGCCGTCAGGGGCGCGCGCAGGCGCCGCGCGGTCTGCGGCCCTGCCGCGTCGGGATCCTCCGCCCGCCCGAGCTCGCGCCACACGCCTCGCATCTCCTCTTCGTGCAACCGCAGCTCGCCCTGCACCCGGCTGCGCCAGCGCTCGACCTGGCGCGCCGGCGGGCGGGCGGCATCCTGGTACGCGCCGCGGCCGCGGCCGAAGTGGGCGACGGCGAGATAGCGCACCAGGGTCTCGGCGGCGAGCCGATCGAGGAAGGGTGCGCCCCAGCGCACCGCCGGGCGGCGGGAGCCCTGCGCCAGCTCGAAGCCGCGGGCCAGGCCGGCGCCGCCGAGCGCGCCGAGGATGGCGCCGGCTATCATGCCGCCGCCGAAGGTGAGGCCGCCGGCGAGGACGTCGGCGGCGAGGCCACCCAGGGCGCCGCTGACGACGCCGCCCAGCAGGGCGCCGCGCTCGGGATCCACCTTCAGCTCCCCCTGCACGACGTAGGCGTCGACCTGGCGCTCGACCTCCCCCGCCGACGCCCCCGCCAGCCCGTGGGCCGACAGCAGCACCGCCATCAGCTCCTGGGTGCTGGCCTGCAGCCGCTCCGCCAGCGCCCGCATGGCGCGCCGCTTCTGCGCCTTCGTCGGCCGCCGATCCGGCAGCTCCTCGCGGTCGCCGGCGGCGGCGGCGAGGTAGCGGGCCATCGCCTCGACGCTGCGCGCCAGCACCTCGAGGTTGCGATCCTCCCAGGCGCGCCGCAGCTTGGCCATCAGCGGCCGCTCGCTGGGGTCGAGCACGCGCTCGACGCGCTCGAAGAGCAGCCCCTCCTGCACCCAGCCGCGGCTGAAGGCATCCAGGGCGTAGACGTCGCGGACGATCTCCCAGCGCGCCGTCGCCCGGCGCCACACCTCCAGCCGCTCGGCCATCAGCAGCGGCGAGGCGCCAGCGCCCCCGGTCTGGTTGAGGAGCAGCAGCAGCGGCTTGCCGACCCAGGTCAACAGGTCGAGCTCGGGCGCCAGATAGCCGGCCTCCTCCGGCTCCTCGGCGGCGTTGACCAGGTAGAGGACGACGTCGGCCTCCTCCTGGACGTTGAGCACCGCCTGCTGCGACGACCACAGCGGGCGGTCGGCGATGCGGTCCCAGGTCTGCTGCAGGAACCACACGATCGGCCGGTCGCGCTTCTCGAGCCGGGCGAGCAGGCGCCGCGAGTCGCCGAAACCGGGCGTGTCCCACAGCACCAGCTCCCCCTCGGGCACCGCCAGAAGCTGGAACCGCTCGCTCTCCTCGGTGACGTGCGCCTGGTCGAGAACCTCGCCGACGTCGCGGCGCAGCAGCGTGCGCGCCAGGGTGGTCTTGCCGACGTTGGTGTGCGACACCAGGCTGAGGGTGATCTTGCGATCGCCGACCGAGCGGCTGGCGCGATCACCCCCGGCGGTCGCCCTCCCGGAGGCGGGGCTCCCGCTCTGCCTCACCGCCGGCCCCCCAGCACGCCGCCGGGCCAGGCGCCGCGTTCGAGGGCCGCCAGGGAGGCGTCCGGCGCCGCGTCGTCGAGGTCGAGATGGGTGGCCACGAGACCCACCGCTTGCACGACCCGGTCCCAGCTGCGGCGGCGCTCGGCGAGCCGCGCCGCCCCGGGATCGGCCTCGCCGAGGCGACGACGGTAGGCCGCCGCGTCGACGACGGCGAGCAGCGCCTGGCCGTCCGCCAGCCCGTCGCGGCAGGCGGCCAGCAGCTCCCCGTGCACCTCCACCTCGGGAGTCTGCGCCAGGCTGAACAGCACCACCAGGCTGCCGCCGCCGTGCAGCTCGGCGGCGGCGGCGCCGTACTCGGCCGCCGGCCGCAGGCGGACCTCGGCGCGGGCGCCGAAGAGGTCGTGCAGCAGCCCGCGGAGCGCCTCGGCCGCCTGCGGCGAGGGGTGGTAGCTGTAGGGCACGACGTCCACCCGGCCGACCCGCGCCTCGGTGGTCGCCGCCAGCCGCCGCAGGTAGGCCTCGGGCACGACGATCGGCGTCCGGCGCTCCCGGCGCAGCACGTGGAGCGTCTCGGCGGCGATGAGGATCCCCCGCGGCAGCAGCACGAAGAGCGCCGCGGTCAGTGCCCAGAGATGGATCCACTCCGCCGCCGGCAGCCCCTGGGGACCCGCCGCCGCCGCCGACGGCACGTCACGCCCCATCAGGGCCGCCGCCGGCGCCAGCACGACGGCGAGGATGCGGTCGACCGCCGCGCCGCCGAGGAAGGTCGACTCCCAGCTCACCCGGTACTCGAGCACCAGGCCCCGCAGGTACATCCCCGCCACCGCTCCCACCACCATCGCCGCCGCGCCGGCGTGCAACAGCCGCCGCACCCGCGCCGCGGCCAGCGGCGCCTGCGCCGGCAGCCACAGCGCCAGGTAGCGCCGCGACGCCGCCCGCCACAGCTCCGCCTGCGGGTCATCGGCCGCGCCCTGCCGCTCCACCCAGCGTCCCGCCCAGCGCTCCAGCCACGCCAGCAGGCGCGGCCGCTCGAAGCGCAGGCCGCTCGGCAGCAGCGGCACGGCGCGGTGGACGAGCCCCAGCAGGACGACCAGGACGTTCCACAGCACCAGACCGAGGACCGGCGCAGCCAGCACGTGGATCCGCCGCTCGGGGCCGAGGGCGTTGCTCGCCAGCCCCAGCGCCAGGGCCAAGACCACCGTCGGCCACAGGAGCCCGCGCCCGAGATCGGTCAGGGCGAGCAGGCGCCGCACCTGCGGCCGCTCCCGGGCCAGCGCGCCCACCAGCCGCTCCGCCCGCCTCCCGAGCCACTTCCTGGGCGCCTCGGCAACGCCCTGGCGCGCCTCCTCGGTGGCCCGCCGCCGCTCGTCGAGCGCCAGCAACTCGCCGCGCCGATCCACCTCCTCGACCGCCCGCACCAGCGTCGCCGCCTGCGCGGCGCCGCGGGGCAGGACGACGGTGCGCTCGCCGTCGGCGCTCGCTCTGGCCACCGGCGGCCTACCCGACCCCGCCGGCAACCCGGCGGTCGCGCTCGACCCGCTCGGCGACCCCGACGCGCACCATGGCGAGCATCCTACCCCGCTCGCCCAGATCCCGGCGCCGGGGCGAGCTCGGCCCGTGAAGGTGCTCGTCGCCACGCCGATCGGCACGGCGTCAACCGCATACACTCCCCCGGTGACCGATCCCTCCTGGTGGCTGGAGACCGAGCGCCTGGCGCTGCGGCGCTTCACGGCGGCGGACCTCGACTGGCTGGCGGCGCTCTACGCCGATCCGGAGGTGAGCCGTTTCCTGGGCGGCGCCAGGGACCGCGCCGGCACGAGCGAGCTGCTGCGCACCCGCATCCTCGAGTACTACGAGGAGCACCCCGGGCTCGGCGTCTGGATGACCGTCGAACGAGCCAGTGGGGCCCCGGTCGGGTTCCACGTCCTGAACCACATCCGGGCCGAGACGATCGTCCAGGTCGGCTTCGCGCTCGCCCGCCCGGCGTGGGGAAAGGGGTACGGCACCGAGATGGCGTCGGCGCTGCTGCGCTACGGCTTCGCGGAGCTGCGGCTGCCGCGCATCGCCGCCATCACCAGCCTCGAGAACCACCGCTCGCAACGCGTGCTGCTCGAGATCGGGCTCGAGCGCCGCGGCGAGCGCGCCTTCGCCCACCCGCACTACGCCGCCGAGGGGCCGATGGCGTGGTTCGAGCGCGAGGCGGCGGACTGGCTGGCCGAGCGCGGATCCACCTGAACGCTATGCTCGGCCGGTGAATGTCATCGTCGCCACGCACGAGCGGCTGCTGATCGCCGACCCGGCCGGCGGTGCGGTCGGCGAGGCCCGCGATCTCGACGGCCGCCGCCTCACCTGCCTGGCCACCGACCCGCTCTCCCCCGCTCGCGCCTGGTGCGGTACCTCAGGCGACGGCATCTGGCGCAGCGACGACGCGGGCCGCTCCTGGCGGGCGATGGGCCTCGCCGGCGAAGAGCTGACCGCCGTCGCGGCGAGCCCGGTCGAGCCGGACCTGGTGTGGGCCGGTACCGAGCCGAGCGCCCTGTGGCGCTCCGACGACGGCGGGGCGAGCTGGCGGCAGCTCGCCGGGCTCGACGCGCTCCCCTCGGCCGCCGAGTGGTCCTTCCCGCCCCGCCCCCAGACTCACCACGTGCGCTGGGTCGCCTGTCACCCGCACCACGCCGGCCGGCTATGGCTGGCGATCGAGGCTGGGGCCCTGGTCACCACCGCCGACGGCGGCGTCAGCTGGCGCGACCGCGTGGCGGGCGGCCCCTACGACACCCACGAGCTGGCCATCCACCCCGCGCTGCCGGACACGCTGCGCGTGGCCGCCGGCGACGGCTACTACGAGAGCCACGACGCAGGCGCGACCTGGGAGTCCCCCGACGAGGGGCTCGCGGTGGGCTACCTGCGCAGCGTCACCATCGACCCCGGCGATCCGGGCACGGTGCTGGTGTCGGCCGCCTCGCATCCCCACGCCGCCTACGTCACCGGCCTGGCGGACGGCCGGGTCTACCGCCGCCAGGGAAGCGGCCGCTGGCAGGCGGTGCAGGCCGGCTGGCCTGACCCGCCGCGCACCATCGCACCGCTGCTCGCCGCCGGCCGAGCGCCCGGCGAGCTATGGGCCGCCGACGAGAGAGGCGTGCACCGCTCGGCCGACGGTGGACGCGGCTGGGAAGCGCTGGCCTCCTTCGCGCCCACTCCATCGTCGCTGCGCGGCATGGCGCTGGTCGACTGAGCGCCTGAGGAGTCCGCGATGAAACCACGCCTCGCCCGCCCGATCGCCCTGCTGCTCGCCGCCGCCTGCGCCGGGCCGGCCGTCGCGCAATCGGCCACCGCGGCGGCGGTCGCCGAGCACCGGGCCCGCGAGCTGCAGCGCATCGCCGGCATCCCAGGGATGGCGGTGGCGGTGGGCGTCCGCGACGCCGTCGTCTGGGCTTTTACCCTGGGGCTGGCGAACGTCGAGACGCCGGCGCCGGTCACCGGCGAGACGAAGTTCCGGGCGGCGAGCGTCTCCAAGGTGATCACCGCCGCGGCGCTGGCGCGGCTCGCCGCGGCGGGCACCATCGACCTCGACGCGCCGGTGGCGGCGTGGTTTCCCGCCCTGCCGGCGCCGCTGCGCGACGTCACGCCGCGCCAGCTCGCCGCCCACCTCGCCGGCGTGCGCCACTACGAGCGCAAGGATTTCGGGCCCGAGGCCCCGGGCATGCGGCACTTCGACTCGCTCGAGGAGGCGCTGGTCGTCTTCCGCGACGACCCACTCGTCGTCGATCCGGGCAGCGAGTACCGCTACTCCACCTACGGCTACACGCTGCTCGGCGCGGTGATGGAGAAGGCGAGCGGCCAGCCCTTCCTGGCGCTCGTCGAGCGGGAGGTCTTCGCGCCGCTGGGCATGCGCCACTCGGCGGGCGACGTGGCGCAGGCGGTCGTCCCCGGCCGCACCGGCTTCTACCAGCAGGTCGACGGCGGCCGCCTGGCCCATCCGCGGCCGGAGGACTCGAGCTTCAGGTGGCCCGGCGGCGGCCTGCTGACGACGCCCGAAGACCTCGTCCGCTTCGGTCTCGCCCACCTGCGGCCCGGCTACCTGCCGGCGCCGCTGCTCGCCGAGCTCTTCACGCCGCAGGCCCTCCCCGACGGCGAGAGCACCGGCGTCGGCCTCGGCTGGCGCATCGGCGGCGACGCAGCCGGGCGCACCATCCGCCACCATTCCGGCTCGATGAGCGGCGCCCGCTCCTCGCTGGTGCTCTATCCCGAGGCGGGCGTCGCGGCGGCGCTGATGACCAACCTCACCGGCGGCCCGCCGAGCGTCGAGTCGACCCTGCAGTGGCTCGCCGACCCCTTCCTGCCGCCGACCGCCGCCCCGGGCGAGCCGCCCCTCGGCGCCTTCGCTTACACCGGCCGCATGCTCGGCCGCGACCTCGACGTGCCGATGACTGGCTGGATCCACGTGCTGCCGGGCCCCGACCTCGTCACCGGCCAGCTCGCCCTGCCGCCGGCCGCCGTCGAGCGCTGGCTGGCCCAGCACTACCCGCGCACCGAGGCGCTGCCGATCGCGGGCTGGGAGCGCGCCGGCGACCAGGAGGGCTTCGTGCTCGTCGCTCCCTCGGGCCTCGCCTTCGCCCCCGTCGAGCGCACGGCGGACGGCTTCCGCCTCACCGCCGACCTCGCCGGCGTGCGCTACGAGCTCGAGGCGCGTCACGACGCCCATCGCGCCGGCAGCCGCGGGTCGGGCAGGTAGGCGCAGCAGGTGCCGGTGCGGATGGCCTGGTCCAGGTGCTGGCCCAGGGCCCGGTCGCGCGCGCGCAGCCGCGCCATCGCCTGGCGGATCGCCCGGGTGACGCTCACCCGCGCCCGCTCGGACGCCGATCCGGCTCTTCGATCGCGCCCGCCGAGGCCGACCGCTCGAGACAGCTCGCGGACGAGGAAGTCGCGTTCGTGCTGCGCCTGGGCGACCCGCGCGAGGTCGCCCAGCCCACGCGCCTCCTCCAGGTCCTGCTCGGTCTCGGCGAGACGCCGGCGGTAGGCCTGCTTGGCCCGCGCGTCGAGCATCTCGCCGGCGTCGCCGAGGTCCGGGGCGGCGATGTGGCCGCCGCTCTCGAGCGCCACCAGGTCGAGGGCGGAGAGCTCGCGCCCATGCTCGGCGAGGAGCCGGCAGAGGTAGCGCATCCCCTTGAGGTCCCGCACGCGCATCTCGCGCCCCTCGAACACCACCAGCCAGTAATCGCCCTCGCGACGGAAGGTGTCCTGCCCCGGCGCCGGCGTCGCGGTCGGCCTGGGCGCGCGCGCGCCCTGCCGCGGGGCGGCCCGCTGCCGCTCGGCGCCGGCA
>DATKEH010000134.1:0-6956 GCA_035546355.1 Thermoanaerobaculia bacterium
CGCCAGGAGGACTTCATGGCCAGCTCGGGCGTGCAGCGGGAGGCCGCCGCCCTCGACGACGCCGAGGTGGTGTTCGTCGGCTACGGCATCGAGGCGCCGGAGTACGAGTGGGACGACTACAAGGGCGCCGACCTCGACGGCAAGGTCCTGCTGATGCTCAACAACGACCCCGACTGGGACCCCGAGCTGTTCGCCGGCGAGCGCCGCCTCTACTACGGGCGCTGGACCTACAAGTACGAGAGCGCCGCACGCCACGGCGCAGCCGGCGCGATCATCATCTATACCCACCCGTCGGCGGGATACCCCTGGCAGGTGGTGCAGACCTCGTGGAGCGGTGAACAGTTCGAGCTGCCGGCGGCGGACGAGCCGCGGATCCAGGTAGCCGGCTGGCTCACCGAGGCCGCCGCCAGCGAGATGGTGGCCCTCGGCGGCCACTCGCTCGAGGAGCTCGTGGAGCAGGCGAGGAGCCGGGAGTTCGCGCCGGTGCCGCTGGCCGTCCGCACTTCGCTGCGCCTGCAGAACGCCGTGCGCCAGGTGCAGACGGCCAATGTCCTCGGGCGCCTGCCGGGCCGCGACGCCGAGCTCACCGAGGAGGCGGTCGTCTACAGCGCCCACCACGACCACCTCGGCGTCGCCGACCCGGCCGACGTCGAGGGGGACGACCTGATCTACAACGGCGCGCTGGACAACGCGGCGGGATGCGCGCAGGTGCTGGCCATCGCCAGGGCCTTCACCGAGCTGCCGCAGCCGCCGCGCCGGTCGATCCTGCTGGCCTTCGTCGGCGCCGAGGAGCAGGGCCTGCTGGGCTCGAAGTACTTCGCCGAGCACCCCACCATCCCTGCCGGCAGGATGGCGGCGGTGATCAACTACGACCGCGGCAACATCTGGGGCAGGACCAGCGACCTCACCTTCGTCGGCATGGAGAAGTCCGACCTCGGGGAGCTGGTGCAGCGCCTGGCCGAGGAGCAGGGGCGGACGGTCAAACCCGATCAGTTCCCCGACCGCGGCTTCTACTACCGCTCGGACCAGTTCAGCTTCGCCAAGGTCGGCGTGCCCGGCATCTACCTCGACACCGGCACCGAGTTCGTCGGCAGACCCGAAGGCTGGGGCAAGGAGCAGATCGAGGCCTGGGAGGCGGAACACTACCACCAGCCGAGCGACGAGCTGGTCGACGACTGGAGCTTCGACGGCATGGTCGACGACGCCCGGCTGGGTTTCAAGGCCGGGGTGCACCTCGCCGAACGCGAGGCGCTTCCCCGATGGACGCCTGGCGACGAGTTCGAGGCGGCGCGCGAGGCCGCGCTCGAGGAGGTCGCAGCGCAGCGGACGGCCGGCGGCTCGTAGAGCCCGGAGCGGGGTCCTCAGGAAGCCGGCGCGGTGGCGGCACGTTCGGCGGGCACCACCGCCTCGCCGAGCAGCTCGGCGCCCAGCGCTGCGAGCTGGCGTCGGAAATCCACCTCCCGCGCCGCCCGTTCGTCCGCCGGCAGGAAGGAGGCGCGCAGCGCCTCGATGGCGAAGCCGGCGAGGGTGGGAGCATCGTAACCGAAGGCATCCCCCAGCCGCTCGTACTCCGCGCTCAGGGTGGTCCCGAAGAGTGGCGGATCGTCGGAGTTGACCGTCACCGGCACCCCGGCGCGGTAGAGCGCGTCGAAGGGGTGTTCCGTCAGCTCCGGCACTACGCCGAGGGCCAAATTGGAGCTCGGGCAGACCTCCAGGGGCACGCCGCGCGCCGCCAGCTCCTGCACCAGGTCCGGGTCCTCGACGGCGCGTACCCCGTGGCCGATACGCTCGGCGCCGCAGACGGCGAGCACCGAGCGGATCGATCGCGGCCCGGCGTGCTCGCCGGCGTGGGCGACGCGGTGCAGACCCGCCTCGGCGGCGGCCACGAAGTGGGAGCGGAAGGGCTCGTTGGGGTGCGTCGCCTCGTAGCCCGAGAGCCCCAGCGCGACGACGCCGTGCTGCCTACCGTCCAGTGCCCACTCCGCCGTGCGATCGGCCCAGCGGTAGGGCACGTTGCGCACGATGTCGGGGACGAGCCGCAGGCGCACCCCGTGCCGCCGCTCCCCCTCCACCGCCGCCTCCCACAGCGCGTCACGGAGCTCGCCGCCGCTGCCCCCCTGCATCAGATGGGTGCCGATGGTGAAGTGCGCTTCGCTGTAGACCACGTTCTGCCGTGCCTGCTGGGCCATGAAGTCGTCCACCAGCAGTTGGAAGTCCTCGGGTTCCCGCAGGCACAGCGAGCAGGCGAGGTAGACCTCCACGAAGTGCTCGAAGTCGCGGAAGCGGAACCACTCCCGCAGCCCCTCTGGGGTCTCGGCGGGCAGGGTCACTCGGCGGCGCCGGGCCAGCTGCAGCAGGGTCCGGGGGCGCATCGAGCCCTCGAGGTGGACGTGCAGCTCCACCTTCGGCATCCGCCGCACGAGCTCGGCGAGCGCCGGCGTCACCGCCCGACCCGCTCCTCGAGGCGGCGCAGCACCCGCGCGGGCACCAGCCCCTGCAGGTCGCCGCCGAGCCGGCACACCTCCTTGACCAGCCGGCTGGAGACGAAGGTGAACTCCTCTCGCGGGGTCAGGAACACCGTCTCCACCCGCGGGTTCAGACGCCGGTTCATCAGCGCCATCTGGAACTCGTACTCGAAGTCCGACACCGCCCGCAGGCCGCGGACGATCGCGCGCGCGTCGATGCGGTCCATGAAATGCACCAGCAGGCCGGAAAAGCTCTCCACCCGCAGCTGCGGGTCCTCACCGAGGGCCTCGCGGATCATCTCCACCCGCTCGGCGACCGAGAACAGGGGCTTCTTCTCGAGGTTCTCCAGCACCGCCACCACGATCACGTCGAACAGCGGCCGGCAGCGGGCGACGATGTCCAGGTGCCCCTCGTGAAGCGGGTCGAAGGAGCCGGGGTAGACGGCGGTCCGCTTCTCGCTCACCGCACCTCCCCCGACAGGTCGACGGTGGTGACGTTGAAGGCCGCGTCGCTGAGCCGCAGGATGACCAGCCGAGCTCCAGCCGGCACCGTCAAGTGGAGGGTCTCGGTCCGCCCGTCGAGCAGGCCGTCGGCGGGAGGCGCCGGCTCCCACGGCCCGCCGTCGACGCTGTAGGCGGCCTCGCGGATGGGGTTCTGGGCGTCGCTCACCGACACGGTCAGCCCTTCGCCGCTACGCTGTACCCGGCCGACGACGGGCGGCGTGTGGTCCACCACCACCGGCTCGCTCACCCGCCGGTCGCTCAACCCTTCCCCCTCTTCGCCGGGATTGCGGTCCGCCGCCTGCAGACGGAAGCGGTAGACGCCATCCGGCAGAGCCGTCGCATCGAAGCTGTAGTGGGTCTCGGTGAGCTTGTCCACCACCCGCAGCCACTCCCCCTCCGGCTCGTCGCTGCGGAAGTCCAGGGTATAGACGAGGTCGTCGTCGTTGGGGTCGACGGCCTTCCAGCGGAGGGTGCGATAGCCCTTCTTCCACAGCGTCTTCAGCCGCCGGTCGCCGTCGCTCGAGGCGGGCTCTAGGGAAGTGAAGATGCCGTCGCGCGTGGGGTGGGCCGGTTCGTACACCTGCTCTCCGGGGTTGAAGTTGTAGGGCACCAGGATCTGGCCGGGCTCGAGCACCTCCAGCTCGGTGATACGTGGCGCCAGGTTCTCCTGCCGGAAGCTCACCTCGCCGCCGGTCAGGGCCGGGGTCGCCCCGCCCTCGCCGCTCAGCTCCGCCCGCCACTGCAGGTAACGGCCCGCCGGCACCTCGGCCAGCGACAGTTCCTGCCCCTGGCGTGCCGGCGTCCACTCGGTCCAGGTACGGTCGGGATCGGCGCTGATGCCGCTGCGGAAGCTGAAGGCCACCTCGGTACCCGCGGGGGCGCCCCCCCGCCAGCGAAAGGTGCCGAACCGCGCGATATGCCCGGCATCGAGCACGGCGCTGGTGTAGGTGCCCCGGCGCGCGCCGCCCCGCTCGAGGCGATAGAAGGCGCCGGCGTTGGTGGTGGCAAAGGCGGGCATCCCGTCCTCGTCGGGGACGACGGCCATCACCTGCCGCTCGTCGACGTCGTTCTCCAGCACCAGGTCGCGGTCGCGCACCGTATAGACCTTCCCCTCGAGCCCCGTTCCCACCCACAGTCGGTCGCCGGACCACAGCAGCGAGTGGACCGTCTCGTCGTCGAGCCTGGCGGCGGATACCACGCTGCCGCCGGGCGTGATGCGCAGGATCTCGGAACGGGGCCCCTTGAAGCCGGGCGGCCGGCTGCCCACCGACTCGGGCGAAGCGGAGCCCTCTTCGACCACCACCACGGTGACCTCGCCGGCGCCCTCACTCTCCTCCTGGTCTCCCTTCTCGGACTGCTGCGGGGCGGACAGCTGCACCTGGCTCGCCTCCGAGGCCACCGCCGCCGCCCAGGCGGTACCGTCGGGAGCGACGGCCAGCGCGGCGATCTCCGGCTGGATGGCGTCGTGGAGCGTGCGGACGCGGGAGCCGTCGATGCGCACGATCAGCCCGGTGCCGGCGGTGCCGGCGAGCACGGCGCCGTCGGGCAGCACCAGGACCGTCCGCACGTGGGTGTCGTCGCTGTCCCACACTACCCGCCCCTCCCCCTGCCGGTCGACGCGGAAGAGCTTGCCCTGGGTACCGGTGGCCACCAGCAGATCGCCTCCAGGCGCGCCAGCCAACCCCCAGACGTAGGTCTCGCCGGGAGCGAAGAAGGTCTCGGTGGCGCCGCCGCGGTGACGGTAGACCTTGCCCTCGGGTGACGAGCCGGCGTACACCGTGCCGTCGCCGTCCGCCCACACCGCGAACACTTCCGGCTCCTCGGTGGCGAACAGCTGCCGCACCGCGCCGGAGCGCTCTACCAGCAGCACGCGGCCGGCGTTGCCGGTGCCCACCACCCACCCCTCGGGGTGCGGGGCGGCGGAGAGGACGAAAGGCTCGTCGAGCGGCGTCAGCCGCTCCGCCCGTGGCGCCAGCCGCAGCGTGCCGTGGGGGTCGATGGAAATCCCTGCCAGCGTGCCGCGCAGGAAGGCCTCCCGCGACTGCAGGCGCAGGATGTGGACCGACGGCGCCGCCAGCGCCGGGGCGGCGGCCAGCAAGGCCGCCAGGGCGGCCGGCAGGACGCGACGGCTCATCGGCGCGAGCCTCCCTCGGGCTGCGGCTCTCCCTCCGCGGCCGCCGCGGGCGCCGGGGTTGCCGCCGGCGACACCGCCGCCTCCGCCCCCTCCTCAGCCGCTGCGTCGCCACCAGCGCCGCCGGCCTCCGCCGCCGCCAGCGGCTCGCTCCGCACCACCTCGAGGTCGATCCGCACCGCCCCCTCGAGCGGAATATCGGAGCGTTCCACGTGCTCCTGGGCCACGGTCAGGCGCAGCGGCACGGCGCTGCCCGACGAGGCCGCCGACCAGACGCTCTGCACCGAACCCGGAAGGCTGGGCATCACTTCGCCACCCACCGACAGGCCCTGGCCGCTGTGCACGCCCAGCACCACCAGGTCGCGCTGCGAGTGGAAGCCGCGAATCAGCCGCAGCGCCTGGCCGATGCGCACCGGCGCCGCGGGCTCGATGAGCTGGCGGACGGCGTCGAGGCTGACGCCGTCACCGACCAGCAGCGAGTACCGTCCCGCCGGCAGGTCGCGCGGCACCGTCAAGGCGAGCTCGCGCCGCCGCGGCTCCCCTCGATAGGGGACCAAGTCGAGGTGCAGCCGCACGTCCTCACCCGGCTTCACCCGGCTGCGCTCGGCATAGCCGCCGATCACCGTCGCCGTCCGCGGCTGCGCGTGGTGGCTCACCTCCACCTCGATCCCTTCCAGCGGCACCTCGGCGAAGCCGTTGTTGACGAAGAAGTTGGCATAGGCCAGGAGGTACAGGGCGGCCTGCAGCGCGGCATTCTGGCCGTCGAAGCTCCGCGCCAGGTCGAGGCTGCCCAGCTCCCCCAGGTCGAAGCGGGCGGCGAGGTCGAGACCCAGGGTGCCGGCGCTCTGCGCCGCCGCCTCCTGCGCCCCGAGCAGGCTCACCGCCAGCAGCACCGGCGTCAGCTGCGGCACCCGGGCGACCCGGACCTGGTACTCGCGGCGCTGCCCCGCGTCGACCCGCAGGGTGAGCGGCAGGGTCGCCGCTTCGGCGCCGACGGTGCCACGGATGCCGGCCAACCTGTCGTCGACGAACGCGCCCACGGTGCGGCCGAAGTTGGCCACCTTGAACGAGCTGAGCTCGTTGGCCACCACCGTCACCACCTCGGCCTCGGCCATCGGCACGGCGATGCTGCCGAGGCCCAGGAACGGGTGGCCGAAGGCCAGGACCTCGTCGCCGCGGCGGTCGGTGACGGTTCCCGTGGCCGCCAGGCGCAGGTCGCCGTCGACCAGCACGGCCGCCACCGCGGCCCCCGGCTGCAGCTCCGCCCAGACGCCTCCGGGCAGCGCCTCCCCGGCGGGCATCACCGCCCCCAGGCCGCGGGCCAGCAGCTCCTGGGTACCGGCGCCGAACCCGGCGCTGCTCCAACCCACCGCCCCGGCGCCCTGCCCGGCCATCAGCGGCCGCAGCCGGGACAGCTCGGCCGCCAGCCGGGCCCGCGGCTCGAGGGTGGAACCGTCCGGCGCCGCGACGGACCAGGGCGCCGGCGCCACCGCCGCCGGCAACCCCAGCCCGGCCGCGACCTCCCACGCGCGGGTCGGGAGGAGCCCGGCGAGGCCGGCGACCTCCGCCGCCGCCGGCGCCATCCGCGGCGACTCGGCCAGGGCCCGCATCGCCCCGATCGGCGTGATGCCGGCGATCGCCTCCTTGGCGAACGGCCAGGAGAAGGCCACCGCTCCCACCAGCTTGCCGTCGACGTAGACCGGGCTGCCGCTCATGCCGGCTACCACGCCGCTCTCCTCGAGCCCCATGCCGGAGAGGCGCGCCAGCACGTAGCTCACGTCGGGAGAGGGGTTGCGCATCACCCCCAGCACCTCCACCTCGAAGCGCTCCGGTTGGCGGCCAGAGAACACCGAGAA
>DATKEH010000135.1:0-11204 GCA_035546355.1 Thermoanaerobaculia bacterium
GCGGCGCAGCACCCGCGGGTCGTCGGCCTCCACCCAACGGGCGGTGGGGACGGCGGTGGGCTCGAAGCGCACCTCGATGTCGTACTCGCTGCGGATGCGGTCGGCCAGCACCTCGAACTGCAGGGCGCCGGCGACGCCGACGATCCACTCGTTGCCGACGCGCGTCCTGAACACCTGCGCGGCACCCTCCTCGGCGAGCTGCAGCAGGGCCCGGCCCAGGTGCTTGCCGCGCATCGGGTCCACCGGGCGCACCCGCCGCAGCAGCTCGGGCGCGAAGCTGGGGATGCCGGTGAAGCGCAGCGTCTCGCCCTCGGTGAGCGTGTCGCCGATGCGCAGGTTGCCGTGGTTGGGGATGCCGATGATGTCTCCCGCCCAGGCCTCCTCGGCGAGCTCGCGGTCGCGCGCCAGGAAGAGCAGCGGGTTGTGCACCGCCAGCGTCTTGCCCGACCGCACGTGGCGCATCTTCATCCCGCGACGGAAGCGCCCGGAGCACAGCCGCACGAAGGCGACGCGGTCGCGGTGCTGCGGGTCCATGTTCGCCTGGATCTTGAACACGAAGCCGGCGACCGGCTCCTCGTGCGGGTCGACCAGCCGCTCGACGGCGGGCTGCGGCCGCGGCGCCGGCGCCAGCTCGGCCAGGGCGTGCAGCAGCTCCTGCACCCCGAAGTTGTTGAGCGCGCTGCCGAAGAACACCGGCGTCAGCTGCCCGGCGCGGTACCTCTCGAGGTCGAACGGCGGGCACAGGGCGCGCGCCATCTCCACCTCCTCGCGCAGCCGGCCGACCACGTCCGCCGGCAGCAGCCGGTCGAGCTGCGGGTCGTCCAGGCCCTGCACCGCGATCCCCGGGTCCGCCACCTCGCGGCGCGCCCGGTCGAGCAGCAGCAGGCGGTCGCCGAACAGGTCGTAGCAGCCGAGGAAGCTCCGCCCCTGGCCGATCGGCCAGGTGGCCGGCGCCACCTCCAGCGCCAGGTCCTTCTCGATCTCGTCGAGCAGCTCCAGGGGGTCGCGGCCGTCGCGGTCGAGCTTGTTGACGAAGGTGATGATCGGCACCTCGCGCATGCGGCAGACCTCGAAGAGCTTGCGGGTCTGCGCCTCGATGCCCTTGGCGGCGTCGAGCACCATCACCGCGGAGTCCACGGCGGTGAGCGTGCGGTAGGTGTCCTCGCTGAAGTCCTCGTGACCCGGGGTGTCGAGGAGGTTGAAGGTACGGCCGTCGTATTCGAAGGTCATCACCGAGGCGGTCACCGAGATGCCGCGCTCCTGCTCCACCTTCATCCAGTCCGAACGGGCGCGGCGCCGCTCGCCGCGCGCCTTGACGGCGCCGGCGAGCTGGATGGCGCCGCCGAACAGCAGCAGCTTCTCGGTGAGGGTGGTCTTGCCCGCGTCGGGGTGCGAGATGATCGCGAAGGTCCGCCGGCGCGAGACGCTCTCGTGGTTCTGACTCATGGCGATGTGTGGGAGTGCGGCCTCGCGGCCGCGAGCGGCGCGATCCTATCGCGCCCACTCCTGCAACGTCCGGCGCCCCGCGGGGATTCCTGCGCGCCCGGGACGGCCTTCAATCCTCGGATCGCGCGATCCGGCGGGCCAGGTAGACGACGGATTCCTGGTCGTCGACCGGGGGGTGGCGCCGCTCGACGCGAAACCCCGCCGCCGCCAGCCGCCGCTCGAGCCCCGGGTCGGCGCCGCCGGCGGCCACCGCCAGCAGCCCCTCGGCGGTCAGCGCGCGATGCGCCGTCTCCAGCGCCCGGCGGCTGGAGGTGTGGCGCTCTGGCGTCTGGCCCGCTGGCGCGACGACGGCGGTGAGGTCGAGCAGGATGGCGTCGTAGCGGTCGGCGGCGGGGGCGGAGGCGATCTGGATCACGTCCGCGATCTCGGCGGTCGCCACCTCGACCCGCGGGTCGGAGACGGCGCCGCGGTTCAGCTCGGCGAGCGGCCCGCGGCACCATGCGACCGCTTCCGGCGAGGGCTCGGCCGCGGTGACCCGTGCCGCGGCCGGCAGGGCGTCGAGCAGGGCCCGCAGCGTCAGCCCCAGGGCCAGCCCGCCCAGCAGCACCCGCGGTGCCGGCAGGTCGCCGAGCTGGTGGGCGGCCAGCTCCCCGAGGGCGCGGCCGAGGCCGCTGCCGCTGGAGTGCAGGACCCGGCCGCCGAGCGTGATCTCGAAGGCGTCGCCGGGTTGACGCCGCAGCTCGAGGAGGCCCTCGCGAGTGGGGACGCTGGCGAGGACCGTGTGGGAGGTGTCCATGGGCGCCGGGATTGTACTCGCTGCGCGTGGCGGCGGCCGCCGCGATCCACCTTCCGCCAGCGCGCCGGCGGTGCCGGCGGGGGAGAGCGGGCCGCGTGCTATGTTCTGTCGACCCCAGGCGCCGCCCCAGCGCGCCCCCACTCTCCGCTCTCCCATACCCGCAAAGGAGCCTGATGATGCCACGCTGGATCCTAGCTGTCCTCGCCCTCGCGCTGCTCGTCGTGATGCCGGCCTGCGCCGCCGAGCCGGAGACGGCGACCGCCGCCCCGGACGAGGCGTCGCTGCAGCTCGAGACCGACGAGCAGAAGACCCTCTACACCCTGGGCTTCGCCCTGGGGCAGAACCTCCAGTCCTTCTCCCTCACCGCGGACGAGGTCCGCTACGTCCTGCAGGGGATCGAGGACCACGCGCTGGGTCAGGAGCCGCGCATCGACGTCGAGTCGGTCTGGCCCCAGGTGCAGGCCCTGGCGCAGCGGCGGGCCGAGTCCACCGCCAATGCCGAGAAGCAGGCCGGGAGCGACTTCGTGGCCGCCATGGTGGCCGAAGAGGGCGCCGAGAAGACGGAGTCCGGGCTGGTCTTCCGCTCGCTGCAGGAGGGCGCCGGCGACAGCCCCGGCCCCACCGACACGGTGCGGGTGCACTACCACGGCACCCTGCGCGACGGCGAGGTGTTCGACAGCTCGGTCGAGCGCGGCACCCCGGCCACCTTCCCGCTGGACCGGGTCATCCCCTGCTGGACCGAGGTCCTGCAGCGGATGAAGGAGGGGGGCAAGGCGAAGGTCACCTGCCCGCCGGAGCTCGCCTACGGCGACCGCGGCCAGGGCAAGATCCTGCCGGGCTCGACCCTGGTGTTCGAGGTGGAGCTGCTGGAGGTGGTGGACTCGGAAGGGGCGGCTGCCCCGCCGCAGCAGTAGCGCCCCGACGCCCTGTCTGCGAAGCGGGGATCAGGCGCGGGCGGTCAGACCCACCAGCTCGGTGAGCCCGCTCGCCTTCCAGGCCTGCTGGTGGTGCCCGACGTAGATCCCGAGGACCTTCTCGACGTAGTTCTCGGTCTCCGGGAAGGGGGGCACGCCATCGAACCGCCGCACGTTGGTGGGACCCGCGTTGTAGGCCGCCAGCGCCAGCTCGAGGTCGCCGTCGAAGCGCTCGATGAGCTCCTTGAGGTACAGCGTCCCCTTGGTGAGGTTGGTCTCGGGGTCGTGCAGCGCCTTCGCTGGCAGGCCGGCCGTCGAGGGCAGCAGCTGCATCAGCCCCTGGGCGCCCTTGTGCGAGCCCGCCCGCGGCTCGAAGCACGACTCCACCTCGATCACCGCCGCGATCAGCAGGGGGTCCATGTCGTGCCGGTCGGCGACGCGGACGATCAGCTCACCGAAGGGGAGCGCCTCGACCACCGCCTGCCGCTGCGCGGCGGGCGAGAGGTCGCGGAAGAGGGCGAAGCTCGACCCGTTGCGGCGGACGTCCTCACAGACGCCGTCTGCCAGCAGCTCGGGGTGGACCCAGTGGGCCAGCTCGGCCAGCGCGTGCCGCTCCTCGGCCGTCAGACCGGCGAGGATGTCCTCGCCGGCGATGGCGGCGCGCAGGAACTCCTCGCTCTGCGCGTCCAGGCGGCTGAACGGGTGCAGCGTGAACAACATCCCCAGGACCAGCGCATGGGCGGCGGCGATGCGACGGATACGAATGCTGTCCGCGCGGCGGACCCCGGTGACGATCCTGTTCGCTAGTTGGCGCAGTGTGGTGCCGTCGAGATGCATCCCTTACTCCTCTTGCTGGCTTCTCGTGTGTCCGACCACCCCTCGGCGGCGGGTCGCGATGTCGTGTTGACTCGTACCTAACAACAGACCGCAGTGGTAAATCATTCCACGCCGAATGTAGTTCGGGGTAGGAGCCGGGGAGCCCGGTGGTTGTAGGAGTTACAAGGATCACCGAGGCAAAAATTCCCCTGTCCGCGGGCCAAAGGAGGCACGGACCGGGTGCGACGAGAGCCAGGAGAGCTGCGGAGGCGGGGGCGTCAGCCGAGCGCCGCCAGCCGGTCTACCAGGTCGACGACGCGCTGCGAGTATCCCCACTCGTTGTCGTACCAGGAGACGACCTTCGCCCAGCCGTCGCCCTTGGACCGCGTCGACAGGGCATCGAAGATCGAGGAGTGGGGGTTGCCGATGACGTCGCTCGACACCAGCGGCACCTCGCTGTACTCGACGATGCGCGACAGCGGCCCGGCGGCGGCCTCCCGCACCGCCGCGTTGATCTCGTCGACTCCGGGCTTGGCGCGCAGCTCACACACCAGGTCGACGATCGAGCCGTCGGGCACCGGCACGCGGATCGCCATGCCGTCGAGCCTTCCCTGCAGGTGGGGCAGCACCTTGCCCACGGCGCGGGCCGCGCCGGTGGTGGTGGGGATGACGTTGGCGGCGGCCGCCCGGCTGCGGCGCAGGTCCTTGTGCGGCACGTCGGCCAGCCGCTGGTCGTTGGTATAGGCGTGCACCGTCGTCATCAACCCCTCTTCGATGCCGAAGGCATCGTCGAGGATCTTGGCCAGGGGCGCCAGACAGTTGGTGGTGCAGGAGGCGTTGGACACCAGCCGGTGCTCGGGACGCAGCTGGTCGTCGTTGACGCCGATCACCACCATGGCGTCGATGTCGCCCTTGGGCGGCACGGTGAGGATCACCTTGCCGGCGCCCGCGCGCAGGTGCTGCTCGAGCTGGTCGCGGCTGCGGAAGACGCCCGTCGACTCGACGACGATCTGCGCGCCGAGGTCGCCCCAGGGGATGGCGGCGGGGTCCCGCTCGCCGGTCATCGCGATCCTGCGGTCGTCGACGTACATCGCCTCGTCGTCGGCCCGCACCTCCCTGGGGAACGTGCGCATCACCGTGTCGTACTTGAGCAGGTAGGCCAGCTGGTCGTTGTCGTAGAGGTCGTTGATGGCCACCACCTCGACGTCGTCGCGGTGCGAGAGGATGCGGAAGACGCTGCGGCCGATGCGGCCGAAACCGTTGATGCCGACCCGGATGCTCACGCCGCCCTCCTCTCCAGCTCCGCCAGGCGGCGCACCAGGTCGATGGCGCGGTGGGAGTAGCCCCAGCTGTTGTCGAACCAGGACAGCGTCTTGGAGATCGTGCCGGCGACCACCATCGTCGCCAGCGAGTCGAAGGTGGCCGAGGCCGCCGTGCACACGATGTCCCCGGAGACGATGGGCCCGTCCTCGTAGTCGACGATGCCCTGCCAGTCGGCGGCGGCGGCGGTACGCACCACGTCGTTGACGTCCTCCGCCGACACCTGCTGCTCGTGCCAGCAGACCAGGTCGACGACCGACCCGTTGGGCACCGGCACGTTGAGCGCCATCCCCGTCACCTTGCCCCGCAGGTCGGGGATCAGCTCTTCGACGATCTCGTCCGCCTTGGTCTCCTGGGGAATGATGTTCTCCGCCGCGGCGCGGCCGGTGCGCTTGTCCTCCGCCGGCACGTCGGCGAGACGCTGCTGGTTGCTGTAGGCGTGGACGGTAGTGAAGAAGGCGCGGCGGATGCCGAAGGCGCGGTGCAGGATCTTCATCACCGGGGCGGCGCAGTGGGCGGTGCCGGAGGCGTTGGAGACGATCCGGTGCTCGGGACGCAGCGCGTCGTCGTTGACGCCCATGACGACCGTGATGTCCGGGGGCTCGGCCGGTGGGCTGCACAGCACCACCCGCTTGGCGCCGGCCTCCAGGTGGCTCTCGAGCTCGGCGCGGGTGCGGTTGCGGCCGGTGGCCTCGATGACGACGTCCACCCCCAGCTCCCCCCACGGCACCTCGCCGGGGCGCTCGCTCGACAGCATCGGAATGCGGCGCCCGGCGACGAAGAGGTGGCCGTCGCGCACGCTCACCAGGTCGGGGAAGCGGCCCAGGATCGTGTCGTATCGCAGCAGGTACTCGAGCCCGGCATGGTCGGCGTTGTCGCTGATGGCGCCCACCTGCACGTCGTCCCGCTTGTAGAGGATGCGCAACAGGCTACGGCCGATCCTGCCGAACCCCATGAGGCCGATCGTCGTCGTCATGCTCTCCCTCCGTGGCTGCACCCGGGCTGCAAACGCCGCGCCGCGCGCCGCTCGTCTCGCGGGCGAAACCCTATCAGCCACGACGAGGGAGGCCCCCGGTACGCCGTTTGCAGAGGGAACGGGCGACCGTACGCCCGATTCGGGCGCGGTAGACGATCATCACCGAGGAGGTCACCGCATGCTACTGCAGAGAAACACCACCAGGCGCCGGGTACGCCGCGCCGTCAAGACCACCAAGAGGGCCCTCAACGACGCCCTCGACCGCGCCGAGCCGGGGATCGAGCGGGCGGCCGAGGCGCTGGAGGAGCTGGGCCGCGACGGCATCGAGGCCGCGCGGAGCTATTCACGCCAGGGCGCCACCGAGCTGCGCAAGGGGTATTCGCGCGTCGAGTCCCAGGTCATGGGGATGGGGCGCAAGGGCGGGCGCAAGCTCAGCCGCAAGGCCCGTCGCAATCCCGGCAAGGCCGCCCTCATCGTCGCCGGCGTGGCGGTCATCGCCCTCGGCATGCTCAGCCGCTAGGGGGAGGAGCCATGTTGAAGCAACTGGGCATCCTCTACGCCTACAGCAAGGCGCCCCGCACCACCTTCGTCACCCGCCACCCCAGGGCGGCGCTCACCGCCATCGCGGTGCGCAAGGGGCTCGAGGAGAGCCGCACGCTGCGCCGGGTGACGGCGGGCCTGGTCGGCCTGGGCGCCGCGTCGGTGGCGATTCCGGCGGCTGCGCTGTTCCTGATCAGCGGCCGCCGGCGGTAGAGCGGAAGCGGAGACCGCGGCCGGAGCGCCCTGCCGGATCGCCCCTGCCGTGCAGGCCTCTCGCGCCCGTTCCGTCGCCCTCGTGGGCGCGCTGGCCTTCGCCGTCCTCGCCGCCGCCGCGCCCGGGCCCCTCCCCTCCGTGGCGGCCGGCCGCGTCGAGGCGCACCTGCGCGTCCTCGCCGCCGACCGGCTCGCCGGCCGCGCCGCCGGTAGCGCGGGCCACGACGAAGCCGCCCTCTACGTGGCGGGCCGCTTCCGCGCCTTCGGGCTGACCCCCGCGGTCGGCGACGGATACCTGCAGCCGGTGCCGCTGCGCGAGGCGCGCCTGCAGCGGGGGAGCGCGACGCTGACCGTGCGGGTGGGCGGTGAGCGCCGGCGGCTGGCGTGGGGGGAGGACTTCCTGATGCGCGGCGACCCGGCGCGGCGCGCGGTGGAGGTGTCGGCGCCGCTGGTGTTCGCCGGCTTCGGAGTCAGCGCACCCGAGCTCGGCCACGACGACTACGCCGGGCTGGAGGTCGCCGGCAAGGCGGTGCTGGTGCTCAGCGGCGCGCCGGCACGGTTCCCCAGTAACCCGCGCGCCTACTACTCCAGCAGCGACACCAAGCGGCACGCCGCCCGCTCGCGCGGCGCCGTGGCGCTGGTGACCGTCGCCTCGCGCACCGACGACGGGCGTGTACCCTGGGAGCGCCGGGTACGGCACGCCGGGCGGCCGGCGATGGACTGGCTCGATCCGGGTAACGGGGCCCCGCACGCCGCGGGCACGCTGCAGGCGGAGGCTCGCGTCAGCCACCGCGGAGCGGCCGAGCTGCTCGCCGGCTCGGGCCGCACGCTGGACGAGCTCCTCGCGCGCGGCTCCGCGGGGCGGGCGGGAGGCTTCGCCCTCCCCGCCGTGCTGCAGCTGCGGGCGCGCAGCCAGCACCGCGACCTGACCAGCCCCAACGTGCTCGGCGTGCTGCCGGGCAGCGACCCGCGACTGCGCAGCGAGCACGTGGTGGTCACCGCCCACCTCGACGCCCATGGCACCGGCGTGGCGGTGAACGGCGACAGGATCTACAACGGGGCCTACGACAACGCCCTCGGGGTGGCGATCCTGCTGGAGGTGGCGCGCACCCTCGCCGAGGCCGCCGAGCGGCCGCGGCGCTCGCTGCTGTTCGCCGCCGTCACCGCCGAGGAGAAGGGGCTGCTGGGTGCCGAGTACCTCGCCCACCACCCGCCGGTGCCGCTGGCGAGCCTGGTGGCGAACGTCAACCTCGACATGCCGCTCTTCCTCTTCCCGGTCGACGAGGTGGTGGCCTACGGCGCCGAGCACTCGACGCTCGGCGAGGCCGCGGCCGGCGCCTTCGCCGCCGCCGGCTTCGCTCTCGTCCCCGACCCGATGCCGGACGAGGTCATCTTCGTCCGCAGCGACCAGTACCCCTTCGTCGAGCGCGGGATCCCGGCCCTCTACCCGGTGCCCGGCAACCGGGCGCGCGATCCGGCAGTGGACGGCGAGGCGGTGGTGCGGCAGTTCCTCGCCACCCACTACCACATGCCGAGCGACGACCTGGCGCTGCCGGTGGACTGGGAGTCGGTGGCGCGTTTCACCCGCGGGGTGGCGTTGCTGGTCCGCGACGTCGCCGACGCCGCCGAGGCGCCGGCGTGGAAGGAGGGCGACTTCTTCGCCGAGCGCTTCGCCCGGCGCTAGGACCTGCCGCAGCGTCGGTCGGTCGGCTCCGGATTTTCGGAATCGAGCGCCCCTGGGGCCAGCCGGTACAATCCCGTCTACGTGATCGGCTCCCGGATCGGGCATTTCGAGATCACCGCCAAGCTCGGCGAAGGCGGTATGGGGGAGGTGTATCGCGCCCAGGACGAGCGCCTGGGAAGGGAGGTGGCGATCAAGGTGCTCCCCGAAGCGCTGGTGGCCGACCCCGAGCGGTTGGGCCGTTTCGAGCGCGAAGCCAGGCTGCTGGCGAGCCTCAACCACCCCCACATCGCCGCCGTCTACGACGTCGGGGAGCACCAGGGTCGCCGGTTCCTGGTCATGGAGCTGGTGGTGGGCGAGACCCTGGCCGAGCGGGGGGCGCGGGGACCGGTGCCGCTGGCCGAGGCCCTCGGCCTCGCCATCCAGATGGCCGGGGCTCTCGAAGCGGCTCACGGCCGGGGCATCGTCCACCGCGACCTCAAGCCCGCCAACGTGATGATCGACGGGCAGGGCCAGGTCAAGGTCCTGGACTTCGGGCTGGCCAAGGCCCTCGCCGCGGAGGGTGGAGGGAGCCCGCGGTCCGACCTCCTCGACTCGCCGACCCTCACCTACCAGGGCACGGTGGCGGGGGTGGTCCTCGGCACCGCCGCCTACATGAGCCCGGAGCAGGCGCGAGGCGGGGCGGTGGACGCCCGAGCCGACGTCTGGGCGTTCGGTTGCGTCCTGTACGAGATGCTCTGCGGCAGGCGCGCTTTCGCCGGCTCGTCGATGGCGGACACGCTGGGGGCGGTGGTGGCGGGGGAGCCCGACTGGTCGGCCCTGCCGTCCTCGCTGCCCGCCCCGGTGCGCAAGGTGCTGCGGCGGTGCCTGGCCAAGGA
The DNA here is from genome assembly GCA_035546355.1 of Thermoanaerobaculia bacterium. GTDB lineage: Bacteria > Acidobacteriota > Thermoanaerobaculia > Multivoradales > JAIOJS01 > DATKEH01. Next base: position 9,581 of record DATKEH010000135.1, read on the forward strand.
CCCGCGCCAGCGCCTGCACCACGTCGCCGACGCGCGGATCGAGCTCGCCGACGTCCTGGCGGGGGCTCCCGGAGAGCCGGCCGATCAGCGCCCTGCTGCGCGGATGCGCCCCCCGATCCGGCTCGCGCTCGCCGCGTTGGTGGGTGCCCTGCTCGGCGCCCTCGCGGTCTGGGGGTGGCTCGCCGGCACCGGCGCCGGCGCCGATGCGCCCGCCCGCCGACCGAGCCGTTGGACCGTCGACGCCTCGGCTCAGGGTCAGCTCGACCTGGGCGGGCGCCTCGACCCCCTGGCCCTCTCTCCGGACGGCAGGACGCTCGCCTACGTCGTCAGGGACACGAGGGGGGAGACGCACCTCTACCTGCGCGACTTCGCCGCGCTCGACGCCCGCCCGGTGCCGGGATCCGAAGGCGCTTCGAACCCGTTCTTCTCCCCTGACGGGCGCTGGCTGGCCTTCTTTGCCAGCGACCGGCTGAAGAAGGCCCCGGTCGGCGGCGGCGCCCCGGTCGATCTGGCCGACGCCCCCCTGGACAACCTCGGCGCCACCTGGGGAGAGCACGGGACCATCGTCTTCGCGTCGTACTCCTCGGGCCTCTGGCAGGTCGCCGACAGTGGCGGCGAGCCCGAGCTGCTGACTCCCGGAGGGGCGGAGGGCGCCGTACAGCACCGCTGGCCGACCTTCCTTCCCGGCGGCGAGCGCGTGCTGTTCATCCTCCAGACCCTGGAAGGCCCGCGCCCTGCCATCTTCGACCTGGCGCGACGCGAGCACCAGGCCGTCCCGGGGGTGCAGCAGGTCGTCAAGGCCCGTTACCTCCGCGGCGGCTACCTGGTGTTCGCGCAAGAGGGATCGCTCCTCGCCGCCCCCTTCGATGCCCTGCGAGGACGGCTCCTGGACACGCCGGTGCCGGTGCTGTCCGGCTTCTCCATGCACAGCGACCACGGCGCTGCGAACTTCGAGACCTCCGCCGCCGGCACGCTGGCGTACGTGGGCGGAGAGGCCACCAGCGACGCCGCCCTGTTCTGGGTCGATCGCCAGGGTGGAGAGGAGATCGCCGTCGACCACCGCGCGTTTTTCTCCCATCCCCGGCTGTCGCCCGACGGCTCGCGACTGGCGGTGGAGATCGGCTCCGAGATCGGCGCGCGGCACGTCGAGATCTTCGATCTCGGGCGCGGCACCCGGGCCATCCTCACTGCCGAAGCGAGGAACGCCCAACCGGCGTGGCACCCGGACGGCCAGCGCGTCGCCGTCGTCTCCGACCGCGCCGGCAACTGGGACCTCTATCTCGCGGCGCTCGGCGGGCAGCGTACCGTCACGCCCCTCCTGGTCCGGCCGCTGGAGCAGTGGCTGGGCACCTTCACCCCCGACGGCGAGGCCCTAGTCTTCTACGAGGTCGACCCGCGGACCGCCCGAGACATCTGGGTCCTGGACCTGAACACGGGTGGCACCCGCCCCTATCGGGCGACCGCCGCCAACGAGCGCGGGGTCCGGCTGTCCCCCGACGGCCGCTGGCTGGCCTACGTCTCCAACGAGTCGGGGCGGGACGAGGTCTACGTGGAGCGCTTCCCCGAGCCCGGGCCGAAGTGGACCGTCTCCGGCTCCGGGGGAGTCGAGCCGGTGTGGTCGCCC
>DATKEH010000136.1:0-6279 GCA_035546355.1 Thermoanaerobaculia bacterium
GTCAGCGGCAAGAAAGTGCGCCAGGTGTCGTTCGACCGGGTGCTGCTGGTCAGCGGCGAGGGGGGCACCAAGGTGGGCGACCCGGTGCTCTCGGACGCGCGGGTCAACGGCATCGTGCTCGACGAGGTGCGGGCGCCCAAGCTCAAGGTGTTCAAGATGAAGCGGCGCAAGGGATACCGACGCACCGCCGGGCACCGCCAGAACCTGCTGCGGGTACGCATCCAGGACATCCAGCTCTAAGCGCCGCCGGCTGGCGTTCTCAGGAGACCCATCACCATGGCTCACAAGAAGGGACAGGGCTCGAGCCGCAACGGCCGCGACTCCAACCCGCAGTACCTCGGCGTCAAGCGCTACGGCGGTCAGCAGGTGACCGGCGGTACGATCCTGGTGCGCCAGCGCGGCACCCGTGTCACCCCGGGCCGCAACGTGGGTCGCGGCAAGGACGACACCCTCTTCGCGCTCATCGACGGGGTGGTGGAGTTCCAGAAGAAGGGGCGCCGCGGCACCTTCGTCAGCGTCCTCCCCGCGGAATAGCGGGCTGCGGCCGCCAGCTCTGGGGGCGGTCCCCGACCGCCGACCCTCCACGCGCCGCCCGCCCACCCGGGCTGGATAGGTGTCGCCACCCATCGACTCCGTTACGCTCTGCTGGTGCAGTTCCTCGACGAAGCGGTCATCCACGTCCGGGGAGGCGACGGCGGCAACGGCTGCACCGCCTTTCGCCGCGAGAAGTACGTGCCGCGAGGCGGGCCTTCGGGGGGCGACGGCGGCCACGGCGGCTCGGTGTACCTGCAGGGCGACGAGGGGCTGAACACCCTCTACCACCTCGGCCGGCCGGCGCTGTACGCCGCCGAGCGCGGCCGCCACGGCGAGGGCTCGCGCCGCACCGGCCGCAGCGGCGAGGACCTGGTGGTGCCGGTGGCGCCGGGCACCGTGGCATGGGATGCCGAGACCGGCGAGGGCCTGGGCGAGGTCCTCGAGCACGGGCAGCGCCTGCTGGTGGCCGCGGGTGGGCGCGGCGGTCGCGGCAACGCCCGCTTCGCCACCGCTACCCGGCAGGCGCCTCGCCGCTCCGAGCCGGGCCGCGAGGGGCAGGAGCGGCGAGTGCGCCTGGAGCTCAAGCTGCTCGCCGACGTCGGGGTGGTGGGGCTGCCCAACGCCGGCAAGTCCACCCTCATCAGCGTAGTCTCGGCGGCGCGGCCGAAGATCGCCGACTATCCGTTTACCACCCTGGTCCCCAACCTCGGGGTCGTCGCCGTCGACCCCGAGGGGACGCGGACCTTCGTGCTCGCCGACCTGCCGGGGTTGATCGCCGGGGCCGCCGCGGGGGCGGGTCTGGGCATCCAGTTCCTGCGCCACGTCGAGCGCTGCCGGGCGCTGGTGCAGTTGGTCGACCTGACCGGCGCCGGGGTCGAGGAGGGCCTCGAGGTCGTCGAGCGCGAGCTGTCGGCGTTCGATCCGACCCTGCTGCACCGCCCGCGCCTGCTGGTGGGCAGCAAGCTCGACGCCGCCGACGAGGAGGCGCGGCGCCAGCTGGCCGCTGCCGCGGCGCGCCGCGGCCTGCCGCACCACGCGATCAGCTCGGCCTCCGGTGCCGGGATCGACGAGCTGGTACAGCGCCTGGCGGCGCTGCTGGACCGCTCCTCGCAGGACGCCGCCGGATGAAGCTGGGGCTCTTCGGCGGCAGCTTCGACCCGATCCATCGCGGCCACGTGGCGCCGGTCCAGGAGGCGCGGCGGCGGCTGGGCCTCGAGCGGGTGCTCTACCTCCCCACCGGCCAGCCGCCGCACAAGACGGCGCGCCGGGTGGCGCCGCCCCTCGCCCGCTTCGCCATGGTCGAGCTGGCGCTGCTCGCCGCGGAGGGGCTGTACGTCTCCGGCCACGAGCTGCTGCAGGCGGGCCCTGCCTACACGGTGGAGACGCTGGAGCATTTTCGCGCCGCGCGGCCCGACGCCGAGCTCCACCTCCTGCTGGGCAGCGATGCGCTCACCGAGCTCGTCACCTGGCGCCGCTGGCGGGAGCTGGTGGAGATGGCGCGGCTGGTGGTGCTGCAGCGCCCCGGCTGGTCGCCGTCGGAGCTGCGCCAGGGCCTGCCGCCGGAGGTCGTGGCGGCGATCGAGACGGGGCGCATCCTGCTGCTCGCGACCACGCCGTGCGACGTCTCCGCCTCTCGCCTCCGTGACCACCTGCGGCGCGGCGAGACCCCGCCCCGCGGGCACCTCCATCCGTTGGTGTTAGACTACGCTCGCAAGTACCACCTCTATGACGAAGAGCCCCCTCCCCTCTGAGGCGCCCGACTCCCCCCCCACGACCGATCTCGACGAGCTGGTCCGCGACGCGGTAGCGGCCGCCCTCGACCGCAAGGCCGAGGCGATGCGGGTGCTGGAGATCGGCGCGGTGACGCAGTTCACCGACTACTTCCTGATCTGCAGCGGTATCAACCCGCGGCAGGTGCAGGCGATCGCCGACGCGGTGGACGAGCGCCTGCGGCAGCAGAAGGTCCGTCCGCTCCACGTCGAGGGGTACCAGGGCGGGCAGTGGGTGTTGATGGACTACGGCGACTTCGTCCTGCACGTCTTCCACGACGACCGCCGCCAGTTCTACGGGCTCGAGCGGCTGTGGTCGGACGCCCCGGACCACACCAGCCGCTTCGTCCCGGAACCGTGAGCCCGCTGCCGGGCCCACCCACCCTCGACCAGCTCTTCCGGCGGTTTCCGGGGCTCGCCCGCGCCCTCGACGGCCTCGCCGCCGCCGCCCGCAGCGAGGCGCCGCTGCTGCTGCTCGGCGAAGGGGGCTGCGGCCGCTCGACCCTCGCCCGCGCCGTCCACGCCTCCAGCCCGCGCGCGGCAGCGCCGCTGGTGGAGGTCGACCCGGCGACCATCCCGGCAGGGCTGTTCGAGAGCAACCTCTTCGGCCACCGGGCCGGGGCCTTCACCGGCGCCGACGTCGCGGCCGAGGGGCGGGTGGCGCGGGCCGACGGGGGCACGCTGGTGCTCGATCATGTCGAGGAGATTCCGGTGGCCGCACAACCCAAGCTGTTGCGCCTGCTGGCGGAGAAGCGGTACCGGCCGCTCGGCGGCGAGGAGCGTCCCGCCGACGTACGGTTCGTGACGCTGGCCGGCGAGCAGCTCCCCGAACGGGTCCGCCAGGGCGCGTTCCGCGGGGATCTCTACTACCGGCTCGAGGTGCTGGCCTTTCGCGTCCCGCCGCTGCGCGAACGGCTGGACGACCTGCCGGCGCTGCTCGACGAGCTGCTGGCGGAGCTGGCCGAGAGGCTGGGGCGACCCCCCTGCCGCCTGTCTCCGCGGGCGCTGGAGTGGATCCGCCGGCACCCGTGGCCGGGCAACCTCCGCGAGCTGCGCAACCTCCTCGAGCGGGAAGTGATCCTGGCGCGCGGCGAGGTGCTCGACCCGGCGCCTACGGCCACGGGCACTGACGCTCGCCCGCGGCCGCTGGCCGAGATCGAGCGCGAGGAGATCCGCAAGGCCCTCGCCTTCACCCGCGGCCACCAGGGGCGGGCGGCCGAGCTGCTGGGGATCAGCCGCAAGGCGCTGTGGGAGAAGAGAAAGAGGATGGGGATACCGTGAGGAAGTCGTTCCATCCGCGGAGGCTTTCTCCCTCGCCATCCACGCTGCTGCCTTGACGAGGATCCTCCGTCCCAAGCTCGAACCGGGGGAGCGGCGAGCCCTCCTCTGGGAGGGCATCGGCCTGTTCGACGCCGGCCGCTTCTTCGCCGCCCACGAGTCGTGGGAGACGATCTGGCGCTCCACCACCCCCGAGCCGCGGGACCTGTTCCAGGGGCTGGTGCAGGTGGCGGCCGGGCTGCACCACGCCTGCGACCGCCGCCGGCCCGACGTCGCCGCCCGCGTGCTCGCCAAGGCGCGGCGGCGGCTGGCGCCGCTGGCGCCGCGGTGCTGCGGCATCGACGTCGCCGTCCTGCTGCGCGATCTCGCGGCCTGGGAGGACTGGTGCGCCCACCCGCAGGCCGTCCAGCGGCCGCCGCCGCCGCGGGTGCCGGTGGCCGACCGCGAACGGGTGCGTTGATCCGCCGACCGGGAGCGCGCTGCGCGAGCCGCTCAACCGCTCCCTGCTGGCGCGGGTCGAGAGCCGCGAGTGGGAGTTGATCCTGCGCGGCTACCTGGGCGACGACTGAGTCACCGCCCCGTCCACTGCGGCGGCCGCTTGGCGAGGAACGCCGCCACCCCCTCCTCCTTGTCGGCGGTGGCGAAACAGAGGCAGAAGAGGTCGCGCTCGTAGAGGATCCCCTCCTCGATGGGCAACCGCTCGCTGGCCCGCAGCGCCTCCTTGGCCACCCGCAGCGTCAGCGGGCTCATCGCCGCCATCCGCTGCGCCAGCTCGAGCGTCTTTGCCCGCAGCTCCTGGTGCGGCACCACCATCTCCACCAGGCCGATCTCGCGCGCCTCGGCGGCGCCGACGAGGTCGCCGGTCAGCACCAGCCGCATGGCGTGGCCGAGGCCGACCAGGCGTGGGAGGCGTTGCGTACCGCCGCCGCCGGGGATCAGCCCGAGCTTGATCTCCGGCTGCCCGAAGCGCGCCTTCTCGGATGCCACCCGCAGGTCGCACGACATGGCCAGCTCGCAACCGCCGCCGAGGCAGAAGCCGTTGATCATGGCGATCACCGGCTTGGCGAAGGACGCCATCGCGTCGTAGATGCGGGGAGAGCGCATCGCCGACCTCTGGTCCATGGGGCCGCGATCGGCGAACTCACCGATGTCCGCCCCGGCGACGAACGCCTTGTCGCCGGCGCCGGTGATGACGACGACGCCCACCTCGTCGTCGCCCTCGAGCTCGCGCAGCAGGGCGATCATCTCGTCGCGCACCTGTTGGTTGAGGGCGTTCATCTTCTCGGGGCGGTCGATGGTGAGGATGGCGACGCGACCGTCGCGCTCCTGCAGGATGGTCTCGGCCATGGCGTTTTCCTCCGGGGCTCGCGGTGCCGGCCCGGCACCCATTGACGTCTCGGATCCGGGCAGCCGCGCCGCCGCGGGTCAGGGCCGCAGGCGCGGCGCCCTCACCGGTGCTGCCAGCGCGGCGGCCGCTTCTCCAGGAAGGCGGCGATCCCTTCGTGCATGTCGGCGGTGGCGGTGAGCTCTTCGAGATAGAGGCGCTCGGCCTCGTCGAGCGCCTCGGAGAACGGCAGGCGCTCGCCGCTGGTGACGGCGCGCTTGATCAACCTCGTCACCGCCGCGCTGTGGGCGGTGATCGCGGCCACCAGGGACTCCAGCTCCCCCTCCAGCTGGTCGTCGGCCACCAGCCGCGAGATCAGCCCCAGACGCTCGGCTTCGACGGCGTCGAGCGTGCGGCCGGTGAGCAGCAGGTCGAGGGCCCGGTGGCGCCCCATCAGCCGCGGGTAGAGCGCGGCGGCGACCGGCGGGTAGCAGCCGAGCTTCACCTCGGGCACCCCGAAGCGGCTCCCTTCGGCCGCCACCACCAGGTCGCAGGCCGATGCCATCTCGAGCCCGCCGCCGAGGCAGTGCCCGCGCACCGCTGCGACGGTGATCGCCGGCAGCTGCCGCAGGCGGCGCACGGCGGCGTGGAAGGCGCCGAGCGCGTCTTCGATCCGCCCGGGGACGTGATCCTGCACCGCGACGCCGGCCGAGAAGGCGCGCTCGCCGCCGCGCAGCAGCAGCACCTGCAGCTCCGCGTCGTCGGCCAGCCCCGCCAGCGCCCCGTCCAGCGCGCGCAGCGCCTCGAGGTCGAGGATGTTGAGCGGCGGACGCTCGAGGCGCAGGGTGGCGACGCGCCCGTCCCGCTCCAGGATCACCGCGCCGCTCACCGCGCCACCGGCTCTCTGGCCGCCCCCGTCCGCGCCGCCACTTCGCGGGCGAAGCGCTCCCACAGCGCCCTCTGCTCGGCGAGCATCATCAGGTTCTCCGGGTGCCACTGCACCGCCCACACCCACCATCCGGGGACGGTACCGACGGCGGCCTCGACGATGCCGTCGGGAGCCGACGCCACCGCGTGCAGCTCGGGCGCCAGCACCTTGACCGCCTGGTGGTGGCGGGAATTGACCAGCGAGGCGTCAGCCGCCAGCAGGGCGCCCAGCTCCCCCTCCGGGTCGACCACCTGCAGGGTGTGGATCAGCGCGTCGCGCGGGAAGGAGAGGTCGTGCAGCAGCGACCCCGGCCACATCAGCTTGAGGTCCTGCCACAGCGTTCCGCCGAGGAAGGCGTTGAGGATCTGCAGGCCGCGGCAGACGCCGAACACCGGTGTGGCGCCCTCGCGGGCGCCGGCGAGGAGCTCCCACTCGAGGGTGTCGCG
>DATKEH010000137.1:0-11495 GCA_035546355.1 Thermoanaerobaculia bacterium
GCCCGGGCCCTCGATGCGGGCGCACAGCCGCGCCCCCTCCCGCCAGTAGACGATGCGCTGCGGGAAGTCGTGCTCGGGGTTGGCGAACACCGCCCGCTGCTCCCCCACCTCGACGAGAGGGAACGGCGTCGCCGGCCGCCCGCGCGGGCTGGCCAGGTAGGTGATGCCCGCGGCGGTCTCCTCGAGGCGCAGGAACTCGAAGAAGCTCCGGCCCTCGCCGACGTCGCGATGCATCCCCACCATCAGCCCGCCGGCCGGGGCCGTCCAGTGCTCCTCCATCCGCACCTCGCCGGAGGTGCCCTCCCAGGAGCCGGTCATCCACGCCAGGTCGGCGAGCGTGGCCGCCGGCCGTTCGGGAGCCGACGCAGCCGCCGGCGCCGAGGTCGAGGCGAGAACGAGCATCATCAGGCCAAAGCGCTGTACGCGGAGCATGGGCGCACCTCCTGTTCGCGTCCTAATACGGCATCTCTTCGTCGCCGAGGCCGAAGTAATGCCCCAGCTCGTGCACCACCGTGTCGCGCACCTCGCGGATCACCTCGCGCCGCGAGCCGCAGCAGCGCAGGATCGGGCCGCGGAAGAGCGCGATGCGGTCGGGGAGCGCCTGGTAGAAGCTGTCCCGCTCGGTGATCGGCACGCCCTGGTAGACCCCCAGCAGCTCCTCCTCGGGATCCATCCCCATCTCGGCGAGCAGGTCGCGAGAGGCCTCCTCCTCCACCACCACGGCGACGTTTTCCAGCAGCTCCGCGAACTCGGCGGGCAGGCCGTCGAGGGCCTCCTCGACCAGCCGCTCGAAGGCGCCGCGGCCCAGCCAGAGATCCCCCCGGTCGCGCAGCTTCATCGCGCCATTATCCCCCGTCGCCCGGGCCCGAAGCGCGCGATGTAGGCGACCAGCAGCAGCGCCACCGTGGCGAGACCGAGGGCGAGGCCCCACCAGATGCCGGTCAGGCCCATCCCTCGCGGGAAGGCGAGCCACCACGCCAGCGGCAGGGCGAGCGCGTAGTAGCCGACGACGTTGAACGCCGCGGCGGGCCGCGTCTGCCCCATGCCGCGCAGCACGCCGGCGCCCACCACCTGCGTGCCGTCGAAGACCTGAAAGGCCGCCGCGATCGGCAGGATGACGGCGGCCGCCGCGATCACCTCCGGGTCGGGGGTGAAGGCGCGCGGCAGCAGGTTGCGCCCGAGCACGAAGAGCAGGGCCGAGCCGGCCATCACCACCGCGCCGAGCCCTACCGCCACCCACGCCGCCCGCTGCGCGTCGCGGTGCTCGCGGGCGCCCATCAGGTTGCCCACCCGCACCACCGCCGCCAGCGACACGCCGAGCGGTACCATGAAGGTGACCGAGGCCAGGGTCAGCGCCACCGTATGCGCGGCCAGCGGTATCTCCCCCAGCCGCCCCGCCCACAGCGTGGCGATCTGGAAGGCCCACATCTCGAGGCCGATCTGCAGCGCGACCGGCGAGCCGAAGCGCGCCAGCTCCGCGATCCCCCGCCGCTCCAGGCCCCGCCGCCACACCTCGCGCCAGGAGCGCCGCGGCAGCCCCTGCCGGTGCATCCAGCCCACCAGCCCGAGCACCAGCACCACGTGGGTCAGGCTGGTGGCGATCCCGGCCCCCGCCACCCCCAGCGCCGGGGCGCCCCAGTGCCCGAAGATGAGCACCCAGTTGGCGACGGCGTTGAAGCCGTTGGCGGCGAAGGTGACCCACATCGCCGGCTGCACGATCCCCTGCGCCTGCAAGTGCTGCTTCAGCACCGTGAACAGCAGGAAGAACGGCAACCCCGGGATCTGCGTGATCACGTAGACGTGGGCCTGGTGGCTCAGCTCGGGCGACTGGCCGAGCAGGCCGAGGACGGGGCCGGTGCCGGACCACAGCAGGGCGATGGGCAGCGAGGCGAACAGCGCCAGCACCAGGCCGTTGCCGAGCGCACCCACCAACCGCTCGTCGTCGCCGGCGCCGAACGCCTGCGTCGCCACCGGATCGATGCCGAACGCCAGGCCCATGCCGAAGACGATCGTCCCCATCACCCACACCCGCCCCAGGGAGGCGGCGTCCAGGGCCTCGACGCCGACCCGGCCCAGCATCAGCAGGTCGACGACCAGCAGCATCATGGAGCCGAGCTGGGCCGCCGTCACGGGCAGGGCGAGGGCGACGAGGCGGCGGAGGTGCGCGGCGACGGAGTGGGGCATGGGGGGAGGGGGCGAGTGGAGAGGGCGAAGAGCGAACTGTAGCGAAAGGGCGGGCGGAGGTCATCCGGCGAGCGACAGGGGGGCCGGCGGCTACAATGCGGCCATGAGGCGCCCCTCCCTCGGCCGCGGCTCTCTGCTGCCCGTCGCGGTCGCCGCCGTCCTGCTCGCCGCCTCGACCCCACGGGCCATCGAGCTGCGCGAGCTGGGTCTGGCCGAGCTCGAGAACGAGCGCCCCGCCGAGGCGGAAAAGGCGTTCCGCAGTCTGGTGAAGGTGGCCCCCGACGATCCCCTCGGCTATGCGAACCTGGCGATCGCCGCGCTGCGCCAGCAGCGCCCGGTCGAGGCTTTGGCCCTGATCGACCGCGCCCTGACCCTGGCCCCCGAGCGCGCCGATCTGCTGGCCATCAAGGGCGAGGTCGCGCAGTGGGCAGGACGCGGCGATCAGGCCCTGGAGCTGTACCGGCAGGCGGCCGCCAGGGCCCCGGACGACCCCGAGATCCTCTACGCCCTCTACCGCCAGGCGCAGAGTCTCCAGGGGTCGGCCGCGGAGGGGGCGCAGCGTCAGGCCCTCCAGCGCCTGGCGGCGCTGCGCCCCGAGAACGTGGTGGTGATGTTGCAGCTCGGCCAGCGCGCCATCGCCGAGGGGGATCGCGCCGCCGCCACGCGCGCCTTCCTGCGGCTGGGCGAGCTGCTGTGGCAAGCGCCGCCGATCGCCACCACCGCCTTCGAGCAGGTGGAGACGGCGCTGGCGGGCGGCGACCTGGCTGCCGCCCGGGTGCCGGCGGTGCGTCTCGAGAACGTGCTCAAGGTGTCGCCGATGTACCAGCAGAGCCTGCGGGAGCTGCAGATGGGCATCCAGGGCGTGCCGGTGACGCGGTTCCAGGGCGAGCCGCGGCCGGCGGCCTTCGGCAAGCCGCTGCAGGTGAGCTGGGTGGCGCGGCCGCTGGCCGCCGCGGCGGGCAGGGCGGTTGTGGCGGCGGACTTCGACGGCGACCAGCGACCGGACCTGGCCTGGATCACCGGCAGCGGCGACGACGCCCGGCTCGAGCTGCGGCTCGCCAGCCAGGGTTGGAAGGTGTCGCTCACCCACCCGGCGCCGGGCGTCGAGCGGCTGCTGGTGGCGGACCTCGACAACGACGGCCACCGGGACCTCGTCGGCCTCGCCGGGAGCCGCGTGCTGGCGTGGCGCGGCGCCGCGGGGGGCAAGCTCCTGCCGGCGACGGCCGAATTCGGCCTCGACGCGGCCCAGGGCGTCGCCGGCGCGGCCTTCGACTACGACGTCGAGGGGGACCTCGATCTGGCCCTGGCCGGTGGCGGCCAGGCCCTGCAGCTGTGGCGCAACGACCTGTCCGGGCCCCTGCAAGCCGTCGGCGACAGGGCCCTGCCGCGGCTCGCCGCCGTGCAGCCGAGCGACCTCGTCGCCTCCGACCTCGATCGCGACGGCGTTCTCGACCTGCTGCTGGTGCACGACCGGGGACTGACCTGGCTCGAGAACCTGCGGCAGGGGAAGCTCGCCGACCGCACCCCGAGCAGCCGCCTGCGCAACGCCGCCGCTGCGCGGCTGGCGGTTAGCGCCGACCTCGACAACGACTCCCTCCCCGACCTGATCACCGCCGGCGAGCGGCTGGTGGCGTGGCGCAACGAGGGGGGCGACTTCGCCGTCTGGGCCCTCGACCTCGACCTGCCGGGGGAAGCGACGGCCCTGGTGGCGCTCGACTTCGACAACGACGGCCGTCTCGACCTGGCCGCCGCCACCGCCGCCGGGATCACCCTCTTCCATCAGCAGGAGGGGGCGGAGACCCGCTTCCGCCGCGAGACTCCGGCCGCGGCGCCGCGCGGCGTGGTGGCGCTGGCGGCGGCGGACCTCGACGGCGACGGCGACCTCGACCTGGTGACCGCCGGCAGCGAAGGGCTGATCTGGCTGGAGAACCAGGGTGGCAACCGCAACCACTGGCTGGCGGTGAGGCTGCGCGGGCTGACCCGGGGCAGCAGCAAGAACAACTCCCTCGGCGCCGGCGCCGTGGTCGAGGTCAAGGCCGGCGCGGCGAGCCAGTTCCGCGAGGCCGACGGCGGCGTGGCGCACTTCGGCCTCGGCAGCCGCAAGGCGGCCGACGTGCTGCGGGTGGTGTGGACCAACGGCGTCCCCCAGAACCGCCTCGGCGTCGCCGGCGACCAGGAGATCGTCGAGGAGCAGGTGCTCAAGGGCAGCTGCCCCTTCCTCTACGCCTGGGACGGCGACGGCATCGCCTTCGTCACCGATCTGCTGTGGGGCGCGCCCATCGGCCTGCCGCTCGCCCCGGGAGTCTGGGCCGCGGCCGACCCCTCCGAGCTGGTCGAGGTGGTGGGGGCGGTACCCCGCGACGGCCACTACGACCTGCGGGTGACCGAAGAGCTCTGGGAGGCCGCCTTCTTCGACCACGTGCGGCTGTGGGTGGTAGACCACCCGGCCGACGTGGAGGTGGCGAGCACCCTGCGCATCCTGCCCGGCGAGCGGGTTCCGGAAGGGGTGCTGGCGAGCCGGGCGCTGCGCCCGGTCGCGGCCGCCTGGGACGGCGAGGGCCGGGCCGCGACGGCCGCCGTCGCGGCCCGCGACCAGGTCTACGCCGACGGCTACCCGGTGGGGCGCTACCAGGGCGTGGCGGCCGAGCCCTGGGCGTTCACCTTCGACCTCGGCGCGGCGCCCACGGCGCCGGTGCGCCTGCACCTCGATGGCTGGATCTTCCCCGCCGACGCCAGCCTCAACCTGGCGGTGGCGCAGCGCTCCGACCTGCCCTACACGCCGCCGCGGCTCGAGGTGGAGACGCCGACCGGCTGGCAGCTGCTGCTGCCGGCGATGGGCTTCCCCGCCGGCAAGACCAAGACCATGGTGGTCGACCTGCCGCCGCTGCCCGCGGGCAGCAGCCGCCTGCGGATCGTCAGCAACCTGTGGCTGTCGTGGGACCGCATCGCCTGGACCACCGACAAGGCCGACGCGGCGCCGCGGGTGGTGGCGCAGCTGCTGCCGGCGACGGCGGAGCTGCGCTTCCGCGGCTTCTCGCAGCTGGTGCGGCAGGCGCCCAACGCACCGCACGCCTACGACTACGCCGACAGCAACCCCGACTCCCCCTGGCTCCCCTTCGCCGGCAGCTACACGCGCTACGGCGACGTCCGCGAGCTGTTGGCCGCCGCCGACGACCGTTCGGTGGTGATGGCAGCCGGCGACGAGATGGCGCTCGCCTTCGAGGCCTCCGCGCTGCCGGCGCCGCCGGCCGGCTGGCGCCGCACCGTCTTCCTCGAGAGCCACGGCTGGGACAAGGACGCCGACCGCAACACCTACCAGGCGCAGCACCTCGAGCCGCTCCCCTTCCGGGCGATGAGCGGCTACCCCTACGCTCCGGGGGAGAGCTTCCCCGACACCCCCCTGCACCGCCAGTACCGCGAGGAGTGGCTGACCCGGGTGGTGGCGCCGGAGAGCGCTGGCCGGGCACCGCGGTAGCCGGAGCCGCCGTCCTCTCGAGAGGACGTCGACCCCCCTTCTCCCCCTCCCCGCCGCTGCTCTTGGCCCGGGTCTTGCTACCCCCCGGCTGAAACCGATCCCGGCGCCCGCGGGCGCCGCCAAGGGAGGTGCACGCCATGACCCTGCCTCGACTCATCTGCCGTTCCCCGATCCTCGCCGCCGCGGCCCTCGTTCTCGCCACCGCCCCGGCGGCGGCAGACACCGACTTCGGCGTCCGCGCCGGCGTCTACACCGACATCGAGGAGCCGTTCGTCGGCGTCGAGCTGCTGATGCCCGTGGGGCGCAGCAGCTGGTACTTCAATCCCAACCTCGAGGTCGTGTTCGTCGACCCCGGCGACCTGGTCACCCTCAACATCGACTTCCACTACGACTTCAAGGGCACCGACGACCTCTACGTCTGGGCCGGCGGCGGTCCCGCGGTGGTCTTCCGCGACACCGGACGCGACGACGAGACCGACCTGGGGGCGAACCTGCTCGCCGGAGTGGGCCTGAAGAACCTCGCCTTCGTCCCCTACCTGCAGGGGAAGGTGCTGCTCGCCGACGAGACCGAGGGCGTGATCGCGATCGGCATCCGGTTCTGAAGGAGAACGCCATGCAGCGACATCGCCACACCATCACCTGGGCCGCGCTGACCTGCCTCCTGGCGACGACCCTCGCCGCCTGCGCCTCGGTGCGCGGCCCCTACACCACCAAGCGCGAGAAGACCGCCAAGGGCGCCGCCATCGGCGCCGCCGCCGGCGCCGCCGGTGCCATCGCCATCGGCAAGCGGGAGGCCGACGAGATCCTCGCCGGCGCCGCCATCGGCGCGGTGGTCGGCGGCAGCGTCGGCGCCTACATGGACGCGCAGGAGGAGAAGCTGGCCCGCATCCCCGGCACCCGCGTCGAGCGGGTGGGCGAGGATACCCTGCTGATCCACTTCGACTCGGACGTGCTGTTCGCCGTCGACTCCGCCACCCTCACGTCGCGCGCCCGCTCCACTCTGGAGGACGTCGGCGCCGTGATGCTCGAGTACCCGAAGACGGCGGTGGTGGTGCAGGGGCACACCGACTCGACCGGCAGCGAGCAGCACAACCAGGCACTGTCGGAGCGACGCGCGAGCTCGGTGCGCAACTACCTGGTGGGCCGGGGCGTCGGCGCCGAGCGCATCGCCGCCATCGGCCACGGCGAGTCGCTGCCGGTAGCGTCCAACGACACCGCCGCCGGGCGGCAGCAGAACCGCCGGGTCGACATCATGCTGCGCGCCAGGGCGAGGTAGGGAGGCGGAGTGATGCAGTTCACAGCCGCTGCGCCATCGCCTTCGTAGACTCACGCCGCATCGTTCCCACAGGAGGCGGGATGGCTGACGCGAGAAACCTGCGCCGGGTGCGCGGAGCCGGGCTCCGCCACACGCTCCCCTTCGTCGGCCGCTTCGCCGGCCTGTGGCTGGTGGTCACCATCACCGCGGTGCTGGTGGCGAGCGCCAGCAGCTACCTGCTCTTCGCCGAGCGGATCGCTTCCGCGACGGCGCGCCAGGGCTTCTTCTGGACCGTGGTGGTGCAGACGGCGCTCATCGTCATCGCCGTGCTGGCGCTGGGCGTCTTCAGCACCCACCGGCTCGCGGGCCCGTGGATCGCCGTCCACCGAGCCCTCGAAGAGGTCGCCGCCGGCGATCTCGACTGCGAGCTCCGGATACGGTCGCGCGACGCCTACCTGAAGCGGGTGGAGCGCGCCTTCCAGGCGATGACCGCCGCCCTGCGGCAGCGCGCCGGCTGATCCGCCGCGCCGGCCTCAACGCTTGCGTCCGCTGCGCTCGCGCAGCGCGGCGAAGGCGCTGTCGACCTGCTCGTCGGGAAGGGTGGTGAAGTAATTGAACTCGCCGCCGTTGAGCCACTCGCCGCCGTCCAGCGTCACCACCTCGCCGTTGACGAACCCCGACCCGTCGCTCATCAGGTAGGCGGCGAGATCGGCCAGCTCGCGGCGCTCCCCGAAGCGGCGCAGCGGGATCTTCCGCCGCGCCATCTCCTCCACCCCCGGCGGCATCAATCGCGAGAAGGCGCCCTCGGTGGGGATCGGCCCCGGGGCGATGGCGTTGCAGCGGATGCCGTACCGACCCCACTCCACCGCCAGGCTGCGGGTCATCGCCAGCACCCCGGCCTTGCCGCAGGCGCTGGGCACCACGAACGCCGAGCCGGTCCACGCGTAGGTGGTGACGATCGACAGCACCTTGCCGCGCACCCCGCGCTCGATCATCAGCCGGCCGCAGGCGAGGGTGGCGTGGAAGCTGCCGAACAGCACGATCTCGACCACCGAGCGGAAGCCGTTGGCAGAGAGCTTCTCGGTCTGGGCCAGGAAGTTGCCGGCGGCGTTGTTCACCAACCCGGTGAGCGTGCCGAAGCGATCGGCGACCGCGGCCGCCATCGCCTCCACCGCCGCGAAGTCGCGCACGTCGCAGGGGAGCGGCAGCACCTCGCCGCCGGTGTCCTCGGTGATCTCGCGCGCCGCCTCCTCCAGCACCTCGGCGCGGCGGCCGCAGATCGCCACCCGCGCCCCGAGCTGGGCGAAACGATGCGCCATCGACTTGCCGAGTCCGCTGCCGCCGCCGGTGACGAGGATCGCCTCGCCGGCCAGGAGATCGTCGGTGAACATGGGGTTCCTCCTCGGGTTAGCGCCGGCTGGTCCACGCGGCGGGCTCTCCGCCGCATGGGGCGGCCGCAGAGGGCCGCCCCAGCGACCGCGCATTCGCCTCCAGCCGACGATATCGCGGCTCGCGGCGGAGGGGCCTCCTTCTGATACCTTCCCCGCGATGTCCGCGGTCGCCGTCCCCGTCGAGTGGATCGACACGCACGCCGCGCTCACCGCGGCCGCTGCGCAGTGGCATCGCGAGCCCGCCCTCGGCCTCGATACCGAGTTCGTGCGCGAGCGCACCTTCTTCCCGCAGCTCGGGATCGTGCAGGTCGGCGGCCACAGCCAGGCCTGGCTGATCGACGCGGTGGCGATCGGCGACCTGACGCCGCTGCTGACGGTGCTCGAGGACGCGCGGGTGACCAAGGTGGTGCACTCCTGCAGCGAGGACATGGAGGTGCTCTTCCACCGCTTCGGCGAGTTCCCGCGGCCGCTGTTCGACACCCAGGTGGCGGCGGCGCTGGCCGGCCTGGGCCCGTCGTTGAGCTATCAGCGGCTGGTGCACGAGCTCCTCGGCGTCGAGATCCCCAAGGGGGAGACGCGCAGCGACTGGCTGCGCCGCCCGCTGTCCCCGGCCCAGGTGGAGTACGCGGCGCGCGACGTCGAGCTGCTGCTACCGCTCCACGACCGGCTGCGGCCGCAGCTCGCCGACGAGGGTCGAGCCGACTGGGTGCTCGAGGAGACGGCGCGGATGCGCGACCCGTCGCGGTTCCTGCCGCCGCCCGAGGAGGTCTATCGCCGTCTCGGCGGCACCGGCGGCATGAGCCCGCGGCAGCTCGCGGTCGCCCGGGCGCTGGCGGAGTGGCGGGAGATCGAGGCGCGTGAGCGCGACCTGCCGCGCAACTTCGTGCTGCGGGAGTCGGCGCTGATCCAGCTGGCTCGCCGCCAGCCGGCGACGGCGGCCGAGCTGGCCGAGGTGCCGGAGGTAGGGCGCGGCCTGGTGAAGCGCTACGCGCGCCCGCTGCTCGAGGTCATCGCCGGCGCCCTCGACCTGCCCCGCGACCGGTTGCCGGTGCCGGCGCGCCGCATCCCCAGCAGCGAAAACGTGCAGGCGGCGATGCGGCGACTGCAGGAATGGGTGGCGCAGCGGGCGGGCGAGCTGGGCGTCCCGGCTCCGGTCCTGGCCAGTCGGCGCGACCTGCGGGACCTGGCGCTGTGGATCCTCGAACGGGAAGCCGGGGCGCCGCCGGCGGTGCTGCAGGGATGGCGGCGGCAGCAGATCGGCGAGTCGCTGCTGCCGATGGCCCGGGAGGCGCTGCGGGGGCTGCGATAGGATCGCCGCCATGCTGGCCGATCGCATCGCCGACATCCAGGCCGCCCTCGCCGAGAGCGACGCCGACGGCTGGCTCTTCGCCTGCTTCCAGCACAACGACCCGATCAGCCTCGACCTGCTGGGGCTCGGCGGCGACCACCTGGTGAGCCGCCGCTGCTACTACCTGATCCCGCGGCAGGGAGCGCCGCGCAAGCTCTGCCACCGCCTCGAGCCGGCGATGCTCGACCACGTGCCCGGTGACAAGCGGCTGTACCTGACCTGGGGCGAGCACCGCGAGGAGCTGCTGCGGCTGGTGGCCGGCGCGCAGCGCCTGGCGGCCCAGTACAGCCCGGAGAACCAGCTGCCGTCGGTGTCGCGCCTCGACGCCGGCACCGCCGAGCTGCTGCGGGGCGCCGGCGTCGAGCTGCTGTCCTCGGCGGAGCTGGTGCAGCGGTTCGCCGCGGTGTGGAGCCGCGAGCAGCTGGCCGGGCACCGGCGCGCCTGCGAGGCGCTGCACCGCATCGTCCGCGAGGCGTTCGAGCGCGTCGCCGCTGCGCTCCGCGGCGGCGACGCGCTGGACGAGCACGCAGTGCAGCGCTTCATCCTCGAGCGCTTCGAACAGGCCGGGCTGTGGAGCGAGTCGCCTCCCATCGTCGGGGTCGACGCCCACAGCGCGGACCCGCACTACCAGCCGGCCGCCGAGGGCAGCGGCGTCATTCGCCAGGGGGACTTCCTGCTCATCGACCTGTTCGCCAAGGAGAAGGCGGCGCAGAGCGTCTACGCCGACATCACCTGGTGCGCCGTCTGCGCCGCGGCGCCCACCGACCGGCAGGCGGAGGTGTGGGGGGTGGTGGCCGGCGCCCGCGACGCGGCGTGGGACCTGGTACGCAGCCGTTTCCCGGGCGAGACGGTGCGCGGCTTCGAGGTCGACGACGCCGCCCGCGGCGTGATCGAGCAGGCCGGCTACGGCGAGCGGTTCGTCCATCGCACCGGCCACTCGATCGGCATCTCCGACCACGGCCACGGCGCCAACATGGACAACTTGGAGACGCACGACACGCGCCCCCTGTTGCCGATGACCGGTTTCTCCATCGAGCCGGGGATCTATCTGCCGGGGGACTTCGGCGTCCGCAGCGAGATCGACGTGGCGCTGATGGCGGAGGGCGCCGAGATCACCGGCGCCGAGCCGCAGCGCGAGCTGCTGCGCTTGCTGGCGTGACCCCCGGCGCTCCGGCGGGTGGTGCCGGGCATCGGCACCGCCCGGAGACGGCGCCGGAGCCGTGGTTGGGGATGGCGGCGCGCGGCGGCCGCGAGGTTGCCACAGTCGCTGTAGGGGCCGGCCTCCGCGCCGGCCCGGGCGGGGACGGAGCCCCGCCCCTACGATGGCTCGCGGTCCCCCACCGGTCGTAGGGGCCGGCCTCCGCGCCGGCCCGCTCTTCACTCCACCAGGATCTTGGAGGCGGCGCGCAGGCCGAGCTCGAGGCGGCGCCGCCCGGTCAGCCGCAGCCGCACCGTGTCGGCCGCGGCGTCGCGCCCGGCGACGGTGACTTCGCTGCCCGGCATCAGGCCGTGCCGCTCCACCAGCTGCAGGAACTCACTGCTCTGGTCGGTGACCCGCGCCACCCGCAGCGGCACGTCGACCGGGCAGGCCGCGAGGCTCGGGCGCTGCGGCTCGCTCACCACGCCCTGACGGTCGGGGATGGGATCGCCGTGCGGGTCGACCGCCGGCCGGCCGAGCAGCTCGTCCATGCGATCCACCAACTCGTCGGAGACGGCGTGCTCGAGCCGGTCGGCCTCGGCGTGCACGCGGCTCCAGTCCATGCCCATCACCTGCACCAGGAACTGCTCGATCAGTCGATGGCGCCGCAGCACGTGCAGGGCGAGCTGGCGGCCGGCGGCGGT
>DATKEH010000138.1:0-3424 GCA_035546355.1 Thermoanaerobaculia bacterium
TCCGTTCGCCACCGACGCGGCGCGCCAGCTCCTGGTAGTACCACACCGCCGAGCGGCGGAAGGCGCTCTCCAGGTCCTGCCCCTGCGACCAGGCATCGGACCAGAAGGCCTCGCGCGGCGCCCGCACCGGATCCCACTCGACGTAGGAGTCCTCCGGATCGACGGCGCCCGCGGCCAGGGCGATCAGCGTGTTGGGCACCTTGAAGGTCGAGCAGGGCGGCAGGCGCAACGCCGTGCGCTCGCCCCCCAGGCGCAGGACCTGGCCGGACCGCAGGTCGTGCACCACCATGGCGGCGGTGCCGCCGGCGAAGGCGTCGTCGCCCACAACCGGCGGCGCCGCCGCCACCAGGCCAGCGGCGAGCAGTGGCCAGACCGCCAGCCGCCGCGGCTCAGCCCGCCGCACGGTCCTTCACCGGAATCACCAGCTTGAGCCCCGACCAGGTCTCGTCGATGGCGCATACCTTGACGTCGACCAGGCCGTTGGCGAGGGCGAGCGCGCGCACGACGTCCTCGGTGACGTCGGTGGCGACGCCGGAGGCGCGCTTCGGCCACGACACCCAGAGCATGCCGGCGGCAGCCAGGGCGGGCCTCAGCCGCGCCAGCCGCTCGCCGAGCTGCTGGCGCGAGCGGGTGAAGAGCTGGATGAATGCCTCCCCCTGCCCCGCCGCGCGCCGCACCTCGGCGCCAGCCGGCAACGGGCCGAGGGTCGCCATGTAGCCGGCGGGGGGATCCAGCACCACCACCGACATCCCCGGCTCGATGCCGAGCTTGGCGGTCAGCGGCCTGCCCGAGTAGCCGGCGTTCATCCTGGCCAGTGTACTCGCGTCGCGGCAGGCGATCGCTCGCGGCGGCGCCTCATGGGTCGAGCGCCTGCGCGGGGTTCCGACGCTCATGCCTCCCTCAGCGCGGTCGCCGGGTCGGTGCGGAGGGCGCGGCGCGCCGGTAGCCAGGCCGCCGCCAGCGCGGCCAGGAGCAGCACGCCGCAGGCGACCGCGAGCACCGCCGGCTCCGCGACGCCGACGTCGAACAGCAGACCGCGCAACAGGCGCCCCACCCCCCACCCCAGCGCCAGCCCGCCGGCGAGCCCGGCGGCGACGCGCCCGGCCGTCCCGCCCAGGACCACCGCCAGCAGGTGCCGCGCCGGCGCTCCCAGCGCCCGCCGCACACCCAGCTCGCGCGCCCGTTGCTCCACCGTGTAGCCCGCCAGCGAGGCGATGCCCGCCGCCGACAGCAGCAGCGAGGCCAGCGCCAGCACCCCGAACAGCGCCGCCAGGCTGCGCTGGCGCCCCACCACGCCGGCGAGGAAGTCCGCCAGCACCATGCTGCGCGACACCACCGCGTCGGCGTCGGCGGCGCGCAGCGCCTCCTCGAGCGCCGCGAGCGCGGCGGCGCCGGTGGCCGTGCCGCGGGCGCGCGCGATGACGTGAACCCCGAGCGGCGGCCGCTGGGCGAGAGGAAAGTAGACACCGGGCTGCGGCGCCGACCCCAGCCGCTCGGACAGCGGCTCGGCGTCGAGGAACAGGTCGGGCACGACGCCGACCACCGTAGCCCAGGTAGCGGCGGGGCCGCCGTCGAGGAGCTGCAGCCGCCGCCCCAGCGCGCCATCGGGGAAGTGGCGTCGAACCAGGGAGGCGCTGACCAGCGCCACCGGCGGGGCGGACGGGCCGTCGCGGGCGTCGAAGTCGCGCCCCTGGAGGAGGGGGTGCCCGAGGGTGGCGAAGTAGCCGGGCGAGACGACGGCGCTGCGCACCATGGCCACCGCGCCGCCGTCGAGCTCCGCCTGTCGCGGCGCGCTGCGCCCGCCGGGCAGCGCGTCGGCGAGGGCCACCGCGGCCCACCGCCGGTCCTGCCGCAGGCGCGCGGCCAGCCGTTCGAATCCGCCCAGCCGGAGGGCCGGGTCGTCGCGGCCGGCGCCGTAGAGGTTGTAGTGGGCGACCACCGCGCTACCGGGGTCGCGCACCAGCTCGCGCTCCGCGAAGCGGCGCAGCGACTCCCCCAGAAGGGCAGCGGCGACGACGACGGCCAGCGTCAGGCAGACCTGCAGCGCCACCGACAGGTGGGCGATGCGGGTCAGCGCCCGTCCCGGCGACGCGGTGGCGTGCCGCAGCAGGTCGGCGGCCTGCACCCGCCGCACCACCAGGAAGGGCACCGCCGAGGCCGCCGCCGCGGTGGTGAGCAGCACCAGCGCCACGAAGGCGGCGACCGGCGGATGGATGCGCAGGTCGACCCAGTACGAGCCCACCAGCCCACCGTAGCGCTCGTACAGCGCCACGGCGCCGATGGCGCACGGCAGGCCCAGCGCCACGCCGCCGACGATTACCGGCAGCGCCTCGCCGAGGATCGTCCCCAGGCGCCGGCGGCCGTCGGCGCCGAGGGCGCTGCGCAGGGCCAGCTCCCGCGTGCGGCGGACGAGCCGCACCGCCAGCAGCTGCCCGGTGTCGAGACAGGCCACCAGTAACAGGCCCAGCGCCCCCAGCCACAGCGACGCCAGCGGCCCGCGCGCCTCGCGGGTGTAGGCGGCGACGAACGGCTCGACGCGCAGCGCCACCTGCGACGCGTCAGCGGGGGCCGGCAGGGCCGCCGCCAGCTGCTGGGCGGCGAGCGCCGGAGAGCCTCGGTCGGCGAGCCGGGCGAGCAGCTGCAGCGCCCACCCCTCGCGCTCTCCCGGCGTCGCGAACCACTCGAGCGGCATCCACAGGTCCTGATTCAGCGGGAAACGGAAGCCGGGGGGCATGACGCCGACGACCACCGCCGGCTCGTGCCACACCACCACCCTGCGGCCCACGACGCGCGGGTCGCCGCCGAAGCGCCGCTGCCACAGCTGGTGGCTGAGCACCACCAGGGGCCGATCCGCCTCCTCCGGCGCGAACCAACGGCCCAGCAGTGGCTCCACCCCCACCAGGGGGAAGAGCTCGGGCGTCACCAGGGCGCCGTTCTCCCGCCGCAGCGCCTCGCCGGGCTCGCCGAAGGCGAAGCCCATACCCATCCACGCCACCACCCCCTGCAGCGACGGCAGGCGGTCCGCGCGCAGCCGCACCACGTCCTCCCAACGCACCGCTATCGCCTCGCCGGTGTCGCGCGCCACCCGCTCGACGCGGTAGAGCCGGTCGCCGCCGGGGAAGGGCAGGGGCAGCAGGACGCTGCCGTAGACGATGCTCGACGCCGCGGTGGCGAGCCCGGAGCCGGTCGCCACCACCAGCAGCGCCGCCAACGTCGCCCAGGGGCGCCGCCATGCGCTGCGCAGCCCCTGTTTCAGCTCGAGCCTCACGCGCGCTCTTCGGTTACAGCCGCTCGACGATCCAGCCGTCCTTGAGCAGCACGATGCGTTGCGAGTAGGCGGCCACCCTGTCGTCGTGGGTGACCTGGATGATCGTCACCCCCTGGCGGTTGAGCTCGGCGAGGGTCTGCATGATCATCTCCCCCT
>DATKEH010000139.1:0-29190 GCA_035546355.1 Thermoanaerobaculia bacterium
CGCCCTCGAGCTGGTGCTGGGGGTCGAGCAGGAGTTCGGGGTCAAGATCGAAGACGAGGAGATGGGCGCCCAGGCCCTCGCCTCGGTGGACACCCTGGCCGAGTTCGTGACTGCCAAGCGGGCCGCCGAAGGCTGATCGCGCGCGTCGCGCGCGCCCGCCGTTTCCGACCGCAAAGCCAGCCTTGCTCCCGCACCTCTTCCCCTTTCGCTTCGTCGAGCCTGCCGACGGGACTCCCCGCCTGCGGCCGAGCGCATCCTCCTGGGCCTGCCGCCCCGGTGGGGCGTGGCCCTCCCTGCTGCCGGTCGAGGCGTTGGCGCAGGCGGCCTTGATGGCGCTGCAGCGGCAGGAGAGCTGGGGAGCGGGGGAGGCGCGCCCGGCGCGCGGCGTGCTGGCGGGCATCGACGGGCTCGAGCTGCAGCGCCCGCCGAGGGCGGGGGAACGGCTCGAGGCGGGAGCCGAGCTCCTCGGCCGGTATGGCACGATGGTCAAGGCGCGCGTGTGGCTGGAGCGCGAAGGCCAGCGCATCGCCGAGGGAGAGCTGCTGCTGGCGCTGACCGACTGAAGAGAGTAGGGGAGAGGGGGCGGGCGTTGGTGCGAAAGGGGGGACTCGAACCCCCAAGGGCTTGCGCCCACAGCGTCCTGAGCGCTGCGCGTCTACCAATTCCGCCACTTTCGCGCGCCCGGCGGACGACGGATTGTACAGAAGGGGGGACGAGGTGTCAAACCGCGGAAGAGGGGGGTCCCACGAGGGGATCCTCGAGCCGCTGGAGGGGGGAGACGGGCTGGTGCGGACCAGCGATAGGCGGCCCCCGTTCCTGGTGCCGCGGCGCGACCTGCACGGCGCCATCGCCGGCGACCTGGTGCGGGTGGAGGCACGGTCGCGGCGGCCCAGCGCTCCCGGTGCCCTGCCGCGAGCGGCGGTGGTGGCCGTGCTGGAGCGCCGGCACGACACGCTCGTGGGCTCGGTCGAGCGGGACGACGAGGGCCGGTGGTGGCTCCTACCGTTCGCTTCCAAGGTGCCGCTGACGGTCGAGCTCACCGCTGGCGTGGAAGGGACGGGGCACGGCGAGTTCGTGGTCGCGCGGCTCGATCGGCGGGGACGCGACGCCGGGGTGGCGACGGGCAGGGTGGTGGAGCGGCTCGGCCCTGTCGAGCGGCCGGGTGTCGACGTGCTAGTGGTGCTGCGCCACTTCGGCATCCCCGAAGAGTGGCCGCAGCGGGTTCTCCTCGAGGCGGCGGCCCTGCCGGCCGATCCCGCTGCGGCCGACATCGCCGAGCGCGAGGACCTGCGCCAGCAGGTTACGGTGACGATCGACGGGGCATCGGCTCGCGACTTCGACGACGCCATCTCGGTCGAGCGGGTGTCGTCCCGACTCTTCAGGGTCGGCGTGCACATCGCCGACGTCTCCCACTACGTACCGCCCGGTGGCGGCCTCGATGGCGAGGCCTACCGGCGCGGAACGAGCGTCTACTACCCCGAGCGCGCCATCCCCATGCTGCCGGAGCGGCTGTCGACCGAGCTCTGCTCGCTGCGCCCCGGGGTTCCGCGGCTCGCCGTCTCGGTGTTCCTCGACGTCGACCGACAGGGCCGCGTCCAGGCGCGACGCTTCGCCACCACCGTCATCCGCAGCCACCGCCGCCTTACCTACGACGAAGTGCGGCGCGTGCTCGAGGAGCCCCGTGCCGGCGACGAGCGGGAGTACGGGCCGGTGTTGGCGATGCTGCGCCAGGCGCGAGAGGTGATGCAGGCCCTGCACCTGAGGCGGACGGAGCGGGGCTCGCTCGACTTCGACCTCCCCGAAGGGGACGTGGAGCTCGACACCGACGGCTACGTGGTGGGCATCCGCCCGGGTCAACGTCACGTGGCGCACCGGCTGATCGAAGAGCTGATGATCGCGGCCAACGAGGCGGTGGCCGAGGAGCTCCTCGAGCGCCAGCAGCCGGCCCTGTTCCGGGTGCACCACCCGCCCGACCCGGAGAGGGTGGACGAGCTACGGACGCTGCTCCGCCCGTTCGGCATCGATCTGCCCGAGTCGAGCGAGCCGCCCGAGCCGGGCGCGCTCCAGGACGTCCTGCGGCGGGTCGAAGGGCGCCCCGAGGAACCCTTCGTGGCGGCGGTGGTGCTGCGCTCGCAGCAGCGGGCGATCTACCACCCCGACAGCGCCGGCCACTACGCCCTCGCCAGCGAGCACTACCTGCACTTCACCTCGCCCATCCGGCGCTACCCCGACCTGGTGGCGCACCGGCAACTCAAGGCCCTCCTCGCCGAAGGCCAGGCCGCGAAGGGCGTCGGAGGCCGCGGCCGCCGGCGCGATCTCGGGCCGCTCGATCCGGCGCCGCCGTTGGCGCAGCGCCTACCCGAGATGGCCGAGCACACCAGCGCCACCGAACGGCGCGCCGAGCAGTCCGAGCGCGAGCTGCTGCAGTGGAAGAAGGTGCGATTCCTCGCCGACCGCGTCGGGGATCGCTTCGCCGGCCGCATCACCGGCGTCCAGCCGTTCGGGCTGTTCGTGCAGCTCACCGAGCTCTTCGTCGACGGCCTGGTGCCGGTGGCCACCCTGGGCGACGACTACTTCGTCCACGATCCGGCCGGGCATCGGCTGGTAGGCTCGCGCAGCGGGCGCAGCTTCCGTCTCGCCCAGGAGGTCGAGGTGGAGCTGGTCGGCGTCTCGACGCGTCACCGCAGCCTCGACCTCCAGGTGGTGGCCACGGAGCGGGACGGGACGAGGGAGAGCGGGCGGGAGCAGCGGCGGGCGGAGGCGGGTCCAAAGAAGGGGAGACGGCGCCCCGCGGGTCGCGGAAGGAGGAGACGATGAGCCGGGGAACGATCTGTGCGTGCCGGTCCCTGCTGGCGGCCGGAATCGTGATGACGCTGCCGCTGGCCGGCTGCACCGGCGAGCCGCGGGCGACCGAGGCGCCGGCGAGCGCCACCGAACGCGAGGAGATCCGACAGGCTCTGGAGCGCTACCTGCCGGTGCTGGCCGAGGCGTACGCGAGCGGCAACGTCGAGCTGCTGCGGCCCTACGCCGTCGAGCGGGTGCTGGCGCAGGTCCAGAAGCGCGTCGCCGACCTGCTGGCGCAGGGGCTCGTCGCCGCGCCCCAGTTCGAGAGTCTCGAGATCGAAGAGCTGACCACCTGGGGCAACGACTTCGCGATGGTCACCACGCTCGAGACCTGGGACGTCACCTACCGCAGCAGCGGCTCGGGCACCGTGGTGTCGTCGCGCCCCGGCAGCCGCAGCCGGGTGCGCTACCAGCTCAAGAAGGTCGATGAGCGCTGGACCGTATTCCATCGCGAGCTCAAGCAGGAGTTGGACGAATAGACGAAGGCCGGCGCATCGCTCTGCATGCCCACCGTCTCCATCATCGGCCGGCCGAACGTCGGCAAGTCGACCCTGTTCAACCGCCTGGTGGGGCGGCGACGCGCCATCGTCCACGACCTGCCCGGGGTCACCCGCGACCGCATCGTCGGCGAGGCGGACGTCGGCATCGACCATCGCCTGCAGTTGGTCGACACCGGCGGCCTCGCTCCCGACGCGGCCCTGGGCCTCAACGAGCAGGTGCTGCTGGCGGTGGAAGAGAGCGACCTGCTGCTGCTGGTGGTCGACGGCAAGGAAGGCCTGACCAGCGCCGACCGCGCCGTGTGGGAGCAGCTGCGGCGCTACGACAAGCCGACGCAGCTGGTGGTGAACAAGGCCGACACCCGCCACGCGCGCGAGGGCTACGGCGAGTTCTACGCCCTCGGCATCCCGACCGTCCACCTGGTGTCGGCGGAGCACGGCGCGGGCGTCGAGGACCTGCGGGAGGCGCTGTCGCGAGCCCTGCCGGAGTCGCTGCCGCGGCGCGCCGAGGCGCCGGCGGTGGCCATCGTCGGCCGACCGAACGTCGGCAAGTCGTCGCTGCTCAATCGCATCGTCGGCGAGCCACGGGTGCTAGTGTCGCCCGAGCCCGGCACCACCCGCGACCCGATCGACACCCTGATCCGCCGCCACGGCAAGGACTACCTGCTCATCGACACCGCCGGGATCCGGCGCCGCAGCCGGGTATCCGGCACGCCGGAGGAGCTGGCGGTGATGATGGCGCGGCGCCAGCTCGAGCGCGCCGACGTCGCCCTCCTCGTCCTCGACGCCGCCGCCGGCGTGACGACCGGGGATCTCTCCATCGCCGGCACCGCCTGGGAGCTGGGGCGCGGGGTGGTGGTGGCGGTGAACAAGTGGGACCTGCTCGACGACGATCGGCGGCAGCATCTCGAGCGCGGCTGGGAGCGCCTCGAGCAGCTCCTCGCCGCGCCCCGGCGGGTCAACGTCTCGGCGGCGACCGGCCGGGGCGTGGGGCGGATCTTCGGCCCCCTCGACGAGACGCTGGCCGCCTTCCGCCGCCAGTTCGGCACCGGGGAGGTCAACCGCCTCTTCGAGCAGGCGGTGACGGAGCATCAGCCGCCCTCGCTCCAGGGACGGCCCTGGAAACTGTTCTACGCCACCCAGGTGGCGACCGGCCCGCCTACGTTCATGCTCTTCGCCAACCGCCCCCTGCCGCGCCATCACGCCTACCGGCGCTATCTGGAGAACCGGCTCCGGCAGACCCTCGGGCTGGAGGGCGTGCCGGTGCGGCTGGTGGTGCGCAAGCGCCAGTAGGGGGCGAAGCGAGGAGCGGGGTTCCGCGAGCCCCTCTCATGTGATACGTTAAAGGGAGATTCTCGCGACCGGCGAGGGAGGGCGATTGGCGGACAAGGGCAAGGCGGGGAAGACGAAGGCTTTCCTGGTCGACAAGGTCTATCAGCGGCACGGAGCCCTCACCAAGCAGGAGGCGGCGGAGGTGGTGGACGCGATCTTCCGCACCGTCAAGGCCTCCCTGGTCGACGGCAAACCGGTGCGCATCCAGAATTTCGGGGTCTTCGAGGTGGTCGACCGGGCGGGACGCGCGGGTGTCGACCCCAGCAGCGGAAACCGCATCTACATCCCTCCCCACAAGGGCCTGCAGTTCCGCCCCTCCCGGCAGCTCAAAGAGACCATCGTCCGGTCCCGCAAGCGCCGCGAGTAGCGACCCGCTCTGAGCCGTGGCGAAGAAGCTCTTCTACCGTATCGGCGAGGCGTGCAAGCAGCTGGGGATCCAGCCCTACGTCCTGCGTTACTGGGAGACCGAGTTCCCGGTCCTCAACCCCAAGAAGAGCAAGGCGGGGCAGCGCGTCTACTCCGGGGAGGAGCTGCGGCTCATCCAGCGCATCAAGGAGCTGCTCTACGAGGAGGGCTACACCATCGCCGGCGCGAAGAAGAAGCTCGAGTCGGAGCTGGCGGGCGGCGGCGGCACGGCGTCGCCGGAGGAGCCCGAGGACGGGGCGGCGGAAGAGGAGCCGGACCCGCTGGGGGGAACGGAGGGAGAGGCCGACGACGACGCCGGACCCGCCCTTGACAGCTCGCCGGAAAAGCGGGTACAACAGCTCGAGGAAGGGCTGCGCGAGGCCCTGCGGGAGGCCCGGGGAATCCTGGAGCTTCTCGACTCGCCCTGACCTTCCCGACTCGGGACGTGGCGCAGCCTGGTAGCGTACCTGAATGGGGTTCAGGTGGTCCCCGGTTCGAATCCGGGCGTCCCGACCAAGACCTACGACGACCGGCTCCCTCCTCTGGCTCCTGGTCACGCCGCTGCTGCCGTGGCTGGTCCTGGCGCCGGGGGGGCAGTGGCTGCTTCCCCTGGTCGCCCCCTCGACTCTCTATGGCGCCTTCGCGCAGCGGGTGCGGGAAGGCCGATATGGGGCCGCCTGGGGTCTCGGCATGGCCTGGGCGGGGCTGCTCAGCGCCGGCGTCGTGCTGCTGGTCTACGCCGCGCCGGAGGCGGCGCGACAGGGGATCTTGCACGGTGAAGCCTACCGGCAGGAGATGTTCGGCTGGATCCTCACCGGCCACGGCAAGGAGGTGACGCCGGCGGCGTTCGTGCCCGAGCACCTCCTCCACCTGGGGGCGTTCGTGCTCCTCGCGTGGGCCAGCGGCGGCTACCTCGGCCTGGTGCTCGGCGCTCTGCTGATGGGCTACATGAGCTACTTCGTCGGCGCGTTCGGCGCCGCCAGCGGGGCGCCGGTGGCCGGCGCCGCAGCCGCCTGGGTGCCCTGGTCGGTGGTGCGAGTGGCGGCGTTCGTCCTGCTGGGCACCCTGTTCGCCCGGCCCCTGTTGGTGCGGCGGCGATGGCCGTTCGGCCGCAGGGAGTTGCGGCTGATGGCCCTCGCCGCGGCCGGCATCGGCGGCGACCTGGCGCTCAAGACCCTGTCGGCCCCGGCCTATGGCCGCTTTCTCGCCACCCTGCTGGGGCCGTGAGCCCATGCGGCGTCGGCCTCATGCGGCGTCGGCCTGCGTTGACGCCCCCCGGGGGGCTCCCTATACTGGCCGCGGCGAAGGAGGACCATGGGCGGCATCCGGGTCATCGAAGGGGCGTTGCGGGCCGACGGGCGCCGCTGGGGGGTGGTGGCCTCGCGCTTCAACGCCAGCCTGGTGGCCGCCCTCGTCGACGGGGCCGTGGACTGCCTGTTGCGTCACGGAGCGGCGAGCGAAGACCTGCGGCTGGTGCGGGTGCCCGGAGCCTGGGAGATTCCGGCCGCCCTCGACGCCATGGCTGCGGGCGGCGGCTGCGACGGGCTCGTTGCGCTCGGCGTGGTGATCCGCGGCGAGACCCCGCACTTCGACTTCATCTGCGGCCAGGCTAGCCGCGGCATCGCCGAGGTCTCGGCGCGCCACCGCATCGCGGTCGGGTTCGGCCTGCTCACCTGCGACACAGCCGAACAGGCGGCAGCCCGCGCCGGCGGCAAGGCCGGCAACAAAGGGTGGGACGCGGCGCTGGCGGCGATCGAGATGGCCGACCTGCTGTCCCGGCTCGGGAGCGGCGGCGACGAGCCGTGACGAAGTCGCAGACGCGCACCGACGGAGAGCGGGGGCACGCCGCCGGCAAGCGGCGCCTGGGCCGCGAGATGGCGCTGCAGATGCTCTACCAGAGCGATCTCGGCGGCGCCAGCGCCCTGCAGGTGATGCGCGGCTTCAACCCCTCGGACCTGCTCGACGCCACGCGTGAGGACCCGGAGACCGACCGCCTCGGGGACGCGGCCGGGCGGCCGGCGGTGCTGCAGGAGGCGTTGGCCTACGCCCGTCGCCTGGTGCAGGGGACGCTCGATCACCAGGCGGAGGTGGATGGCCTGATCCGCGGCCAGGCGGAGAACTGGCGCCTGGAGCGCATGTCCGTCGTCGACCGCAACGTGCTGCGGCTGGCGGTCTACGAGCTGCTCTACGAGCCGGACGTGCCGCAGCTGGTGATCCTCGACGAGGCGATCGAGCTGGCCAAGCGCTTCGGCTCCGAGCAGTCGGGCCGCTTCGTCAACGGCGTCCTCGACGGCCTGGTCAAGGGGCACCAGTTCCCGGGGGCGACCCCGTGAGGCGTCTCCTGGCAGCGGGCGTCCTGCTCGGCGCCCTGGCGCCGGCGGCGGTGGACGGGGCGGGCATCGCCCTGTCCGGCACCGATCACGCCAGTATCCAGCTGCCGGTCTCGGGGCTGGCGGAGAGCTACGGCAACCACGGCTACCACGCGGTGGTGAGCGGGGGCATCGCCGAGGTGGCGGTGTGGCTCGCGCCGCTGGAGAGCCGGGAGCGGTTCGCGCTGCCGCTCGAGGAGCGAACCTCGGATCCGCTGGGGCGCCTGGCCCGCTCCCTCGTCGCCGATACCAGCACCCGCTACGAGGCGGTCTCGCGAGTGCTGAGCTGGGTGGCGCGCAACGTCACCTACGAGCTCGATCGCGCCCAGCCGCAGGAGCCGGAGGCGGTGCTGGAGCGCCGCAGCGCCTACTGCACCGGCATCGCTCGACTGACGGTCGCGCTGCTCCAGACCCTGGGGATCGACGCCCGCGAGGTCGCCGGCTACGTCGCGGCGTCGCCGCTGCCGGGGGTGCCGGCCGGCTACCACCGCTGGGTGGAGGTGGACTACGGCCGGGGCGTCCGCGCCTTCAGCGATCCCCTGGCCTCTCACCACTACGTGCCCGCCACCTACGTGCCGCTGTCGAGCGAGACGCTGCTGCCGCAGGCGGAGCTCGACTCGGGCCGGGTGCGGGAGCGGCGGGACCGGAGGGTCGCCGTCGACGTCTTTCCCGCCGCTCCCCCGGGGATCAGCGCCCGGCGCAACGACGAGCGACAGCTGGCGGCCTCGCTGCTGGTGGTGGTCGACGGCGGCGGCCCGGGCGTGGCCCGGCTCGAGGGCGCCGGTAGCCGCCGCACGCAAGCCCTGAGCGGCGGCGTGGGGGCGTTCGTCGGTCTCGAGCTGGGGACCTACACCCTCGAGGTGCTCGTCGAGGACAAGCCGCCGCTCCACCGGCGCCTGGTGTTCCGCGATCGCGTGCGCGCCTCGGTTCACTTCCCCGCGGACGAGTGGCTGCCGGCACCTACGACCACCAGGGAGTCACGATGAAGCACCGGGTAGCGCGCCCCCACCCCTGGCTGCGGACGCTGATCCTGCCGGCGGTCCTCGCCCTGCCGCTGCTCGGCTGCGGATATGCGCTGGTGGGCCGGGCCAGCAGCATCCCGGCGGGCATC
Source organism: Thermoanaerobaculia bacterium (assembly GCA_035546355.1). Lineage (GTDB taxonomy): Bacteria > Acidobacteriota > Thermoanaerobaculia > Multivoradales > JAIOJS01 > DATKEH01. Next base: position 8,559 of record DATKEH010000139.1, read on the forward strand.
GAGCGGATCTACGTCGATCCGCTGGTCAACGCCACGCGGCGCAGCGAGGTCGAGCAGGTGCTCACCCGCGCCATCGCCGAGGAGCTCGTCACCCGCAAGCGGTTCGTGCTGGTCAATGCCGCCGAGGGGGCCGATGCCGTGCTGTCGGGGGAGGTGCTGCTGTTCGAGGCGACGCCGCTGTCGTTCGACGATCAGGGGCGGGCGACCGAGTACCAGATCACGATCCAAGCGCGCATGAGCTTCCGCGATCGGCAGGCGGACGAGGTGCTGTGGGCCAACGACCGGTACGTCTATACCGAGGCGTACCCCGTGGACCCCTCCGAAGAGACCTACTTCGACCGCGAGATCCTGGCGATCGAAGAGGCCGCCGGCCGCTTCGCGAGGACCATGGTGATCGATCTGCTGGAGGGCTTCTAACCCTACTCGCCCTCGACCTTTGCCTTGCCCTTGGCCGCCTTCTTGGCCGCCGCCTTCTTGGCCGCCGGTTTCTTCGCCGCCGCCTTCCTGGCCGCAGGCTTCTTGGCCTTGGGCGCCGGCCCTTCCGCGGCCGCTCCAGAGGCTCGAGCGACGGCCCGGGTCAGCCGCGACTTGGTCCGCGCCGCGGCGTTGGCGTGGATGACGCCCTTGTGAGCCGCCCTGTCGATGATCTCGACGGTCCTCGGCAGCTGCTGCACGGCGATGTCGAGCTCGCCCTGGTCCAGGGCCGTGCGGACCTTCTTGATCTCGGTGCGCATCGTCGAGCGGGCGGCGCGATTGCGCTCGCGCCGCTTGGCGTTCTGGCGCATCCTCTTCTCTGCGGACTTGGTATTGGCCATGGTGCTTCCTGCGTCAGCCGTCGCGTACGTTGAAGGGGGGGTCGTCCCGAACCTGTCGGGCGCGGAGAGACGGGGGATTCTAGCCGCCGGGCTCCTGGGCGTCAATGCCGAGGCTGGCGAGCTGCTGCCGCGCGAGGTTGGCCTCGTCGGTGCGCGGGTAGCGCCGGATCACGTGCTGCAGCTGGACCACCCCCTTCGCCTGCTCGCCGACCTCGAGATAGGCATAGCCTTTGCGCAGCAGCGCGCTGGCGACCTTGTCGCTGTTCGGATACCGTTCGAGGACCTGGTCGAACTCGCGAATCGCGTCCTGGAACCGGCGCTGCCGGTAGTAGGACTCGCCGATCCAGTACGAGGCGTTGTCGGCCAGATCGGTGGTCGGGAAGCTCTCCAGGTACTGCCGGAAGCCGAGGATGGCGAGGTCGTAGTTGCCTCGCAGGTAGTCGTTGTAGGCGGTCTGGTAGAGGGTCTCCGGATCGACCGCGGATCCCGGGGGTGGGGTAGCCGGCCGCCCCACGCCACTCAGCTCGGGAGCGGCGCGGAAGGACTTGAGCTCCTGATTGGTGGCGGCGATCTGCTGCGACAGCTGGGCCAGGCGATAGTTGGTGTCCTCCAGCTTCGCCTCCAGTTGCTCGATCAGCGAGGCCAGCGACTGTAGCTCGACCTGGATGTCGGCCTGCGCCTTGAGCAGCGCCTGACTGCGCTCGGCTCCCGACTGCTGGATCTGCGCCACCTCGTCCTTGCTCGAGGCCTGCTTCTGCAGCTGCAGGAGCTGGCGCTGGATGTCGGAGAGCTGCGACTCCATGCTGTCGAGCTGCCCGGTCGCGCAACCGCCGAGAAGCAGCAGCGCCGGCCCCAGCAACAGGGGCCCGGCGCCGCGAAGGATGTTGGAGATCGCGCGTCCCTCAGCCGACATCGGCGCGGCCGGTGATCGCGAAGTGGGCGCGCCGATTCTGGGCCCAGCAGGACTCGTTGCTCTGGCCGCAGAACGGGCGCTCCTCGCCGTAGCTGACGGTGCGTACGCGCTGCGACGAGACGCCCAGGGAGACCAGGTAGTCCTTGGCCGCGCTGGCGCGCCGGTCGCCCAGCGCCAGGTTGTACTCGTTGGTACCGCGCTCGTCGGCGTGCCCCTCGATAGTGACGATGAACTCCGGATGCTCGGTGAGGAAGCGGGCGTTCTGGGCCAGACGGTCGCGCGCCTCCGCCTCGAGCTCGTAGCGGTCGAGGGCGAAGAAGACGTCGCCGAGCAGCCCGGCGCGGCGGGCGTGCTCGGTAGCCTCCTGGAGGTCCCCGGAGAGCGGATCCGGTGTCCGGTCGCCACCGATGGTCGGCTCCGGCCCCGACGTCACCTCCTGGGGAGACGGCTCGACGGTGGTCGGCCGGATGGAGAGATCGTCCGAGGTCTTCGGCTGCTTCTTCTTGCAGCCGACGGCGACGGTGAGTAGCAGGACGGCGAGCATGGCGACAAGACCCTTCCGCGTCATTTCGGATTCTCCTCGTACGGCATGGAATGGCTGGTCGCGACGTGGTGTCGCTACCGCTCTACACTCTAACCGCAACCCTCTTTGGATTCAAGCGCTTTGCGCGCCTTCGCCGACGCCTCCGTCAGAGATCCCCCGAGGGGTAGGCCGACCAGTCGGGCGAGAAGTTGTTGCCGTCGGCCGTCAGCAGGCGATCGTCTCGCCCGTCCGCCGTCATCACGCGGATCTGCGTGCGCCCGCCGACGGTGGCGGCATAGGCGATCCAACGGCCGTCCGGCGAGAAGACCGGCGACTCGTGGCTGCCTGCTCCGCGACTCAGTACGCGGGTCTCGAGCAGCGCCAGGTCGGTGACGACGATGCGAAACTCCCGCCCCCGGCGGCTGGCGTAGGTGAGGCGGCTGCCGTCGGGGCTCCAGGCGGCGCCATCGTTGTAGTCCCCCTCGAAGCTGATGCGCCGCAGGTTGGTCCCCTCGACGTCCATCGAGTAGATGTGCGGGTTGCCCGCGCGGCTCGAGGTGAAGGCGATCTGCCGGCCGTCGGGGCTCCAGGCCGGGTTGGTGTCGATCCCCGGCGAATGGGTGAGCCGCCGCAACCCGCTGCCGTCGCGGTTGGCGACGAAGATCTCGGCGTTGCCCTCCACCGAGCGGGAGAACACGATGCGCCGCCCGTCCGGCGAGAAGCTGGGCGAGCCGTTGTACGATCCGTCGGTGACGATCGGGCGCTTCAGCCCGGAGGCGAGGTCGACGTAGTAGACCCCGGGCGCGCCGTCGAAGAACGAGACGTAGGCGATGGCGTCGCCCGCCGGGCTCCAATCCGGGGCCATGGAGATCGACTTGTGGCCGGTGATCGGGCGCGGGTTGCGCCCGTCGTAGTCCATCAGCCACACCTCCTTGTGACCGCTGCGGTCGGAGGTGAAGGCGATGGAGGTCAGCGCGATGCCGCGGCGGCCGGTGAAGTAGAGGATGATCTCGTCGGCGAAGGAGTGGGCCATGCGGCGGGCCAGCTCGAACCCTCCCCGGTAGCGCTTGCCGAGGATCGACTGGCCGCTCGACAGGTCGTAGAGCCGGCCCTCGAGCACCAGGCGCCCCGCCTCCTCCAACACGTCGCCGAGCAGCACCACCTCGTTGCCCAGCGAGCGGTAGAGCTCGAAGTCGCGGGTGAGGTCGCCGGTCGCCTGGGCCACAGCCAGCTCCGCCGGCCCCTGGATGACGAAGATGCCGGAGCGCTCGAGGTCTTCGCGCAGCGCCCGGTCGAGGTCTGCGACGGCCTCGCGGGCGCCGGCGCCGAGGGGTGTCTTGGCGGTGAGCGCCGGAAACGCCAGCCGCAGCTGCGCCGCCTGACCCTTCTCCACGATCAGGGTGACGTCGCGCTGGCTCGGCGCCTCGCCGGTGGGCGGTGGTTCCGCCGCTGGAGCCTGGGCGGCGGCGGTGGCCAGCGAGGTCGAGGCGAGAGCTGTTGCCAGGGCGTGGGCGAGAGAGCGTCGCGTCATGTGGTGGTACGGGGTCCCCGCCCCTCGCGGGGCTCAACGGAAGATCAGGTTCACCCCCAGCCTCCCCTCCTTGTAGCTGCGGGGGAGCGGGGGCAGCGGCGCGGCGGACTGGACGGCGCGCAGCGCCGCCAGGTCGAAGGAATTGTAGCCGGACGACTGGACGATCCGCAGCTCCTCCACGCGGCCGTCTTCGAGGATGCGGAAGTGCACCACCGCCTCGACGCCGCTGCCCAGCGGCGGCCGCACCCAGCTGCCGCGGATCAGCGCCAGCATGCGGTCGAGGTAGTAGCCGTAGGTGAAGTCGGGGTTGTCGATCCCGGCCACCGCCGTCGACTGGGTCAGCGGCGAGGTCGGGTCGCCGGTGGGGGAGCCGGGGCGCCCCGGCAGAGCGGGCTGAGGAGGCGCCGCCGGGGCGGCCTCCGTCGGCTGTTCGACCACCGGCTCCGGCACCGGCCCGGGCGGCGGCGGTTCCTCTCTCGGTGCCGGCTCGGGTGGCGGCTTGCGCTCGGCAGAGGGAAGCGCCGGCGCCGGGGGCGGCGCGGGCGCGGGCGGCTGCGGGACCGGCTCGGGAGCCGGCTTCGGTGGCGCCGGCCGTGGCGCCGGCTGCTCGACGCCGAGCGCCGGCGGCGGCACCAGCGTCACCGGTACGTAGTCGATCGGCCGCGGCGGCTCGGCGAAGAGGCGCGGCGCCACGAACAGGGCGATCACCAGCAGCAGGCCGTGCAGCGCGGTGGATACCACCAGACCCACCAGGGGGCGCCCACCGTCGCGCTGCCGCCGCACCTCGAGCAGCCGGTCGAGCGGGTCGTTCACGATCCCCGCCGCGAGCCGGCGCCCCCGGCCTCGCGGTCCTGCTCGGTGATCATTCCGATGTTGACGATGCCCCCGCGGCGCAGCAGGTCGAGCACCTCGATCACCGTGCCGTAGGCGACGTCGCGGTCGCCCTTCAGGAATACCGTCTGCTCGGCTCGCGCCTCCAGCACGGGCAGCAGCCGCTCGACCAGCTGGCTGGGATGGATCGGCGTGTCCTGCAGGTACACCAGGCCGTCGCGGTTGATCGACAGCACCAGCGGATCGTCGATGCGCGTCGGCAGGTTCTCGGCGGCGGCCCTGGGAAGGGCGACCTCGATCCCCTGATGGAGCATGGGGGCGGTGATCATGAAGATCACCAGCAGCACGAGCATGACGTCGACCAGGGGGGTGACGTTGATCTCGGAGAGGATCGGCTCGTCCGGGTCGCTACCGCCGCCGACGTGTAATGCCATGGTTGCCTGAGCAGTCGTGGTGCTGCGAGCGCGTTCCTAGGTGAAATTCCTCTCCGCCAGGTTCAGGAACTCCAGGATGAAATCCTCCATCTCGGTGCGCAGAGCCCGCAGCCTGGCGCCGAAGTAGTTGTACCCCACCAGCGCCGGGATGGCGGCGGCGAGCCCGGCGGCGGTGTTGATCAGCGCCTCGGCGATGCCCGGCGCCACCGCCACGATGGAGGTCGAGCCGGTGGTGCCGATGTCGTTGAAGGCGATCATGATCCCCCACACGGTGCCGAACAGGCCGATGAACGGGGAGGCGGCGGCGGTGGTGGCGAGGAATGCGGTGCCCTTGGCCAGCAGCTGGATCTCCACCGCCAGCGCCCGTCGCAGGCTGCGCTCGACGCCGATCAGGGACTTGAGGCGGTAGCGGCCACTGGTCGTGCCCTCCTCCTCGCGCCGCGCCTTGACCTGCGCGTCCACCTCCACGTATCCGGCCTGGAACAAGCCCACCAGCGGGGAGGCGAAGTGGCGGCCGGTGGCGGCGTTGACCTCGCTGAACTTGCGGCTCTTGCGGAAGATCTCCAGGAAGCGGCGGGTGTGGCGGCCGGCCTTGGCGAGCTGGAACCACTTGCCCAGCATGATCGACCACGAGATCACCGAGAACAGCACCAGCAGCAGGAAGACGCCCTTGCCCATGGCGCCGCTGCCGAGGAAGAGATCGAAGATCCCTTCCCGCTCCGCTCCCGGGAGCTGAGCCAGGACCGCGCTCGAGGCCCGCATCCAAACCATGTTTCCCTCCTGCCCTTCCGGGCGCAGACGGTAGCACGGCGACAATCGCCGATCCAAGCGGCCGCGGCGCGGCGCACCAGGCCGCCGCGATGCCCGCGCCGTGATACTCTCCGTCCCCGGTCGCCCCGCCGGGTAATCGGCCGGCGTCCCGGCCGCCAGGGGCGCCGTTCCCCACAGCACGAGGAGACCGCGTCACCGCCGGCAGAGGCGGGTGCGCTCCCATCGCAGGAGGACGCCATGCGCATCGCAGTCTGCATCAAACAGGTCCCCGACACCGAGGCCCGGCTGCGGGTCTCCCGCGACGGCCGCTGGATCGAGGAGCAGGACCTGCCCTTCGTCATCAACGAGAACGACGAGTATGCCCTGGAGGAGGGGATCTCGCTCGCCGAGAAGACCGGCGGCGAGGTGGTGGTCTTCACCCTCGGTCCGCCGCGAGCGGCCGAGGCCCTGCGCAAGGCGCTGGCGCTGGGAGCGGCGCGGGCGGTACATCTCGAAGACAGCGCGTTCCTGGGGGGCGACGCGATCAGCGACGGCCGCGCCCTGGCCGCCGCCATCGACCGCGAAGACTGTCGGCTGGCTTTGACCGGATCGCAGTCGGACGACCTCGGCTGGGGCGCCACCGGGTCGGTGGTCGCCGCGACGCTGGGCTGGCCGCACGCCTGGCTGGTGATGGGCGTCGAGCTCGAGGAGGGGGGCGCCACCTGCAGGGTGGTGCGGGAGATGGAGAGCGGCCTCAACGAGAACCTGCGGATCACCCTGCCGGCGGTGCTCGAGGTCCAGGCGGGCATCAACCACCCCCGCTATGCCTCGCTCAAGGGGATCATGGCGGCCAAGCGCAAGCCGATCGACCGCCTCAAACCGGGGGACCTGGGGCTCGACGCTCAGAGCGTCGGCGCGGCGGGCGCCGGCGTCGAGCTGGTGTCGGTGCGCTTCCCGGAGACGGCGGAGGGGGCGCAGATCCTCGACGGAGATCCGGCCACCGCGGCCCGGGCCCTGGTCGAGAAGCTGCAGAAGGAAGCGAGGGTGCTGTGATGGCGAAGACGATCTGGGCCGTGTTGCAACACCGTGACGGCGAGCTGAGCAGGATCTCGCTCGAGACCCTGGTCGCCGCCCAGCAGCTGGCGCAGCTGGTCGAGGGCGAGGTGGAGGCGGTCCTGCTCGGCGCCGACGTCGCCGAGCTGGCGCAGCGGGCAGCCGCGCAGATGGCGGTGAGCAGGTTGTGGGTGGCGGATCATCCGGCCCTCGCCACCTACACTCCCGGCCCCTACATCACCGTCCTGGCGGCGGCGATCCGCGACGCCACGCCCGCCTTCGTGCTCTTCCCCCACACCTACCAGTCGATGGACTACTTCCCGCGCCTGGCCCACGACGTGGGCGGCGCCCTGTTGCCCACCGTCGGCGCCTTCCGCCTCGTCGCAGGGAAGCTGGTGTGGACCCGGCCCGTGCTCGGCGGCAAGCTGCAGGCCGACACCCGGGTCAAGGGGGACGGCCCGGTGCTCGCGTCGATCCAGGCGGGGTCGTTCGCGCTCGACCGGCTGCAGCGCGGCACCTCACCGGTACAGCCGCTGCCTGTCGACCTCGGCGGTATCCCCGCCGACCGCGAGGTCCTCGGCGTCGAACAGGCGGCGGCGGAAGAGGTGGATCTGTCCAAGGCGGAGGTGGTGGTGGCGGTCGGGCGCGGCATCGGCGGCGCCGACAAGATGGGGGTGGTGGAGGAGCTCGCCGCCGCTCTCGGGGCCGAGATCGGCGCCAGCCGGCCGGTGATCGACAACGGCTGGCTGCCGCGTGACCGACAGATCGGCTCGAGCGGCCAGACGGTGGCGCCCAGGCTGTACGTGGCGGTAGGCATCTCGGGCGCCATCCAGCACCTGGTGGGGATGAAGGCCTCCGGGGTGGTGGTGGCGATCAACAAGGACCGCAGCGCTCCCATCTTCTCGGTCGCCGACTACGGCATCGTCGGCGACCTGCACGAGGTGCTGCCGGCCCTGACGGCCGCCATCAGGGAGGCGAAGGGGCGCTGAGCTCCGCCCGCCGGCGGCAGATCTCGAACAGAGCCACGGCGGCGGCGGTGGCGACGTTGAGCGATTCCACCGGTGCCGCCAGCGGGATGCGGAGCGCTAGGTCGGCCCGCGCCGCCGCCTCGGGCCCCAGGCCGCTCCCCTCGGCACCTACCGCCAGCACCAGCGCCCCGTCGAGCGCGGCCGTCCACAGCGGCTCTCCGCCGTGCGCCACCAGGCTCACCCAGCGCGGCTGCAGCGCCCGCAGCCGCTCGTCGAGCCCGGCGGCGCCCACCCGCCAGCCGACGGGCAGCCGCAGCAGGCTGCCGGCGGAAGCCCGCAGGGCACGAGGGTGGTTGGGGTGGGCGCAGCCGCGGCCGCAGGCCATGCCGCTGGCGCCCGCCGCTTCGGCCACCCGGGCCAGGGCGCCGAGATTGCCGGGGTCCTGGACCCCGTCGACATACAGGTATCGGCCCGCGGCGACGAGCGGCAGCGCCTCGGCGCCGCCCCGTGGCAGCGCGGCCACCGCCGCCACGCCCTGCGGGGCGTCGGCGTCGGCGCCGGCCGCCAGGAGCTCGGCAGGTACCTCGTCGAGCAGGCAGCGGGAAGCGAGAGCGGCCGCCATCGCGGCGCCCTCGGCGCTGGCCAGGAGCTCGGGGGTGACCAGCGCGTACTCGAGGGCGACGCCGGCCTCCAGCGCCTCGGCGATCAGGTGCGGCCCTTCGAGCAGGGCGCGGTCGTCTTTACTTCGCCGCAGGCGCCGAATATCCTTGATCTTCCTGTTCTGACGACTGGTGATCATGACCGCGACAGATCTTAGTCTGGCGAAGTTCTGGGACCGCTTCCACAGCGGCCTCGAGATCGCCGTCGGCAGCGGCCAGTCGCACAAGCTGCTCGGTATCCGCGACGGCTTCATGCGCTACTTCAGGGAGGGCCTCAATCGGCCGGTGTCCATCGCCCTGGTGCCGCACGGAGAGGTCGAGGTGGAGGGGTGCCTGCCGCTGTCGGACGAGGAGGGGATCGAGGCGGCGCGCAAGGAGGCGTTGGCCCTGGAGGGGGAGCTGGGCGACAGCTACCACTTCTACGTCGCCAACGAGGGCGGCATGCACACCCTCGAGCTCGATGGCAGGGTGCATTACTTCGTGCGCAGCTGGACGGTGATCCGCTGCGCGCTGGGCGAGACCTGGGGAGGGAGCGGCTCGATCCAGGTGCCCGACCGCCTGATCGATGGGCTCGACCAGAGCCAGCTGGCGCTCGCCATCCCCGGCCGGCGCCGCGGCGGGGGGCTCATCGCGTCGCTGACCGGCGGCATGGAGACGCGGCGCTCGGCGGTGGCTACCGCCACCGTGCACGCGCTGTCGACCCTCTTCTACGGCACCTTCGAGAGCCGCCCCGGAGAGCGTCGATTCGACAGCACGAGATGAGCCGGGGCGCGGTTTGACCGGCCTCTCGGCCGTCTGCTAGCATCCCGCGGCGGCTCCGGCCCCGCGACCAACGACCACCGACCCGGCCGGGTCCTCCCAGAAGGTCCACCAGCATGGCCGCAAGCGAACACCTTTTCACCTCGGAGTCGGTGACCGAGGGGCACCCCGACAAGATCGCCGACCAGATCTCCGATTCCATCCTCGATACGGTGCTCGAGCGCGATCCCTCGGGGCGCGTCGCTTGCGAGACGCTGGTGACCACCGGCATGGCGCTGGTGGCGGGAGAGATCACCACCCACGCCCACGTCGACTTCCAGGCGGCGGTGCGGCGGACGCTGCAGGAGATCGGCTACACCGACGCGCGCTTCGGCATCTCCTATCAGAACTGCGCCGTGATGTCGGCCATCGATCCCCAGTCGGCCGACATCGCCCTCGGCGTCGACACCGGGGGAGCGGGCGACCAGGGCCTGATGTTCGGCTACGCCTGCCGCGAGACGCCGCAGCTGATGCCGCTGCCGATCATGCTCGCGCACGCCCTGACCCGCAAGCTCGCCGGTCTGCGCAAAGGCGGCGAGCTGGCGTGGCTGCGTCCCGACGGCAAGAGCCAGGTGACGGTGGAGTACCGGCAGCGGCAGCCGCGGCGGGTGCACACAGTGGTGGTCTCGACGCAGCACGACGAGCACGCGACGCAGGAGCAGATCCGCGAGGCGGTGATCGAACAGGTGATCCGCCCCAGCGTCCCCGAAGGGCTCCTCGACGGCCGCACCGTCATCCACGTCAACCCCACCGGCCGCTTCGTCACCGGCGGCCCGCAGGGGGATTGCGGCCTGACCGGGCGGAAGATCATCGTCGACACCTACGGCGGTGTCGGCCACCACGGGGGGGGCGCCTTCTCCGGCAAGGATCCCACCAAGGTCGACCGCTCCGCGAGCTACATGGCCCGTCACATCGCCAAGAACGTGGTCGCCGCCGGGCTCGCCGACCGGTTGGAGGTGCAGGTGGCCTACGCCATCGGCGTCGCCGAGCCGGTCTCGGTACACGTCGACAGCTTCGGCACCGGGGCGCGCTCCGACGAGGAGCTCGAGCAGCTGATCCGCCGCTGCTTCCCGCTGACGCCGCAGGGCATCATCGGCTATCTCGACCTGCGCCGGCCCATCTACCGCCAGACCGCCGCCTACGGCCACTTCGGCCGCGACGAGGAGGAGCTCACCTGGGAGCACGTGGCGCGCGCTGGCGAGCTCCGCGACCAGGCGGGTCTGCGCGGCGAGGTGCCGGCGGTGGCTTCGTAGCCGGCGGCGCGGCCGTTGCATCAACCCCCGGCGATGGCTCGCCGGCGGGTCGCCAGGGTGCTGCACGAGACGGCGGCTCTGCTCGCTCGCGCGCCCGCAGCTGCTGACGACGCTTCAGGTGCGTACGCCCAGGAACAGGTAGAGCGACAGGGAGGCGAACAGCAGGCTCGGCGCCGAGACCGCCACCGCCGGCGGCAGCGCTCCGGTCTCGCCGAGGGTGCTGAAGAAGGCGAAGACGCCGATCAACACCATGCCCAGCACCAGCGACAGGCCGATGCCGTAGAGGGCGCCCCGGCGCCCGAGGCGGAAGGCGAAGGGCAGGGCGATCAGCGCCATCACGAACGACAGGGCCGGCAGCGCGACCTTGTTGTAGAGCTCCACCCGCATCTCCGGCACCGGCTGCCCGCGCTGCTCGAGCTCGGCGATGTAGCGCTGCAGCTCCCGATACGGCATCTGCTCGGGCCGCTTGATCTCCGAGCCGAAGTACTCGGGGCCCTCCGGGTAGGGCGAGAAGCGAGGCTGGGAGAATTTCTGGTAGCTGACTTCCATCGCCCCGGTGAAGGAGCGCACCCAGCCGCGGTCGAACACCCAGCGGCCCTCGACCCAGCGCGCCTGATCGGCGAACAGCCTGCGGGTGATGCGGTACTCGGCGTCGAACTCGAAGACCTGCAGGTCCTCGAGCACTCCCTGGGCCTCGTCGTAGTAGAGGAAGTTGAACAGGTAGGGCCCGCGGCCGAAGAGCCACTGACGGTCGACCCGCCGGTAGGTGCGGGGGGCCTCGCGCCCCTTGATCCGATCCTTGAGCTGCGCCACCTTCTGATTGGAGGCCGGCAGCACCTGCGCCTGCAGCACCGCCGCCGATGCCGCCACCAACGCCGCCGCCACCAGCGCCGGCACTGCCAGGCGATAGAGGCTCACTCCCAGCGACTTGGACGCCGTCACCTCGTTGGTGCGCGCCAGCAGGCTGAAGGTGATCAGGGTCGTCACCAGCACCAGGATCGGGGCGATGTCGAAGGCGATCTGCAGCGACATGTAGAGGTAGTAGTCGACCACCACCGAGAGCGGTGGCCGGTGCTGCAGCACGTCGTCGAGGTTGTCGGTGATGTCGGCGACGATGTAGAGCGTCAGCCCAGACAGCGCCACCAGCAGGAAGACCCGGCCGAACAGCCGCGCCACGTAGCGGTCGAGAAGGTTGGGGAAGCGCAGCGAAAACCGGGGGATGCGCAACACGACGTCGGGGGCCCGCCGGTGCTGCACCGCCAGGCGGGCTTCTCGCCGGCGGGCCCGTCGCCGTGCCCGCCGCCGGCGCAGTTGCTCCACCCGGCCGGCGAGCACGTGGCGCAGCGAATGGTCCAGCCGCCAGATGAACAGGCTCTTGTCGCGGTTGCGCTGGGCGAGGAGGAACGCACCCACCGCCGTGAACGCCAGGTTCGGCAACCACATCGCCAGCCACGGCGGCATCTCGCCCACCCGCGCCCACTCCTCGCCGTTGCTGAGGAGAATGTAATAGACGAGGATCACCGCGATCGACAGGGCGAAACCGGAGGACTTCCCGCCCCGCCGGTTGTTGAAGCCGAGCGGCACGGCGAAGAGACCGAAGACCAGGCAGGCGGCGGGGATGGCCAGCTTCTTGTGGATCTCCACCCGGGCCAGGCGGCGCAGCTCCGGCGAGCGGTCGGGGTCGGCCGCCCACGCCTGGAGCTCCGCGATGGTGAGCTCGCGCACCCCCTTGCTGGCGCTGATCTGCGCCCGCTGGCTGGTGGTGAACTGGTCCTCGAGCACCACATCGAGCCGCCGATGGCCGATCAGCTCGTAATTCCCCGGGCTGCCGAGGTCCATCTTGTGGGTCACCGCATCGTGCAGGGTGAGGAGGATGCGCTCGCCGCTGTCGTCGATCGACAGCCGGCCGCTACCGGCGACGGTGACCGCGTGCTGCCCCTGCAGGATGGACGGTGCGAGGAACACCCCCTCCCACACGTCGGTCGCCGGCTGGGTCGCGAAAACGTAGAGGACATGACCCGTCCACTCCTCGTAGAAGACGCGCGGCTCCACCTGGCGCGCGGCGGTTTGGGCGACGATCTCGAGCTGCAACTGCTGCAGCGAGTGATTGGCGCGCGGCAGCACGATGGCCATCAGATAGGTGTTGCCGAGCGCCAGCAGCAGCGACAGGGCGAGAATCGGGCGATAGAGGGTGAACAGGCTGACGCCGGTGGCACGCATGGCGATCAGCTCGCTGTCCGAGGCCAGTCTGCCGATGGCGATGAGGATGCCGAACAGCAGCGCCATCGGGATGGTGAGCACCACGATGTTGGGGATGGTGAGCAGCACCAGCTCGCCGACTTCCCGCAGCGCCAACCCGCGGCGAATGATCATGTCCGCCGACCGGAAGAGGAACCGGATCAGCATGATGAAGGTGTAGACCGTGAACCCGAGGGCCAGCGGGCCGATCGTCTCGGCCAGGATGTAGCGATCGAGTCGGCGGGCGAGGGGCGGCATCGGCGAGCCGCATTATAGGAGCCTCGCTGGGCCCCGCGCCTGGCGTAGGGCAGGGAGACGGCGGGTTCGGAGGGCAGAGGGCTGCCGCAGGGCTCCGTTGATGGCGTCCGATAAGGTGGATTATGTCAACCTACGCCGCTGGCACGCGGCCGCAAGTCACTCGACATCTCGGAGCGCGGCGTAGGTTGCACATAATCCAGGAAGGGGTCCGCCCCGGGGGCACGCTGGCGTAAGTCACTCGACATCTCGGGAGCGCGGCGCAGGTTGCACATAATCCAAGGAGGGTCTTTAGCGCCATCCACCCCCTCCCCTCCGGTTACTTCCCGCGATCGGGCGTCATCGACATTTTCGCGCACCCCATCGGCTCCATCGCGCGCACAGCGACAAGACCAGCCAACGACAACACGGCCGTGACTCGCGCGGGTGGAAGGCCGCGGCCGGTCTCCAGATCGAGCTTCGAAGACCCTTCTTTCATGCGAGCTAGGCGCTCCCGCCACCGCTTTGAAGCGGCTTCCGCTATGACATGATCCGTCGCGATGGGGCTGCGTCGGGCCGGCTGTGCGCGTTGGCTCCTCGCCGCGGCGCTTACCGCTCTGGGAGGCTCCGTCCTGCTGATGATCGCTCGCTCACGCGGCCACGAGCAGCCGATGAGTGAAACGTCGTCCTCGCTCGACCAGCGCCTCATCCGGGCCGTGCGACGCGATGACGCCGCGGCGGTTGAGCGGTGGCTGGCGGCAGGCGCCGATCCCGAGCGACCGGACGACCGCAACGGCTGGACTCCCCTGCTGCACGCGGTGCACAAGGGCAGCGAGGCGGCCGCCGCAGCACTCCTCGCCGGCGGTGCGGCCCCGGACACCACCGGCACCGGCGGCCAGAGCCCCCTGCTGATGGCGGCCAGCTACGGCGACGCCGCCATGATCGGGGCCCTGATCGCGGGAGGGGCGGATCCCTACCGCGGCGGGCAGGGGTGGGGAAACGCCCTGGAAGCGGCGCTCACCGGGGCGCTGGACATCGACGCCTTCACCTTCGGCCGCTGTCAGACCGCGGCCGTACGCACGCTCCTCGAGCACGCTCCCGGCCTGCGGCCTTCCTCCGCCGTCGCGGGCCGCCTCGGCCCCCTGATCGCCTACGTCCGCGGCTGCGACGAGATCGAAGAGCTCCTCGCCACGCCCCCGCCACCCCTACCGCCTCTCTAACCACCCCGTCTCCGGCGGGCGGAAGCGATTTCTCCCCCGGGGTTGGAATCGTCACGGCTGGAGGGTGCAGAGCGGGCCAGGGCCTCGGCCCTGGAAGGGGGCCTCTCGCCGAGCGCAAGGACCACTGCACGACGCCCACAACGGGTGGCCCGGCGCGAAGGCGAGCGGAGGCGCCGGCGAGGAGCTCGGCGGTCACCGCCGAGCTCCGCCGCAACCTCCCACGTCTCCGGCGCCGTCCCCCTCCGGGGACGAGGCCCTGGCCCGCTCTGCATCCGGCCCGAGAACGCCGCGTCTGTGCGTGCCCGCCCTGCTACCCCGCTTCCCCCCGCCCCTCTTCCCGCAGCTGTTCGAGGATCTGCTCCAGCGCCGAGATCAGGTCGTCGCGCTCGACCGTCGAGCGGCGAAAGGTGAGGTTCAACCGGTAGCTCTTGTCCGGCGAGCGGAAAGTGAAGCTGTAGGGCTTGCGGCGCCCGCTGCCGAGGGTACGGCGGGAGCGTCGCCGCAGGTCGTCCCGCGACATCCCGAGGCTCGACACGCGCTCGAGGAGCTGGATCATCTCCTCCTCGCTGCGCGCCTTGAGGATCTCCAGCAGCACCGAGCGAGAGGTCACCCCCAGCGCCTGCACCGCGTCGCGGACCCGCGGCGGCATCTGTAGCAGGGACAGCGTCTCGGTGACCACCGTGCGCGACTTCCCCACCGCCGCGGCGATCTGCTCGTGGGTGTACTGGTGGGTCTCGGCCAGGGCGCGGTAGCCCTCCGCCTCCTCGAAGGGCGTCAGGTCCTTGCGCTGCAGATTCTCGATGAGGGCGATCTCGAGGGCTTCCCCCTCGCTCACCTCGAGCTCGATCACCGGCACCTCGTAGAGGCCCGCCTCGAGAGCCGCGTGGTAGCGGCGCTCGCCGGAGATGATCAGGTAGGACTTGCTGTCCTCGCCCTGCCGCCGGGGTGCCGGGTGGCGGCGCACCAGCAGGGGCTCCAGGATCCCCTTGTCGCGGATCGACGAGACCAGGTCCTCGAGACTGCCCATCGCCGCACGCGGCTGGTTGGGGTCCGGATCGACGTCGGCGAGCGGCACCAGCTTGCCGATCGGCGTCTCGCTCCGCGCCGCCAGTTCCTCGACGAAGTGCTGACTGTGGCGCATCCGGACTTGCTGCGGCAGCCCCCGCTTGCTCCCCTCAGACACGGCTCAGCACCTCCTCCGACAGCTTGTAGTACTCGTAGGCACCGCTCGAGCGCGGCGCGAAGGTGAAGATCGACTCGCGGTAGGCGGGGCTCTCCTCCAACCGGACGCTCTTGCTGATGATGGTCTTGAACACCCGGTTGCCGAAGACCTTCTTGATCTCCGCGCGGATGTCCCGCGCCAGCAGGGTCCGCTTGTCGAACAGGGTGATCACGGCACCGAGGATCTGCAGCTGGGGGTTGGCCCGTACCTTGACCTTGTCGATGGTCTCGAGCAGGTCATCCGTCCCCTCGAGGGCGAAGTAGCTCGACTGCACCGGGATCAGCACGTGCGTGGCGGCGACCAGGGCGTTGACGGTGATCAGCCCCAGGGTGGGCGGAGTGTCGACGATGACGTAGTCGAAGCGCTCCTGGATGGGGCCCAGCTGGTCCTTGAGCCGGAAGTGGTTGTCGAGCTCCCCCAGCAACTTCGACTCGAGCTTGGCGAGGGCGATGGTGGCGGGTGCGACCAGCAGGTTCGGCACCTTGTCGGCCGGTCGCAGGACGTCGGCGAGGCTCGCGCTGTTGCCCGCCAGGGCATCGTAGACCGACCGCTCCAGACTGTGGACGTCGAGGAACGACATCGAGCTGTTGGCCTGCGGGTCGAGGTCGATCAGCAGGGTCCGCAGACCCTTCATGGCCAGGGCCGCAGCCAGGTTGATGGCGGTGGTGGTCTTGCCCACCCCGCCCTTCTGATTGGTGATGGCGACGATCATGGTCGGCGGCAGTGTATGCGTTAGCCGACAGTGGGGTCAATCGGCTCGCCGACGCCGCGGGAGGCTACCGGCCGCTATGTCGGCGCGCCGACATATCACGTAACTAACTGGAAACAGTGGTGTTACTGAAAAAACCGGGCCGTCGCCCGGGTCACATCGTGTACTTGCCGAGGTCGTCGGGGTTGAGCTCCTCGAGCCACTTCTTGAGCTTCTCTTCGTCGCTGGCGTCCGTGGCCAGCTCGACGGCCTTGGCGCGGTCCAGCACGTCCCGGGTGACGAAGATGGGGACCTCGGCTCGCAGGGCCAGGGCGATGGCGTCGCTCGGCCGGGCGTCGATGGTGGTCGCCTGATCCCCCTGCATCACGTGGATCAGGGCGAAGAAGGTGTTGTCCCGGAGGTCCGAGATGACGATCTTGTCGATGGCGACGCGCAAGTGCTCGAAGACCGAGCGGAGGAGGTCGTGCGTCAGCGGCCGCGGGGGCTGTACGCCCTCGATCCGCAGGGCGATGGCGTTGGCTTCGAACACCCCGATCCAGATGGGGAGGAAGAGCGGTCCCTCCTGCTCGCGCAACACCACGATCGGGATGTTCGACGTCGGGTCCAGCATCAGGCCCTTGATCTCCATGCGGACGAGGCTTTGAGGCTCGCTCATCCGCCTATTGTGGGGGTGGGTCGGGGTCGAGTCAAGGCGGCCCGCCCCGGGCCCACCTCGCCTCCCGCTGGCGCCGGGACATGCGCGACGAGCGCCCCGTCGGCGCCGGCTTGCGGTCGTGGCGCGCGGCGCGCGAGAAGCCGTCAGGACAGGACGCGGAGCCCTGGCCCGGAGCCGTTGCCGGCGAACGGCCGCCCACCCGTCACGGCGCCCCCAAGCGGCGAGCCCAGCAGGCTGTGGTGCAGGGCGCGGTCGACGCGCACCCGGGTGAGACCGCCGAGTGGCGCGGGCGGCGAGTCGGCGGCGAAATGGACGATGCGGTGGCAGGCGGTGCGGCCGGTCTGGGTGCCCGCCTCCCTTCCCCAGCCCGTCACCAACACCTCGAGCTCCTCCCCCACCAGCCGCTCGTTGAGCTCCCTCTGGATCCCCTTCTGCAGCTCGAAGATCTCCTGCAGGCGGCGACTCGCCAGCTCGTCCGGCGGCGCCGGAAACGGCAGGCGTGGCGCTGGCGTGCCCGGCCGCGGCGAGTACTTGAAGGCGAACACCTGGGCGAATCGCACCCGTTCGAGCAGCTCCAGCGTCGCTCGGAAGTCCTCGTCGCTCTCGCCGGGGAAGCCGACGATCAGGTCGGTCGAGAGAGCCAACCCGGCTCGCGCCCGCCGCAGATCCGCGACCAGTCGCAGGTAGTGGGCGACGGTGTAGCCGCGGCCCATGAGCTTGAGCATCCGGTCCGACCCCGACTGCACCGGCAGGTGGAGGTAGGGGCAGATGTTGGCGTGGGTCGCCACCTGCTCGATCATCCGGGGCGTGAAATCCCGGGGGTAGGAGGTAACGAAGCGTAGCCGCCGCAGGCCGGGAAGGGCGGCGGCCGCCGCCAGCAGGTCGGCGAAGTCGGTGTCACCCCCGGGCTCACGCCAGTGGTTGACGGTCTGGCCCAACAGCTCGATCTCCACGAAGCCGAGCCCCAACAGGTGCTCGACCTCGGAGAGGATCTCCGCCATCGGCCGGCAGCGCTCGGGCCCGCGGGTGTAGGGGACGATGCAGAAGGTGCACCGCTTGTCGCACCCTTCGATCACCGTGACCATCCCCTTGTGCGTACCGTCTCGGGAGATGGCATCGAGGTCGAACTCGCGCTCCTCGGGAAAGCCGGTCGCCACCACCCGCTCGCCGCCCCCCTGCCGACGCAGGATCTCGCGCAGCTCTCCCACGCGCGCCGGGCCGACGACAAAATCCAGGTCCGGGACCCGGCGGAGCGCCTCCTCCCCCTCCTGCTGGGCCACACAGCCGCAGAAGCCGAGCACCAGGTCGGGTCGCGACGCCTTGAGCCGCCGGTACTCTCCCAGACGCGAATACGCCTTGTGGGCCGCCTTCTCCCGCACGCTGCACGAGTTGAGCAGGATGACGTCCGCCTCTCCGGCCTGCCGCGCCGGCATCATCCCCTGCTGCATCAGCTGCCCCGCCATCCGCTGGCTGTCCAGCTCGTTCATCTGGCAGCCCCAGGTCTCGACGTAGAAACGGCGGCCGTCGCCGGAGGCGGGCGGATGGACCGACGGCGGCATGCTCAGCCTCCGGGAGGCGGCTCGTAGATCGACGGCTCGACCGGCTCGTGATCCGTGAAGCCGTCGACCTCCTCCACCACCGGTTCGGGCTCGAGCTCGGCCCCTTCTCGCAGCCATCCCGGGAGAGCGCCGGCGCGCCGCCCCTCGTCGAGGAACGCCGCCACCTCCTCGCCGCCGCGGGCGGCCTGGTACCGGGCCTGCTCGAGATCGGCGATCGCCTTGTCCCACTCCGGCTTGATCTGACCGTCGCGGATCGCCGGATCGTCGGTCGAGTAGAACTGCTGCCGCAGCTCCGCCCCTTTGGCCTCGAGCGCGGGGACGCGTTCCACCGCCTCACGCCAGCGCTGGCGGATCTCGAGGCCGCGCTCGCGCCAATAGGTCTCGCGCTGAGCGGTCTCTTGCGCCGCGGCCTCGAGCTCTGCCTCCTCTTCCGACGTCGAATGCGCGATGGTGAGCACGCCTCCCGCCGCATGCTGCGCCAGGTTCTCGTTGGTGACCACGAGCACCGGCCCGTCCCCGTCCCGCCGACGGGCGCGCTCGCGTGCCGCCGCCTCCGCCAGACTCGGCGCGCGCACCTCCTCGGCCTCCACCGGTTCGATGACGATCAGCGTCGGCTTCGATTCGGCTCGCGTCTCCGGCGCCCCGCCAGCGCGCTCGTCGTCGGGAGCCGGCGGCGGTGGCACCGGCTCGGCGGACGAGGGCGGAACCACCATCTGAGGCGGCAGCGGCTGGCGTTCGCTCGCCCCTTTCGGCGTCGTCGCGCACGCCGTCGCGGCGAGGGCAACCGCCACGGCAACGACGCAGCGGCTCGCCCGTGCTCTGCCTCTGCGTGCTTCAAGCCCGGCCATAGCGATCCTCCAGTCGCACGACGTCCGCGAGCTCCGGCGTCGAGACCTCGAAGAGCTCGCAGCCTTCGGCGCCGGCGGTCATGCGGTGCCGTGTCGGCGGCTCCACGTGGTAGGAGTCGCCGACGCGCAGCTTGTGCACCACCAGCGCGCCGTTCTCCTCCACCGTGAGGTCGATCTCTCCTCGGGCGACGAAGAAGGTCTCGTCCTTGCGCTCGTGGTACTGCAGCGAGAGCGCCTGGCCGGCGTCGACGTGCAGCACCTTGCCGACGTAGCGGTCGGTGGTGGCGAAGATGAGCTCGTAGCCCCAGGGCTTGTCGACGCGGCGAACCGGAAACTGCATCCTTCGACCTCTCCTCAGGCGCTCAGCACCTGCGACGGCTCCTCTTCGCGGCGCAGGAGCTCCTCGACCTCGGCGGCGGTGGCCAGCCCGCAACAGCGGTCGGCGAGCTCGACGAGCCGCTCCGCATCCAGCTCGGCGACGACACGACGCAGGCGCTGCAACGAGCGTGGGTGCGCCGATAGCCGGCGCAGTCCCAGGCCGACGAGCAGTGGAGTCAGGCGAGCGTCACCGCCCATCTCCCCGCAGAGGCTGACCGGAATCCCCGCCTTGCGACCTTCGGCCGCCACGAAGCGTAGCATGCGTAAGATGGCCGGATGCAGCGGCTCGTAGAGGTCGGCGACGTGCTGGTTGTTGCGATCGACGGCCAGCGAGTACTGGATGAGGTCGTTGGTGCCGACGGCGAAGAAGTCCGCCTCGCGCGCGAACAGGTCGGCGACGATCGCCGCCGCCGGGATCTCGATCATGATGCCCACCTTGCAATCTTGCGCATGCGGCACGCCCTCGGCCGCGAGCGCGCCGGCAACTGCGGTGAGCTCGGCGCGCAACGCGCGCACCTCCTCCACCCGGCTCACCATCGGCGCCATGATCCAGAGGTCGCGTCCGGCTCCGGCGCGCAGCAGCCCGCGCAATTGCGTATGGAAGATCTGTGGTCGTGCCAGCGTCAGGCGGATGCCGCGCAAGCCGAGCACCGGGTTGTCCTCGGTGCTCTCCATCATCTCGCGCGCCAGCTTGCGCCCGCCGAGGTCGTAGGTGCGGATCATCGCCGGATGGGGCGCCGCCGCGTCGAGCAGCCGCCGGTACATCTGCAGGTGGTCGTCCTCGCTCGGCAGGCGCGGGTCGGTCTCCATGTAGAGGAATTCGCTGCGATAGAGACCGATGCCACGCGCGCCGCTGTCCGCGTAGAGGTCCAGCTCCTCGGGCAGGTCGATGTTGGCGAGCAGCTCGATCTCGACGCCGTCCCGCGTGCGCGCCGGCTCGTCCACGTGCGCGACGGTGCCCGGGCGCTGCTTCACCCGACGCAGCCCGCTGCGCACCTGCTCGTAGCGGGCGAGAATCTCCGCCGTCGGATGCAACACGAC
>DATKEH010000140.1:0-12594 GCA_035546355.1 Thermoanaerobaculia bacterium
CGACATCCGCAAGTACGGCACCTTCCCGCACAGCGGCTTCGGCATGGGCCTGGAGCGATTCGTCGCCTGGATGGGCGGTCTGGCCCACTTGCGGGAGACGATCCCCTACCCGCGGATGTTGTATCGGATGTATCCGTAGGCGCCATGCACGGCGAGCGCGTGATGCGATGGCGATGGTGCCCCGGGATTTCCGCTGGCGCCTCTCGGCGGAGCCGGCGAGGGACGAGCCCCGCTCGCCCGCGTCGGTAGGTGGCTCCGGCGGGGGTCCGGGCGAGGGGCTGAGGCGTTGCGACCGATGACGGCGGGGCAGGCGCCTTCGCGTCGCTACGCGGGAACCGCCGTGGTGGCGATGGTGCTGATCTGGGGCACCACCTGGGCGGCGATCCGCATCGGTCTCGAGGGGATCCCGCCGGTGACCGGCGTGGCGCTGCGCTTCGCCATCGCCGGTGCGCTGCTGTGGGGGTACGCCCTGGCGCTGGGCCTGCGTGGCGCGACGCTGCGGGCGCCCGCCGGGCTGTGGCTGGTGCATGGAGTGTGCAGCTTCTGCGTCTCCTACGGCATCGTCTACTGGGCCGAGCAGTGGGTGCCCTCGAGCCTGACGGCGGTGCTCTTCGCCACCTTCCCACTCTTCGTCGCGGTGATGGCGCACTGGGTGCTGCCTGGCGAGCGGCTGGGGCGGCGCAGCGCTACCGGGCTGCTGCTCGGGTTCCTCGGCGTGGCGGTGATCTTCTCCGAGGACTTCCGCGCTCTGGGCGGGCCGCAGGTGGCCTTCGCCAGCGCCGTGCTGCTGCTGGCGCCGTTCGCCTCGGCGATCGCCAACGTCGCGATCAAGCGGTGGGGCGGTGCCGTCCATCCGGTGCCGCTGAACGCCGGCGGGATGGTCCTGGCGGCCGCGGTCATGGGTGCTCTGGCCTGGGCGGTAGAG
The DNA here is from genome assembly GCA_035546355.1 of Thermoanaerobaculia bacterium. Taxonomy (GTDB): domain Bacteria; phylum Acidobacteriota; class Thermoanaerobaculia; order Multivoradales; family JAIOJS01; genus DATKEH01. The sequence goes on from DATKEH010000140.1 coordinate 926, forward strand.
GCCGACCGCACCGTGGTCTTCGACGCCCGCTCCCTGGGGGCTCTGCTGTACCTGGCGGTGCTCGGGACGGCGGTCACCTTCACGCTCTACTTCGAGCTGTTGCGCCACACCAGCGCCACCCGCCTGTCGCTCGTCGCCTACGCCATCCCGGTGGTGGCGGTGGTGGTCGGCGCCGTGGCGTTCGCCGAGCCGATCACCCCGCGGATGGTCGCCGGCGGGGCCCTGGTGATCGCCGGCACCGCGCTGGTGGCGACCCCTCGGCGGGTGCGGTCCGCCCACCCCGCGGTGGGTTGAGCGCCCCACCGCGGCGGGATAGGCTCCGCCCGTCCAAGGGAGCCCGACAGGCCGAAGAGGAGTGCGATGAAGATCGAGCTGAACGAAGAGCAGAGACTGCTGCGCGACACCGTCCGCCAGTTCGCCAGGGAGGTGGTGGCGCCGCGGGCACGTGAGATCGACGCGAGCGGCGAGTTCCCGCGCCAGTTCTTCGACCAGGCGGGCGAGCTCGGCCTCGCCGGAGTGGCGGTGCCGGAGGAGCATGGCGGCGCCGGGATGGACACGCTGGCCTACTGCCTGGCCATCGAGGAGGTCAGCGCGGTCTGCGCCTCGAGCGGAGTGATCCTGTCGGTCAACAACTCGCTCGTCTGCGATCCGCTGCTGAGGTTCGGCAGCGAGGAGCAGAAGCGGCGGTTCCTCGAGCCGCTGGCCAGCGGCCGCCAACTCGGCTGCTTCGCCCTCACCGAGCCGGGCGCCGGCAGCGACGCGGCGGCCCTGCGCACTACCGCCCGCCGCGAAGGCGAGGAGTACGTGCTCGACGGCAACAAGGTGTTCATCACCAACGGCACCCACGCCGAGCTCGCGCTGGTCTTCGCCACCGTCGACCCGGCGAAGAAGCACCACGGCATCACGGCGTTCATCGTTGCCGCGGATACTCCGGGTTACAGCCGCGGCGGCCACGAATACAAGCTCGGGGTCAACGCCTCGGGCACCACCGAGCTGGCCTTCGCCGGGATGCGAGTGCCGGCGAGCCAGCGGCTGGGGGAGGAGGGCGAGGGGTTCAAGGTCGCCATGGCCACCCTCGACGGCGGCCGCGTCGGCATCTCCGCCCAGGCGGTGGGCATCGCCCGCGGCGCCTTCGAGCAGGCCATGGCCTACGCCCAGGAACGGGAGCAGTTCGGGCGGCCGATCAGCGACTTCCAGGCGATCCAGTTCTACCTCGCCGACATGGCGACGGAGATCGACGCCGCCCGGCTGCTGACCTGGAAGGCGGCGTGGGCCAAGGACCAGGGGAAGCGCTACACGCTGGAGGCGGCGCAGGCGAAGCTGTATTCGTCGCAGATGGCGCAGCGCGTCACCAACGCGGCGCTGCAGATCCACGGCGGCTACGGCTACACCAAGGAGTACGACGTCGAACGCTACTTCCGCGACGCCCGCATCACCGAGATCTACGAGGGCACCAGCGAGGTCCACAAGATGGTGATCGCGCGGGCGGTGCTCGAGGGGTGAGCTCCGGCCCCGACTTCTCCCTGACGCCCGAGCAGGAGCTGCTGCGTGCGGAGGTCCGGCGCTTCGCCGAGGAGCGCATACGTCCGGGCGTCGCCGAGCGCGACGCGGCGCGGGAGTTCCCCCTTCCGCTGCTGCAGGAGATGGGGGAGATGGGGCTGCTGGGGATGTTCGTCCCCGAGGAGCTGGGCGGCGCCGGCTTCGACCTGGTCAGCTACGTGGTGGCGATCGAGGAGGTGGCCCGCGTCTGCCCCTCGACGGCGGTGACGATGAGTGTCACCAACTCGGTGTGCTGCTGGCCGATCCTGCACTTCGGCGGCGACGCGCTCAAGCGGCGGGTGCTGCCCGAGCTGGCGAGCGGCCGCTCCCTGGGCGGATTCGGCCTCACCGAGCCGGGCTCGGGAAGCGACGCCGGCAGCCTGCAGACGCGGGCGCGGCGCGACGGCGACTCCTGGGTGCTGGACGGCGAGAAGGCGTGGATCACCAACGCCGGGTTCGCGCGCTGGTTCGTGGTGGTGGCGCGCACCGACCCGCAGGGCGGCAGCCGCGGCCTGTCGGCCTTCGCGGTGCCGGCCGACGCGCCCGGACTCTCGGTCGGCACGCCGGAACACAAGCTCGGGCTGCGCGCCTCCCGCACCGCACCGCTCTACTTCAGCGGCTGCCGGGTGCCGGCCGACCACCTGCTCGGCGAGGAAGGACAGGGGTTCCGCATCGCCCTGGCGACGCTGGACCACTCGCGGCTGGGGATCGCCGCCCAGTCGGTGGGCATCCACCAGCGGGCGCTCGAGCTGGCGGTCGAGTACGCTCGCGACCGGCGCCAGTTCGGAGCCCCGATCGCCACCCACCAGGCGGTGCAGTTCGCCATCGCCCAGATGGCCACCGATCTGGCGGCGGCACGGGCGCTCACCCACGCGGCGGCGGCGACCGCCGAGGCCGGGGCAGGCCCCGGGGAGGCCGGCCGACTGGCGTCGCAGGCCAAGCTCTGGGCCAGCGAGGCGGCGAACCGCGCCTGCTGGCATGCTCTGCAGATCCACGGCGGCAACGGCTTTCACGAGGACTACGAGATCTCCCGCCTCTACCGCGACGTGCGAGTGACCACCATCTACGAGGGGACCAGCGAGATGCAGCGACTGGTCATCGCCCGCCGCCTGTTGGCGCCACGGTAGTGCGCGGGGTGCGCGAGACGGTGCGCGCGACGCGCGACCTGACGCGGCTGTGGCGGGATCAGTGGCGGTCGCAGGAGCAGCTCGAGCGGCTGCAGCTGCGCAAGCTGCGCCGCATGCTCGCGTACGCCTACCACCAGGTCCCCTACTATCGTCGCCTGTTCGACGAGGTGGGAGTGCGCCCCGAGGAGGTGCGGTCCGTCGCCGACCTGCGGCGGATACCGACCACCAGCCGCCGCCTGCTGCAACGGCTTCCGGTCTCGGAGATCGTCGCTCGCGACGTCGCACCCGAGCGGTGCAAGCAACTGACCACCGCGGGGTCGACCGGCATGCCGCTGACCGTGTACGTGCGACCGGAGGACGACCGCTTCAAGGACCTGGTGTGGGCGCGGACCTCCCTCGCCGACGGCAGGCGGCCGTGGGACCGGACGGTCTACTTCAAGTTCCAGTTCCCGCCGCCCAACTGGTTCGAGCGCTTCGGGGTCTGGCCGCGGGCCATGCTGTCGCTGCTCGACCCGCCGCAGCAGCGGGTCGAGAGCCTGCGTCGCATTCGCGCCCGCGTCCTGCGCGGCAACGCGTTCGAGCTCGTGCGTACGGCGCAGGCGGTGCTGGACGCCGGCGCCACCGACATCCGACCGCACGCCGTGTTCAGCATGGGCAGCGTGCTCGACGAGGCGTCCCGGGAGCTGCTCGAGCGCGCCTTCGGCTGCGAGGTCTTCGACTGCTACGGGGCCACCGAGGTGGGCTGCATTGCCTGGGAGTGCCGGCAGCATCGCGGCCTGCACCTCAACGTCGACACCACCGTCGTGGAGCTGCTCGACGGCGACCGGCCGGCGGCCCCGGGAGTGCCGGCGCGGCTGGTCTGCACCGGGCTGCACGGTTTCGCGATGCCCTTCATCCGCTACGAGATCGGCGACGTCGGGGTGCTCGCGGAGGCTCCCTGCCCCTGCGGACGGGGCCTGCCGCTGCTGGCCCGGCTCGAGGGCCGCGCCGACGACTTCTTCCTCGCTCGCGACGGCGGCTGGATCTCGCCGTCCGTGGTGGTCAACCGGGTCAAGCGCACGCCGGGCGTGGCGCAGTTCCGACTCACCCAGCGAACGCCGACGCGTATCGAGGCGCTGATCCTGCCGGGCGAGGGGTTCGGCGAGGAGTCGCTGGCCGCGTTCGAGGCCACCCTGCGCGACATCCTCGGCTCGCCCCTCGCGCTCGACGTCTCGGTCGTCGACGAGCTGCCGGTGGACCCGGGGAGGAAGATTCGCTCGATGATCTGCGAAGTGGACCGGGAGGCCCTGGCTTGACGCCGCCGTTGGTCTCGGTGGTGGTGCCGGTGCTCGACCGCGAGCGCGACATCGGCCGCTGCGTCGAAGCGCTGCTCGACCAGGACTACCCGCGGTACGAGGTCCTGGTGGTGGACAACAACTCCCGCGACGGCACCCGGGAGGTGGTGCGGCGATACCCGGTGCAGCTGCTCGAGGAGCCGCGACGCAACCCCTACACGGCCCGCAACCGGGGCGTGGCGGCGGCGAAGGGGGAGATCGTGGCCTTCACCGACTCCGACTGCGCGCCGACCAGGGAGTGGCTGCGCCTCCTGGTCGACTGCTACGGCGAGCCGGGAGTGGGCGGCGCCGGTGGGGCTCTCGCCCCGCTGCCGCCGGCGACGGTGGTGGAGCGCTTCCTCGCCCTCGGCCGGCTGCAGATCTTCGAGGCGGCGCGGCACAGCGACCTGCGGCGCGACCCGCGTCGCTTCCTCTCCGGAGGCGTCGGCTCCGCCAACATGTCGTACCGGCGGCAGGTGCTGACCTCCCTCGGCGGGTTCGACGACCGCTTCGCGCGCTTCTGCGGCTCCTACGATCTCTGCTGGCGGGTGCAAGCCGCCGGCTACCGCGTGGTCTTCGAGCCTGGCGCGCTGGTGCATCACCGCATGCGCGGGAGCCTCGTCGCGATGTGCCGGCAGTTCTTCTCCTTCGGCATCGGGCAGATCCACCTCTTCCGGCGCTGGGCGCCGCGCGAGACGCGGATCCAGCTGCGCAGCTACCTGCTGCCGCCCCGTGAGCTGCAGGTGCGCAGCCCCCTGCCCGCCTGGGTCTCCCTCGACGCGGCCCACGCGGCGCTGCTGGCTCTGGCGGCGAGCGCGGTCTGGCCCCGGCTGCTGATCGCCGGGTTGCCGCTGGCGCTGGCGGTGGCGGCGGGGGCGCTGGCGGCGTCCCACGGCGTGGTGCGCCGCACCGGCGCGACCAGCTGGTACCTGCTGTTCCCGCTGCTGCACCTGGTGCGGGTCGCCGCGCTCACCGCCGGCCGCATCGCCGGCGGCTTGCGGCACCGCGTCCTGGCGCTGTGAGACCGCCACCGGAAGGGCCGCCGGCGGGACGCGAGACGGCCGACGCCGGAGACGGGCGGCTCCCCGACCTGCTGCTGGTGGGAGCGCCGCGTTGCGGCACGACGTCGCTGCACCACTACCTCGGCGGGCACCCCCAGGTCTTCATGACGCCGGTCAAGGAGCCGCGTTTCTTCAGCGCCCAGGTGTTCTCGTACCCCGGCGCGGGGCCCGGCGACGAGCGCGTGCGGCCGGTGCGGACGCTCGAGGAGTACCGCCGGCTGACGGCCGGGGCGGGGGACGCGCGGGTGGTGGGGGAGGCGAGCCCCGAGAACCTCTACTGGCATCGCCAGGTCATCCCGCGGATCCGCCAGACCCTCGGCCAGCCGAGGATCCTGATCCTGCTGCGGGACCCGGTGGAGCGCGCCTTCTCGGCCTGGTGCATGCGGGTTCGCGAGCGGCGGGAAGCCCTGTCGTTCGAGCAGGCCCTGGCGCAGGAGGAGGCGCGGCTGGCGGCGGGGTGGGACCCGAGCTGGGCCTACCTCGGCGGCAGCCTCTACGCGGCGCAGGTCGCGTCGTACCTGGAGAGCTTCGGTCAGGTGCACGTCGCCCTCTACGAAGACCTGGTGGGGGTGCCGGCGCGCGAGCTGCGCCGTATCCTGGAGTTCCTCGCCGTCGACGCCGACGCGGCTCCGGACCGGCTTCCCCGGCTCAACGTCTCCGGCCGCCTGCGCTCACCCGCGGTGAACCGCTGGTTCGTCGACACTGGCAGCCGGCTGCACGCGTGGGCTCGCCGCCTGGGCAGGGCGACTCTCGGCGAGCGCGGCTGGGTGGTGCTGCGCGAGGCGACGCGGGCGCGCACCCTGGCTCCGGCGTCCCTGCCGCGTGGGCTTCACGCACCTCTGGCCGCGGCGCTCCGGGACGACGTCGAGCGGCTGCAGGGAATCCTCGGCCGCGACCTGTCGGCGTGGTTGCGTCGCCCGCCCCGTACGGCCCGTCAGCGCGGGTAGGAGCGCAGGGAAGGCGGCAGCGGAGCGCCGGCGGCGAGGTCGGGTGCCGGCTGCGGCACGCCGGCGCGCAGCTCCAGCGGCAGCACCCCGGCCCACACCGGCAGCGCCAGGTCCTTGTCCGGGTCTCGGGGCGGTCCGGACCGCACCTTGGCCGAGGCTTCGGCGAGCGGCACCGCCAGCACCTCGGTGGCCGCCAGCTCCTGCGGCGACGGCTGCCGCGCCTCCTGCGAGCGCCCCGGCATCAGGTGCTCGGTGAGCCGCTGCAGCGCCTCCAGCTTGGCCTCTGAGCCGGCGATCGGGCGGGCAGTTCCCAGCACCACCACCGAGCGATAGTTCATGGAATGGTTGAAGAGAGAACGCGCCAGCACCAGGCCGTCGAGGAGGGTGACGGTGACGCAGACCGGGATTCCGGCGCCGAGGTGGCGCACCATGCGGCTGGCGACGGACCCGTGCAGGAGCAGCCGCTCGCCGTCCCGGGCGTAGGCGGTGGGGATGACGTAGGGTTGCCCGTCGGCGACGAACCCGACGTGCGCCACCAGCCCCTCGTCGAGGATGGCGGCGAGGGTCGGGAAGTCGTAGGCGCCGCGGTCGGGCAGACGGCGCACGCGGGTGCGCGGCGTGGGGTGGCGGGGCGAGGCGGGTGGGCTGTCCAAGTCGGTACCTCCGGGGTCGGGCGACGGGGCTACGATACGATAGCCGCTCCACCCCTGGCGCCGGCCCCGGCGCCCTCCCCGACGGGCTCGCTCCCTCATGGCCTCCGACGAACCGCCTCCCGACCCCCTCTGGCCCCCCTTCCCGGAGACCTCCTACGACGACTGGCGCCAACGGGTCGCGGGCGAGCTGGGAGAGGAAGGGCTGGCGATCCTGACCACCTCCACCCTCGAGGGGATCGCCATCGCGCCCCTGTACGCGGCCGGGCAGGTGGAGGAGCCGCTGCCGGTGCCGGCGCCGGCAGTGGTGGGGCGCCCGTGGGAACCGTGGATGACCTATGGAGACGCCGATCCCGCCCGGATCGGCGAGGCGATCCGTCGCGACCTCGCCCTGGGGTTGGAGGGGGTCTGGCTGCGCTGCGACGAAGCGTCCCGCTCCGGCCTCGACTCGGACTGGGAGGAGGCCTCGGCGCGGGTCGGGCTCGGCGGCCTGGCGCTGGCGACCAGCGACGACCTCGCCGAAGCGTTGGCGTCGGCGCCGCTGGAGCGCCTCGGCGTGGGCCTCGAGGCAGGAGCGCAGGCGCTGCCCGCCGCCGCCCTGCTGCTGGCTGCCGCCGAGAGGCTCGGCCACCCCCCGGCGGCGCTGCGCGGCTGCCTCGGGGCGGATCCCCTGGCGGCGCTGGCGACCGGAGAGGCGCTGCCCCTGGCCGACCTGTGCCAGGAGCTGGGATCGCTGGGAGCCTGGTGCCGGCAGCATGCGCCGGGCCTCTGCGCCGCCCGCGTGGGCACCGGGCCCTACGTCGACGCCGGCGCCGACAGCGTCCAGGAGGTGGCCTACGCGCTGGCGACCGGCAACGAATACCTGGCGGCGCTCGGCACCGCCGGGCTCGGGCCCGCCGACGCCGCGGCGCAGATCCTGTTCGTCCTCGAGGGCGGCCGCGACCTCTACCTACAGATCGCCAAGTTGCGGGCCGCGCGGACCCTGTGGGCGGCGGTGCTGCGCGCCTGGGGCGTGGCCGGAGAGCCGCCGGCGATGCGGCTGCACGTGCGCGGCGCCTGGCGTACCGTCACCGCCTACGACCGCTGGGGTAACCTGCTGCGCGGCACCGTCGAGGCGCTGGCTGCGGTGGCCGGTGGCGCCGAGGCGGTCACCCTGCCGCCCTACGACCAGGCGTCCGGCGGCGACGGTGAGCGCGCCCACCGGCTGGCGCTGACCACGCAGCTGGTGCTGCGCGACGAGGGGCAGCTGCACCGCGTCGCCGACCCGGCGGCCGGCAGTTGGTACGTGGAGGCCCTGACGCGGGAGCTCGCCGGCCGCGCCTGGGAGGGCTTCCAGCGGCTCGAGAGCAGCGGCGGCATGGGCCGCGCCCTGACGGTCGGGGTGGTCGCCGGGCAGGTGGAGGAGGCCTCGCAGCGGCGGCGCGAGGCGCTGGCGAACCGGCAGCTGCCGGTGGTCGGGGTGAGCTCTTTTGCCGACCCGGCCGAGGAGCTGCCGGCGGCGCGTGCCGAGCCCTCGACGGAGCTGCTGGCGGCGCGGCGCGAGCGGCTGCGCCAGGGGCGACGCCACCAGCAGGGCGCAGCGCTCGAGAAGCTGCGCCAGGGGGCCACCCGGGCGCACCACCCCGGCCCGGAGCTGGCGGCGGCGGCGATCGCCGCGGCGCGCGGCGGCGACACCCTGGGGCAACTGGCGCAGGCGCTGGAGCGCCGGCGGCCCGACGCCAGGGGGCCGCACCTGCCGCGGTGGCGGGACGCCGAGCCGTTCGAGACCTTGCGGCGCAGGGTCCAGCGCCGGCCGCCGGAGGAGCGCCCGAGCCTGCCCCTGTTGCGCCTCGGCGACCCCGGCGACACCGCTGCCGGGGCGGCCTTCGCGCGCCGGCTGCTGGCGGCCGCAGGCCTGCGCGTGCGCGAGCTGCCCTCAGGAGCGGCCGAGGTCGCGGCTTCCCCAGGGGCGTCACCACCGCCGGCGGTGGTCCTGGTAGCTCCCGACGGGGAGGTGGAGGCCCTGGCGCGGGCGGCGGCGGCGGCACGACGGGCGGGGTCCCGGTGGGTGCTCGCCGTCGTGGCGCGGCCTCCGGCAGGGGGTGGCGACGAGGAGGCGGCGGTCGACCACTGGCTCTACGAAGGGTGTGACGCCCTGGGCATCCTCGCCGATCTCCTGCGGCACCTGGAGGTGGCGGGTTGAAGCCCCGGATCGGCCCCGACTTCGGCCGGCTAGGGCTCGACGAGTTGCTGCCGGCATCCGCCGCCTCCTGGCGGCGGCGGCAACGGGCCGACGACCCCTGGAGCACCCCTGAAGGGATCGCCGTGGCGCCGGTGTACGACGCCGCGGACCTCGCGGGCCGCGAACAGCAGCCGGGGATGCCCGGCTTCCCGCCCTACGTGCGCGGGCCCTATCCCACCATGTACCGCGTGCGGCCCTGGACCATCCGCCAGTACGCCGGATTCTCCACCGCCGAGGACAGCAACGCCTTCTACCGCCGCAACCTGGCGGCCGGGCAGCGGGGCCTGTCGGTGGCCTTCGATCTGCCCACCCACCGGGGCTACGACTCCGACCATCCGCGGGTGCTGGGCGACGTCGGCATGGCCGGCGTGGCCATCGACTCGATCCTCGACATGCGCACCCTCTTCGCCGGCATCCCGCTCGATCGGACGAGCGTGTCGATGACCATGAACGGCGCGGTGCTGCCGGTGCTCGCCCTCTACGTGGTGGCCGCCGAAGAGCAGGGCGTGCGCCGCGAGCAGCTCGGCGGCACCATCCAGAACGACATCCTCAAGGAGTTCATGGTCCGCAACACCTTCATCTACCCGCCGGGGCCGTCGCTGCGCATCGTCGGCGACGTCTTCCGCTTCACCGCCGAGCAGATGCCGCGGTTCAACTCGATCAGCGTCTCCGGGTACCACATGCAGGAGGCCGGGGCGACCGCCGACCTGGAGCTCGCCTACACCCTCGCCGACGGCCTGGAGTACGTGCGCACCGGCCTCGCCGCCGGCCTGGCCATCGACGAGTTCGCGCCCCGCATCTCCTTCTTCTGGGGCGTCGGCATGAACCTGTTCATGGAGGTGGCCAAGCTGCGGGCGGGGCGGCTGCTGTGGGCGCAGCTGATGCGGCGGTTCCGGCCTCGCGACGAGCGCTCGCTGACGCTGCGCTGCCACTGCCAGACCTCCGGCTGGAGCTTGACGGCGCAGGACCCGTGGAACAACGTTGCCCGCACCTGCCTGGAGGCCCTCGCCGCCGTATCGGGCCAGACGCAGTCCCTCCACACTAACGCGCTGGACGAGGCGTTGGCCCTGCCCGGCGATTTTTCGGCGCGCATCGCCCGTAACACGCAGCTCTACCTGCAGCACGAGGCCGGCACCTGCGCGACGATCGACCCCTGGGGCGGCAGCTGGTACGTCGAGCGGCTCACCCACCAGCTCGCCGCGCGTGCCCGCGCCCACCTGGCCGAGGTCGAAGGGCTCGGCGGTATGGCCGAGGCGATCGCCCAGGGGCTCCCCAAGCGGCGGATCGAGGAGGCCGCCGCACGCACCCAGGCACGCATCGACTCGGGTCGCCAGGGGATCGTCGGCGTCAATCGCTACCGCCTGGAGGCCGCGGAGTCGGTGGACATCTTGCGGGTCGACAACAGCGCGGTACGCCGTGCCCAGGTGGAGCGGCTGGAGCGGCTGCGCGCCGAGCGCGACGGCGGCGAGGTGGAACGGTGTCTCGCCGCCCTCACCGCCGCCGCCGCCGATGGCGAAGGCAACCTGCTGGCGCTGGCCATCGACGCCGCCCGCGCCGGCGCCACGGTAGGCGAGATCAGCTACGCTCTGGAGCGGATCTTCGGGAGGTACGAGGCGCCGGTGGCGACGGTGCGCGGGGTCTACGGCGAGACGATGGACGGCGAGACGGTGGCGCGGGTGCGCCGCCGCGCCGAGGCCTTCGCGCGCCACCACGGGCGGCGGCCCCGCCTGCTGGTCGCCAAGATCGGCCAGGACGGCCACGACCGGGGCCAGAAGGTGATCGCCAGCGCCTTCGCCGACCTCGGTTTCGACGTCGACGTCGGGCCGCTGTTCCAGACTCCGGAGGAGGTGGCGCGGCAGGCGGTGGAGAACGACGTGCACGTGGTCGGGGTCAGCTCGCTGGCCGCCGCGCACCTGACCCTGGTGCCGGAGCTGCGGCGGGCGCTCACCGCCTGCGGGCGCGACGACGTGCTGGTGGTGGTGGGGGGTGTCGTCCCCGCCGACGACCACGCCGCCCTCCGCGCCGCCGGCGTGAGCGCCATCTTCGGCCCCGGAACGGTGATCCCCGAGGCGGCCGAGCGGCTCCTCGATGCACTGGAGGCCGCCACCTGACGCGGTCGTCCCCCCCGCCCCCTCTCCCCCCTCCCGACCCCGAAGCCCTGGCCGCCGGAGTCCGTTCCGGCGACCGCGCCGCCCTCGGCCGCGCCCTGACGCTGGTCGAGAGCAGCCGACAGGCCGACCAGGACGCGGCGCAGCGCCTGCTGACCGCGCTGCATCCCGCTGCCGGAAGCGCCGTGCGCGTCGGCATCAGCGGCCTGCCCGGGGCCGGCAAGAGCACGCTCATCGAGACTCTCGGCATGCGGCTGGTGGAGCAGGGGCGTCGCGTGGCGGTACTCGCCGTCGATCCCTCGAGCACGGTGAGCGGCGGCAGCATCCTCGGCGACAAGACGCGCATGGGGCGGCTGGCGCGCGCGGAGGGGGCGTTCATCCGCCCCACGCCGAGCGGCGGCGTGGCGGGTGGCGTGGCGGGTCGGACGCGCGAGGCGATGCTGGTGGTGGAGGCCGCCGGCCACGACGTGGTGCTGGTGGAGACGGTGGGGGTGGGGCAGGGGGAGACCGCGGTGGCCTCGATGGTCGACACCTTCCTGGTGCTGCTGGTGCCGGGGGCCGGCGACGAGCTGCAGGGGATCAAGCGCGGCATCCTCGAGCTCGCCGACGTGGTGGTGATCCACAAGGCCGACGGCGACAACCGGCCGGCGGCGGAGCGGGCGCGGCGCGACTTCGCGGCGGCCATCCGGCTGCTGCGCCCCGC
>DATKEH010000141.1:0-15907 GCA_035546355.1 Thermoanaerobaculia bacterium
GGCCGGGGTGCGCACCCTGCCCGAGGCGCTGCGCCTCGCCACCGGCGTGCACGTCGCCCGCCTCGACAGCCGCACCTGGGCGATCTCCGCCCGCGGCCTCAACGCTACGACGGCCAACAAGATGCTGGTGCTGATCGACGGCCGCACCGTCTACACCCCGCTGTTCTCGGGAGTGTTCTGGGACGTCCAGAACGTGCTGCTCGAGGACGTCGACAGGATCGAGGTGATCCGCGGCCCGGGAGCCACCCTGTGGGGGTCCAACGCGGTCAACGGAGTGGTCAACGTGGTGACCCGGTCAGCCGGCGAGACGCAGGGCGGGCTGGCGGTGGCGGCGGCGGGGGACGAGCAGGAGGCGTTCGCGGCGCTGCGCTGGGGCGGGGAGCTGGGGCGCGGCCACTACCGCGCCTACGGGATGTACGACCGCCGCGACGGCATGGCGTTCGCCGACGGGCGCGACGCCAACGACGATCTGTGGATCGGCCAGGCGGGATTCCGCAGCGATCTCGCCCTCGCCGAGGGTCAGGAGGTCACCCTCCTCGGCGACGTCTATCGGGGAACCATCGGCCATGCGGTGCGGGACGACACCGACGTCGACGGCGGCAACCTGACCGGTAGCTGGACTCGGCGGCTCGCCGGCGGCGGCAGCCTCACCCTGCGCGGCTTCTACGACCACACCTTCCGCCGGGTGCCGGGGCAGTTCGAGGAGGATCGCCACACCTGGGACGTCGAGCTGCAGCACGACTTCGAGCAGGGGCGCCATCACCTCGTCTGGGGCGGCGGGGTCCGGTGGAGCAGCGACCGGGTGGTGAACACCCCGGTCATCGGCTGGGTGCCGGCGAGCGACGACGTCTGGATCGCCAACCTCTTCCTGCAGGACGAGATCGAGCTGTCGCCCCGCTGGCGGCTGACCGCCGGCGTCAGGATCGAGGACCAGTCGGTGATGGACCTCGAGGCGCAGCCGTCCCTGCGGCTGGCCTGGGAGCCCTGGGCCCGAGACATGCTGTGGGCCGGCGTGGCGCGAGCCGTCCGCGCCCCCACCCGCATCGACCGCGCGGTGCGCGTCCCGGGCGAGCCGCCGTTCGCCGTCGTCGGCAACCCCGACTTCGAGCCGGAGGAGGTGTGGGCCTACGAGGTCGGCTACCGGTGGACCCTGGGGCCGCGGACGCTGGTCGACGTGGCCGCGTTCTACAACGTCTACGACGAGCTGCGCTCGCAGGAGCCGTCGCCGACGGGGTTGCCGCTCGTGCTCGGCAACCGCCTGCAAGGACACACCCGGGGCGTGGAGGTCTCGGCAGCTCTCGACCCGACGGCGCGGCTGCGCCTCCACGGCGGCGTCACCTGGCTGCACACCGACCTCCAGCTCGAGCCCGGCAGCGGCGATCCCACCGGCGGCCGTTCCGAGGCGAACGATCCCGATTTCCACGGGTTCCTGCGCGCCGATCTGGAGCTGGCGCACGAGGTGGTGATCGGCGCCTGGCTGCGTCAGGTCGCCGCGCTGCCCTCGCCCGCGGTTCCGAGCTACACCGAGCTCGACCTGCGGCTCGCCTGGCGGCCGCTCGACCGGCTGACGCTCGCCCTCGTCGGCCGCAACCTGCTGCACGACCGGCATCCCGAGCTCGGCTCCCCGCCGGTGCGCGAGGAGGTGGAGCGCAGCGTCTCCGGAGAGCTCACCTGGGCCTTCTGAGCGCTGCGGCGCCTCGCCGCCGGCCGGGGCCGAACGGCATCCGATCGCTGCTGGTCGGCTCGCTCACCGCTATCTCCATGGCGGCGCCGGCCGCCGCCGCCGAGGCGAGGGTGGCCGAGCAGCGGGCGCTGCAGGCGACCTTCCTCTACCACTTCACCAAGTTCGTCGAGTGGCCGGACGCCGCCTTCGATTCCCCCGACACGCCGTTTCGCCTCTGCGTCGTCGGCGACGATCCCTTCGGCGACCTGCTCGACCGCGTGGTACGGGGCGAGCGTGCCGCCGGCCGCCCGATCGAGGTCGAGCGCCACCCGCTGCCGGGGTCGGCGCGCGGCTGTCAGATCGTCTACCTGCCCGATGCCCTGGACTCCGAGCTGGTGGGCGGCCTGCCCGGGTTCGACGAGGGGCTGGTGCTGACGGTCGGCGAGACGGCGGCCTTCCTGCGCCAGGGCGGCATGCTCCGCTTCCTCGAGCGTGAGGGGCGTATCGCTCTCGCCGTCAACGAGCAGGCGCGGCGGCGCTCGCGGCTGCACGTGAGCTCGAAGCTGCTGCAGCTCTCCCAGCGGGTGCGGCCGGAGCCCGAGGCGGGGCAGGGGGATTGACGGTGCGGCTGCGCGGCAAGCTCCTCGCCATCACCCTGTCGACCACCGGCGTGGCCCTGCTGCTCGCCGGCGCGGCCTTCGTGGTCTCCGAGTTGTTCCGGCTGCGCCGCGAGCTGCTCGCCGACCTGCGGACCACCGCGTCGATCGTCGCCGACCAGTCGACGGCGGCCCTCGCCTTTCACGACCCGCAGGCGGCGACCGAGAACCTCCGCGCGCTGCGCGCCAAGCAGCACATCGTCGTCGGCTGTCTGTACGATCGCCAGGGCGCTCTGTTCGCTCACTACCATCGCGCCACCGGGAGGGGCGCATCGTGCGCGCCGGTGGCCGAAGCGGAGGCGGAGGAGGTCGGCGAGAGGGCGGCCGAGCTGTGGGCGCCGGTGGTGCTCGAGGGTACGCGCACCGGCACTCTCTACCTGCGCGGCGACCTGCGATGGATCGCCGATCGGCTCCGCCTCCAGCTCCTCACCCTCCTCGCCGCCCTCGGAGCGGCCTCGCTCGCCGCCGTCGCCCTGTCCTTCTGGCTGCAGCGGATCATCGCCCGCCCCATCGGCCAGCTCGCCGGCGTGGCCGCCGAGGTGAGCGCCCGCGGCACCTACGGCATCCGCGCCCGTCGGCAGACCGAAGACGAGGTCGGCGAGCTGGTCGACGCCTTCAACTCCATGCTGGCGGAGGTCGAGGGCCGCGACCAGGCGCTGCGGCAGGCCAAGGAGGACCTCGAGCGCGCCAACGTCCACCTGCGGGGTGAGGTCGAGGAGCGCCAGCGGGCCGAGGAGCAGAAAGCCGAGCTGTTGCAGCGCGAGCAGGAGGCGCGGCGCGAGGCCGAGGCCGCCAACCGGCTGAAGGACGAGTTCCTCGCCACCCTGTCGCACGAGCTGCGTACGCCGCTCAACGCCATCGTCGGCTGGGTGGCGTTGCTCAAGGCGGGCAAGCGGGACGAGGCCACCCTCGATCGCGCGGTCGACGTCATCGAGCGCAATGCCCACGCCCAGGCGCAGCTGGTCGCCGACCTGCTCGACGTCTCGGTGGTGGTCACCGGCAAGGTGCAGCTCGAGGTCGAGGACACGGAGCTGGCGCCGATGGTGGCCGCCGTCGTCGACTCCCTGCGGCCGGCCGCCGACGCCCGGCACATCCGGGTCGAGACCGAGCTGCCGCCGTCCCTGCCGAGGTTCCGCGCCGACCCGGCGCGGCTGCAGCAGGTGATCTGGAACCTGCTGTCCAATGCGGTCAAGTTCAGTCAGGACGGCGGGCGGGTGGTCCTGCGCGCCCGCCAGGTGGGCGAGCACGCCCTGGAGGTCGAGGTCGAGGACGAAGGCATCGGCATCCGCGGCGATTTCCTCCCCCACGTCTTCGAGCGCTTCCGGCAGCAGGACAGCTCGACGACGCGCGTCCACGGCGGCCTCGGCCTGGGGCTGGCCATCGTCCGCCACCTCGTCGAGCTGCACGGCGGGACGGTGGAGGCGGAGAGCCCCGGCCCCGGCCGGGGCGCCCTGTTCCGGTTGCGCCTGCCGTTGGTGCCGGCCGCGGCCTGGGCGTCCAAGGGCGCCGGCGCCTCCCACCCCGGCCGCCTCGACGGCGTCTCCATCCTGCTGGTCGAGGACGAGGCGGACAGCTGCGAGCTCTACCGGCTGGCGCTCGCCGACCAGGGAGCGGCGGTACGTACCGCCGGCACCGCCGCCGAGGCGCTGGCGATCCTCGGCGACGGCTGGGCGCCGGACCTGCTGGTCTCCGACGTCGGTCTGCCGGGCCGCGACGGCTACCAGCTGCTGGCCGAGATCCGGCGCCTGCCGCCGGAGGCGGGAGGGGCGATGCCGGCCGTCGCGCTGACCGCCTACGCCAGCGAGGACCACGTCAGCAGGGCGCACGCGGCCGGGTTCGCCCGCCACCTCGCCAAGCCGGTCGAGCCCGAGCAGCTGGTGGCGGCCGTGCGCGAGATCCTGGGCCGGGTTTAGGGGCCTCCGTGCCGGCCCGGGCGGCCGCAGAGGGCCGCCCCTACGACCGTCGCAGAGACTCCGCGATCTGTCGTAGGGGCCGGCCTCCGTGCCGGCCCGGGCGCGATAGCATGCGCCGATGACCCCCGTCGGCGGCCTGCACCACGTCACCGCCATCGCCGGCCCGCCGCAGGAGAACCTGGACTTCTACGTCGGCGTCCTCGGCATGCGGCTGGTCAAGAGGAGCGTCAACCAGGACGATCCCGGGACCTACCACCTGTTCTACGCCGACGCCGAAGGGCACCCGGGAACCGACCTGACCTTCTTCCCCTGGGCGCGGATGGCGCCGT
This sequence comes from Thermoanaerobaculia bacterium, assembly GCA_035546355.1. Lineage (GTDB taxonomy): Bacteria > Acidobacteriota > Thermoanaerobaculia > Multivoradales > JAIOJS01 > DATKEH01. The sequence goes on from DATKEH010000141.1 coordinate 4,562, forward strand.
CGCGGCAGGGTCACGGCCTGAGCAGCGAAGTGGCGCTGGCGGTGCCCCCCGGCAGCCTGGAGTGGTGGGCGTCCCGGCTGCGGGACTACGGTTTGGCGCACGAGGCCCTGGAGACACGCTTCGGCGAGCGCGCCCTCCCCTTCACCGATCCCCATGGGCTGCGCGTGGCGCTGGTGGAGAGCCAGCCGGCGAGCGGCCGCGGCTTCACCCCCTGGGCGGCGAGCCCGGTGCCGGGCGAGCGCCAGGTCCGCGGCCTGCACGCCGCCCGCCTCGTGGTGCGGGAGCTGGCCCCCACCGCCGCGTTCGTGGGCCAGGCGATGGGGTACTCCGACCGTCAGGAGGAGGCGCCCTGGCGACGCTTCCAGGTGGGGGCGGGAGGTTCCGGGCGGTGGCTGGACGTGCGCGAAGAGCCGGCGGCGCCCGCCGGCGCCTGGGGGACGGGCAGCATCCACCATCTCGCCTTCCGGGTGGCCGACGAGGAGCATCAGCTCGCCCTGCGCTCCGAGGTGCTGCGCGCCGGGATGCGGCCGACGCCGGTGATCGACCGCTTCTGGTTCCGCTCGGTCTACTTCCGCGAGCCCGGTGGAGTGCTGTTCGAGCTCGCCACCGACGGCCCGGGGTTCGCCGTCGACGAGGCGCCGGAAGCGCTGGGCGAGACGCTGGTCCTGCCGCCCTGGCTCGAGCGCGACCGGCCGGCGATCGAGCGCGCGCTGCCGCCGCTCGCCCCGCCCGGCGGCGCGGCGTCGGGTTGAGCGCCGGCTCCGGCGCCGGCGTACGAGCTCCGCTGCCGGGTGCTGCGAAGCGCGCGCTTACCTGATAGTCTCTGGGGGTTCCGCTACTGTCGGGGAACAGCGGGCGAACCGGACGGCCGGGCATCCGCCACGCCGCAGATCGCTGGCGCAACGCCGTGGCGATGGTGGCGTGCCTCTGGTGAAGCGACTCGGGAGGAAGGATCATGGAAACGAGGTTCGAGCCGCGGGGCGGGGTGCTCGTCGTCGCGCTCGCCGGGAGCCTCGACGCGCTCACCGCCGAGGACCTGTCCCGCCAGCTGGACGAGCAGCTGGCCAACGGGCACATCGCCCTGGTCGCCGACCTCGCCGACGTCGACTACACCAGCAGCGCCGGGCTGCGCGTGCTGCTGGCGACCCTCAAGGGGGCGCGCCAGCGCGGCGGCGATCTGCGGCTGGCGCGGGTGCGGGCCGACGTCCTGCGGGTGCTGGAGATGTCCGGGTTCACCAGCATCATGCAGATCTACGACCAGGTCGACCTGGCGGTGGCCAGCTTCGCCAGCTGAGATGACGGTCGCGACGAGCCGGCCGGCGAAGACCGCCCCCGCCCGAGGCAGGGCTGGACGGGAGGTGCGGCGGGCCCACCCGCTCACCCGCGTCAGCTACCCGGTACGGGTGCTGGCCTACGGTCTGGGCGGCCTGCTGATCGCCTCGACCTGGCAGAACGTGCCCTGGACGAGCTTCGCGGCGCTCGCCGCCTTCTGCCTGCTCTGGCCGCATCTCGCCCACCTCGTCGCCACCCAGAGCCGCTATTCGAAGCAGATCGCCTACGCCTTCATAGTGCTCGACGCCGGGATCATGGGCGTCCTCGGTGGCCTCGCCGAGTTCAACCTGGTGGTGGTGGGGGCGATCGTCATCCTCGCCCTCGGCTTCTCGCTGATGGTCGGCGGCATCCGGCTCTTCCTGCAGTGTTGCGTCGTCCTGATCATCGGCTCCGCGATCACCTCGCGGTACGTCCCGGTCGACCCCTTCCAGGTCCCCCACGTCAGTACCCTGGCCATCGCCGGGGCGCTGATCGCGGTCGGCCTCTGGTACAGCTCCTACCTGGTCAGCGATAGCACCAAGAAGCTGGTGGCCTTCCGCCGCGACGTGCGGCAGAAGAACGAGCAGCTCAAGCTCGCGGTGACCGAGGTGTCGGACATCAACCGGGTGGCCCGCATCGTCAACTCGACGCTCGATCTCGACCGGGTGCTGCAGGTGGTGAGCCGGGCGCTGCAGGAGGTGTTCCCGTTCGACCAGCTGGGCATCCTGCTGACCGACCACGAGGCCCGCACGTTGCGCCTCGACCGGCAGTTCGGCGCCGGGTTCAGCCACGACCTGCTCGAGCAGCTCCAGGAGATACGGATCCCGCTGGCCGATGCGCGCAGCGTCTTCGCCGCCGCCGTGTTGGGGCGCAAGCGGATCTTCCTGCCGCGGATCACGCCCGAGGCGGCGGCGGCGATGCTGCCCGAAGACCGCACGCTCTACCAGATCAACCCCACCAAGTCGCTGCTGCTGTACCCGCTGATCGTGCAGCAGCGGGTGATCGGCGTCCTCTACTTCGGCACTACCGCCGAGCCCTTCGAGCTGAGCGAGGAGGAGCTCGAGCGGATCCAGCGCTACGTCGACCAGGTGGCGACGGCGGTGCACAACGCCAGCCTCTTCGAGGAGGCGCGCGAGTCGCGCGACGCCGCCGAGCGGGCCAACACCACCAAAAGCCGATTCCTCGCCAACATGAGCCACGAGCTGCGCACGCCGATGAACGCCATCATCGGCTACAGCGAGCTGCTCATGGAGGACGCCGAGGACGACGGCAACGAGGCGCTGCTCGGGGACCTCAAGAAGATCCGCGCCGCCGGCAAGCACCTGCTGGCGCTGATCAACGACGTGCTCGACCTGTCGAAGATCGAGGCCGGCAAGATGACCCTGCACTACGAGGAGGTGGATCTGCCGGCCCTGGTGCAGGACGTGGTGGTGACCATCGAGCCGCTGGCGGCGAAGAACCGCAACCGCCTCGAGATCGACCTCGCCGCCGGCCTCGGCTGCGTCCGCTCGGACGCCACCAAGCTGCGACAGGCGCTGTTCAACCTGCTGTCGAACGCCTGCAAGTTCACCCACGAGGGGGCGGTGCGCCTGCGGGCGGAGCGCCGCCCGAGCGTGGGCGGCGAGGCGCTGCGCTTCGCGGTGTCGGATACCGGCATCGGCATCACTGCGGAGCAGATCGACAAGATCTTCGACGAGTTCACCCAGGCCGACACCTCCACCGAGCGCCGCTTCGGCGGTACCGGGCTGGGGTTGGCGATCAGCCGCCGCTTCTGCCAGCTGATGGGGGGCGACATCACCGTCGAGTCGGAACCGGGGAAGGGCTCGACCTTCACCATCGAGTTACCGGTCGAGCGACCGCAGAGCGCCGCCTCGACGGTGCTGGTGATCGACGACGACCCGGCCGCGCGCGAGCTGATCCGCCGCCTCCTCGAGCGCGAGGGGCTGGAGGTGGCGACCGCCGCCGACGGCCGCGAGGGGCTGGCGCTGGCGGCGCGGCTGCAGCCGCAGGCGATCGCCCTCGACCTGGTGATGCCCGAGCCCGACGGCTGGGCGGTGTTGGCGGCGCTCAAGGAGAACCCGGCCACGGCCTCGATCCCCGTCGTGCTGTGCTCGATCCTGGCGGAGCAGGAGCGCGGCTTCGCCCTCGGCGCCGCGGACTACCTGACCAAGCCCGTCGACCGGCAGCGCCTGGCCACTTTCCTCGACCGGGTGCGCGGCGGGAAGGCGGCGCCGCGGGTGCTGATCGTCGAGGACGACCCGGCCAGCCGCGACCTCGAGCGCCGCATCGCCGAGGAACGCGGCTGGGCGGTGGTCGAAGCCGCCGACGGGTTGGAGGCGCTGGGCGCCATCGAGGCCGCGGTGCCGGACCTCATCCTCCTCGACCTGATGCTGCCGGAGATGGACGGCTTCACGTTCCTCGAGGAGCTGGAGACCCGCATGCCGGGGCTGAGCGTGCCGGTGGTGGTGGTGACCGGCATGGACTTGACGCCGGCGGAGCGGGAGCGGCTCAACGGCTCGGTGTCGCGGATCGTGCAGAAGGGGCATGCCGATCCGGCCCACCTGATCGGCGAGATCCGCGCCGTGCTCGACAGCCGCAAGAGCGAATCACCCAGCGAGGACGCAGAGGAGAGCGATGCCGCGACTGCTGTTGGTTGAGGACAACGAGATGAACCGCGACATGCTGTCGCGGCGGTTGAGTCGCAAGGGCTTCGACATCGCCGTCGCCGTCGACGGCGCCAAGGGCGTGGAGCTCGCCCGGACCAGCAGCCCGGACCTGATCCTGATGGACATGAGCCTGCCGGTGCTGGACGGCTGGGACGCCACGCGGCTGCTCAAGGCGGACCCGGAGACGATGCGGATCCCGGTGATCGCCCTCACCGCCCACGCCATGTCCGACGACCGTCAGAAGGCCCTCGACGCGGGCTGCGACGACTACGACACCAAGCCAGTAGAGCTGCCGCGGCTGCTGGCCAAGATCGAGCGCCTGCTGGGGATGGCGAAGGAGGCGTCGTCCGCCGAGGAGGCGGTGCCGACGGGAAGGGAGCCGTGACCGGCGAGCGGGAACGCCGGGAGCCGCGGGTGGCGCTGGTCGTCGGCGCCGGCGCCATCAAGTGCGCCGCCGGCCTGGGCGTCTACCGCGCCCTCGAGCAGGCCGGCATCCCCGTCGACCTGGTGGTGGGCTGCAGCGGCGGCAGCATCAGCGCGGCGCAGATCGCCCTGGGATGGGACGCCGAGACGGCCTGCGAGAAGACCACCCGCATGTGGACGCGCGAGCTCACCAAGAAACGCAACAAGCGGGCGGCGCGGCAGGCGGCGATCCCCAGGCTCTTCGGCTTCGATCCCGCGTTCGGCCTGATCGACGACGAGCGGATCCTGCAGCGCCTGCGGGAAGGCTTCGGCGACGCGACCTTCGCCGCCTGCGAGATCCCGCTGGCCATCCTGGCGACCGATTTCCGTACCGGCGAGAAGGTCATCCTGCGGCAGGGATCCCTGGTCGACGCCATCCGCGCCAGCATCGCCATCCCGTTCATCTTCAAGCCCTGGCCCATCGGCGACCGGCTGCTGATCGACGGCGCGCTGTCGGATCCGATGCCGGTCGACGTGGCGATCCGCGAGCGCATCGACCTGATCCTCGCCCTCGGCTTCGACAGCCCCTACCAGGGGCGCATCGATTCCATCGCCCGCTTCGCTTTCCAGGTGACGACGATCATGACCAACAACCTGCTGCAGGCGAACTTCGCCTTCCAGAACCTCGCCCATCACGCCGAGGTGATCCCGGTGCTGCCGGAGTTCGGCGAGCGGATCAAGGCTTTCGACACCAACAAGCTGCCGCACATCATCGAGTGCGGCCAGCGGGCGATGGAGGCGCGGCTGCCCTACCTGGAGAGCCTGCGCCGGGCGGCGTCCTGAGGACGCGAAGGGCGATGGGCGACGCCGCCAAGGGGCTCCCCAACCGCCGCCTCGGGCTGGTGATCGGTTCCGGCGGCCTCAAGTGCGCCGCCTCGATCGGGTTGTGGCGGGTGCTGGAGGAGGCCGGCATCCGTCCCGACATGATCGTCGGCTGCAGCGGTGGCAGCCTGTTCGCCTCCTGCATGGCGCTGGGGTGGGACGCGGCGACCATCCAGGAGCGGGTGTTCCGCGACTGGACCGCGACGATCACCGCCCGCCCGTACTACCGCTCCTTCCTGCGCGCCGCCCTGCCGCGGGTCTTCGGCTTCAGCGAGCGCTTCGGCCTGATCGACGATCGCCACCTCAACGCCGCCCTCCGCCGACAGCTCGGCGACCCTCGCATCGAGGACCTGCCGATCCCCTTGCGGATCACCGCCACCGACGTGCGCAGCGGCGAGCGGGTGGTGCTCTCCCGGTGGCCGGTGGCCGAAGCGGTGCGCGCCAGCATCGCCCTCCCCGTCCTGTTCCGTCCCTGGCCGATCGAGGGGCGGTTGCTGAGCGACGGCGCCAGCTCGGACCCGCTGCCGCTGTCGGTGGCCATCCGCGAGGGGTGCGACATCCTCGTCGCCATGGGTTTCGAGAGCACCCACGACGACCGCCTCGACTCGCTCTGGCGCCTCATCCACCAGCACACAGTCGTCGCCGGCAACCACCTGCTGCGCTCGACCTTCGCCTTCTACAGCCTGGTGCACCACGCCGAGGTGATCCCGGTGATGCCCCGGTTCGACCGCCCGGTGCGGCTGGGGGACGTGGCGCAGGTGCCCTCCCTGATCGAGGAGGGGGAGCGTTCGGCGCGCGAGCAGCTCCCCTACCTGCAGCGGCTGCTGAGCGCGGCGTGACGGGGGATCGCGAGGACGCCGCCGTCGGGCGGGTGCTGGTGGTCGACGACACCGAGGCCAACCGCGACCTGTTGAGCCGCCGGGTGGCGCGGCTGGGGCACGAGGTGCGCGAGGCGGACGACGGCCGGCGGGCGCTCGAGATGATGCGCGCCGAGCCCTTCGACGTCGTCCTGCTCGACCTGATGATGCCGGGGATGAGCGGCTTCGAGGTGCTCGAGCAGATGAAGGCCAGCGAGGAGCTGCGCCACCTGCGGGTGATCATCGTCTCGGCGATGGAGGGCTCGGAGGCCGTCACCCGCTGCCTGCAGCTGGGCGCCGACGACTTCCTGCCCAAGCCCTTCGACCGCAACGTGCTGGCGGCGCGGCTGGCCTCGTCGCTGGCGCGCAAGCAGTTGCACGACCGCGAACGGCTCCACCTGCGGAGCATCGAGCGCGAGCTGGAGATCGGCCGCCAGATCCAGTCGGCGTTCCTGCCGCGCCGCCTGCCGGAGCCCGCCGGCTGGGAGATCGCCGCGCTGTCGCAGCCGGCGCGCCAGGTGGGGGGCGACTTCTACGACGCCTTCGCGCTGCCGGGCCCCGACGGCGAGCGGATCGCCGTGGCGGTCGGCGACGTCTGCGGCAAGGGCGTCGGCGCGGCGCTGTTCATGGCCCTGTTCCGCTCGCTGCTGCGGGTGACGCTGCAGGGGGGTCTCGGGGCGGGCGAGGGCGGCGCACCGGCCGCCGGCGACGGCCAGGCGCTGCTCGCCGCGGTGCGCGCCACCAACGACTACGTCGCCCGCACCCACGGCGACACCCACATGTTCGCCACCGTGTTCCTCGGCCTACTCGACCCCGCCAGCGGGCGGCTGCGCTACGTCAACGCCGGCCACGAGCCGCCGCTGCTGCTGGCTCCCGGGGCGCCGCCGCGGGAGCTCGCCCCCACCGGGCCCGCGGTGGGGCTGATGCCAGAGCTGCCGTTCGCGGTGGGGGAGGCGGCGCTCGCCCCGGGGGAGGTGCTGGTGGTGCTGACCGACGGCGTCGGCGAGGCGCGCGACGCGGCCGGCGGCCTCTACGGCGAGCAACGGCTGCGGCAGCTGCTGGCCGAACCCGCGGCCTCCGCCGCCGGCCTGCTGCGGCGCATCGAGAGCGCCGTCGGTGAGTTCGCCGGCGCCGCCGAGCCCGCCGACGACCTCACCCTGCTCGCCGTGCGCCGCGCCGAGTCCTCCGTGGGCTCAGCGTAGGGCGCAGGTGCTGGCCGGCCGGCGGGGTGGAGGCCGGCGCTCGACGAAGATCCCTCGGTAGCGCGAGCCGACCACGGCATCCCCTGCCGCCGTCCAGGCGACGGCGGTGTACTCCGGGTATCCGGTCGCCGACGAGTAGAAGGGCAGCTGCTCGACCCGCCGCCAGTGGGTTCCGCTGCCCTCGGGCCGCCCTTCGTAGAGGCCGGCGAAGTCGGCGACCAGCAGGCGGCCCGGCTCGTCGGGGTCCTCGGCGACGTAGTAGCTGCGGAGATTGCCCTTGGGGCCGCCGACGGTGCGGTTGCTGAACGCGGCGTGGCGGAACTTTCCCCAGCTGACGTCGGCGCGGTCGCCGCCGTCCCGGCTGCCGCGGCGCGCCAGGTAGTAGACGCCGTTGCAGGTGCTGATCATGAAGCGCGAGCCGATCTCGATGTTGTACACGGTCGAGTCGTCGTGGACCCGCCCCTGCCCGTCCCCCTCCATCGCCTGCCACCTGCCGCCGCCGCCGAGCATCGCGAAGCGGTAGAGGTGGGAGCCGGTACCGGCGTAGAGGGTGGCCGGATCGGCCGGGTCGATCTCGAGGGACGTGATGTGGTCGATCAGGAAGCGGTTGCGCGTCGCCAGCCCGCGGGTGAAGGCGGTGAACGCCAAGTCGCTCCAGGTCTCGCCGCCGTCGGTGGAGAGGAAGCTGGTGCCGTCGCCGCCGACGACGATCACTCGCCGGTGGTGCGGTGACAGGGCGACGGCCGAGAGGGCGTGGTCGCCGAGGGTCGAGGTGAAGGTCCTGCCGCCGTCGCGGGACAGCAGCAGGCCGGTGTCGCTGGCCACCGCCAGGACGCCGTGCCGGTAGTCGATGCCGCGCAGCAGCAGTCCGCGATCGACGTTGTAGCCGCGCAGGAACAGGTGCCGGTAGTGCCAGCTGGCGCCGCCGTCGCGCGACACCAGGACCCCCGCCACCGGCAGGTTGACGGTGGCGAAGAGCAGGTCGCGCCCGGGCGACGCGGCGATGGCCCACACGCCCGGGCTCTGCGACCCCAAGCGCGGGGTGATCGCCTCCTGGCTGCAGGAGGGCAGGGGGTCTTTCTCGTAGCTGCCGCGGACGTCCTCGCCGAGGGCCGACTGGTGCGCGACCCACGCGTCGATGGCGCGGTGCCGCTCCAGGGCGCTGGCGTGCCGCTCCGCGCAGCCGCGCAGCAGCTCCTCGAGGTTGTCGACGCGGGGCTCGATGCGTGCCGCCTCCCAGGCGGCGGCGGTCGTCGTCACCAGCCACGCCAGGGCCACGGCGGCGGCGAGGGCCCACCGCCTCCGACCCGCGTCGGGACGGCGTACGGTGACGAGCGAAGGTAGCGGCTCCCTCACGCCTGACGACGAACCATGTCGGATGGACCTGGCGCCAGCTTACCTCAAAGGTCGTGGCGCGCGGCCTCGTCAGACGGCAGGAAGATGGTGAACGTCGCTCCTTCGCCGGGGGAGGTCTCGACGGCGATCTGTCCGCCGCACTGCTTGACGATGCCGAACACCGTGGCCAGCCCGAGGCCGGTTCCCTTCCCCGGCTCCTTGGTGGTGAAGAAGGGCTCGAACATCCGCGCCTGGGTCGCCTCGTCCATGCCGACGCCGGTATCGGCGACCTCGAGGATGCCGTACACTCCAGGCTCGAGGCTCAGCTGCGTCGCCACGGCACCGTCATCCAGTCGGCGCCGGCGGGTGCTCAGGCGCAACCTGCCCCCGTGCGGCATGGCGTCGCCGGCGTTGACTGCCAGGTTCAGCACGACCTGTTCGAGCTGCGTGCGATCGGCGTGCACGCGAATCGGCTCGGCGGCGAGCGCGAGGTCGAGCGCGACCTCGGCGCTGACGAGTCGGCGGAGGAGGCCCTGGACTCCCTGCAGCACCTGGTTCAGGTCGAGGATCTCGAGGCGCATCGCCTGCTTGCGGCCGAAGGCGAGCAGCTGGCGTGTCAGCCCGGCGCCGTGCTCGGCGGTGCGGAGGATCTGCTCGGCGTCGCTGCGCAGGGAATCCTCGTCCAGGCGCTGCAGCAGCAGCTCGGCGTAGCCCATGATCCCCGTCAGCAGGTTGTTGAAGTCGTGGGCGATCCCACCGGCCAGCCGGCCGATGGCCTCCATCTTCTGCGCCTGCAGGAAGGCGGTCTCGGCGTCGCGGCGGGCCAGCTCCGCGTCCCGCTGCTCGAGGGCGCGGGTCACCGCCATCCCCAGCCGCGCCAGCCGGTCCTTGAGCAGGTAGTCGCTGGCGCCGCGGCGCATCGCCGCCACCGCGGTCTCCTCGCCCACCGTCCCCGAGACGATGATCAGCGGCACGTGCGGGACGTGCTCTTGCACCAGCTCGATCGCTCGGACGGCGTCGAATCCCGGCATGCTGAAATCCGAGATGACGACGTCGAGGTCGGCGCGCAGCCGCGCCACGCACTCCTCCTCGCTCTGGACGCGCTCCCACTGCGGCTCGAACCCCGCGCGGCGCAGCTCGGCGACGACCAGCTCGGCGTCGGCCGGGCTGTCCTCGAGCAGCAGCACCCGCAGCGGGCGTCCGCTCACCGCGGCGTTTCCGGCGGCTGGTTGAGGATCACCCAGTAGAGGCTGAGCTGCTCGACCACGGCGGCGAACTTCTCGAATTCCACCGGCTTGACGATGTAGCTGTTCACCCCCAGCTCGTAGCTCTCGACGATGTCCCGCTCCTCGCGGGAGGAGGTGAGCATGATCACCGGGATGCGGCGCGTGCGGGGGTCGGACTTGAGGCGGCGGAGCACCTCCAGGCCGTCCACCTTCGGCAGCTTGAGGTCGAGCAGGATCAGGCGAGGTTGGCGCTCGGGTGCCGCCCCCCCGCCGCCGTCGCCAAACAGCAGATCCAGGGCTTCCTGGCCGTCGCGCGCCACCTGCACGTGGTTGGCGATGCGGTGGCGCTGCAGCGTGCGCAGGGTGAGCTCCCGGTCGTGCGGGTTGTCTTCCACGTAGAGGATCTCGATGGGTTGGTTGCCGAGGGGCTGGCTCATGGCTCGGACTCTCCTCCCAGGGTGAAGTAGAAGGTGGCGCCGAGCCCGGGCTCGGCGCTGGCCCAGATGCGCCCGCCATGGCGGTGGACGATGCGCTGCACCAGGGCGAGGCCGACGCCGGTGCCGGCGAACTCGTCGTCGCGGTGCAGGCGCTGGAACACGCCGAACAGCTTGTCGGCGTAGCGCATGTCGAACCCCACCCCGTTGTCGCGCACGAAGTAGGCGCCGCCGCCCTCGGAGGGCTGCCAGCCCACCTCGATGCGGGCCGGTCGCCGGTCGCGGCTGAACTTGAGGGCGTTGGCGAGCAGGTTCAGCACCACCTGGCCCAGCAGGGCCGGATCGCCATGGCACGGTGGCAGGTCGCCCACCTCGAGGGCGACCTCGCGGCCGTCGTCCTCCTGGCGCAGCTCGGCGTAGGCGCCGCGGACCAGCGCCTCCATGGCCACCTCCCGCGGTTCCAGCGGCTTGCGTCCCAGGCGCGAGAAGGCGAGCAGGTCGTCGATCAGCTGCCCCATGCGGCGCGCGTTGTCCCGCACCACGTCGAGGTAGCGGCGGCCCTCCACCGGCAGCTGGTCGGCGCAGTCCTCCTCCAGCAGCCGGCAGAACCCGTCGATGGCGCGCAGCGGCGCCCGCAGGTCGTGCGACACCGAGTAGCTGAAGGCCTCGAGCTCAAGGTTGCTCGCCTCGACCTCGCGCAGCTTCTCCTGTAGCGCGTCGTGGAGCTCGCCGATCACCGTCTGGGCGCGGCGTCGCTCGGTGACGTCGTGCGCCTTGCTGATGACCAGCCGCCGGCCGTCCTCGAGGCGGCCCAGCGGCGCCGAGCTGAAGCTCCAGATGCGCTCCTCACCGCTCCGGGTGCGGACGACCACGTCCTCCTGCTGCACCGGCCCCGGCGCATCGAACAGGGCGGCGACGGCGTCTCGCATCGCCGCGGCCCGGTCGCCGAAGGCGCGCTCCAGCCAGTCGCCGACGGTGGGGATCTCCTCGGCGGAGTAGCCGGTGAGAGCGCTCCAGGTGTCGCTGAGCAG
>DATKEH010000142.1:0-19370 GCA_035546355.1 Thermoanaerobaculia bacterium
CGCGCGCCTCGAGATGCTCCAGGTACTCGCCGAGCGTGGTCCAGGCGACCTCGTAGCGGATGTCGCCCTGCTCCTCTCGCAGGCGCCGTCTCATCCCCTCGTCGAGCGGTCCCATCGACCAGCCTTCGCCGAAGACCTCCAGCGTCACGCCCTGCACGATGTCGGACAGCGACCGCCCGTCCTGCAGCAGCGGTACGTCGGCCCAGCTGAGCATGTTGATGAAACCCGGCGCCACCGCGAGGCCGCGGGCGTCGATCTCCTCGCTGCCCCGGGCGTGCCGCAGATCGCCGATGGCGGCGATGCGGTCCTCGTGCAGCGCCACGTCGGCCACGAAGGGGACCCCTCCCCGGCCGTCGTAGACGGCGCCGCCGCGCAGGATCATGTCGTAGGCGGCGCTCGGGCGCTCGACCGCCGAACAGGCGCCCAACAGGAGCGCCAGGCTCGTGGCGAGGATGAGGGTGAGCGTTCGCAAGAGCATGGAGGTTGCCTCCCTCGTCGAAGAGCATAGCGGTCACCCGGCGGTGCGCCTGGCGTCCGCGGCCGACCCGAGTCCGCCCGATGCCGTGCAGGGTCCATCCTATTGCGAGTGTGGCGCCGGCCTGGCCCGGCCGGTGGCGGTACGAGAAGGACCTCGGCGCGGTACGCGTCCTGCGGCTGCTCTTGCTGCTGGTCCTGTTTCTCGCGGTCTGAGCCTTCGCCGAGGTGGACCGGCGACCGCGCCGCGCGTCCGCTCAGCGCCTCTGCGCGGCCGTCGGCGCCAGCCGCGCCAGGTCCTCGGTCCAGTCGGTCACCACCTCGAGGCGCCGCGGCACGCTGGTCTCGGGGATGCGGATGCCGAGCACCCGCTGACCATCGGCGGTGACGTCGTAACTGCGGCTGTCGCCGCTGCCCCCGCCGGTGACCGGGAAGGGGAAGAGAGTACGCGGCGGGTCGAACTCGAAGCCACCGGCGAGGCGCGTCGCCACCACCCGCAGCTCGTCGCGGTGGCGGAAGAAGAGCTCGCCGCTGGCCGCCCATTCGGGCTCGTAGCCGCCGTCCCCGGATACCTGGAACCGCTCGCCGGGGCCGGGGAACGCCTCGACGTAGATCTCCGGGCGGCCCGTCTCGTCCGACGAGTAGGCGAGCCACCGGCCGTCCGGGGAGAAACGCGGATTGCTTTCGCTGGCCCGACTGGTGCGGAAGGGCCGCGCCGGTTCGCTGCCGTCCAGCGGCCGGCTGTACAGGTTAGCCCCGCTCTCCGGCTCGGTGAGGACGAAGACCAGGGTCCGGCCGTCGGGAGAGACAGTGGCCCCTGTGGTGTCGCGCTCCGTCCGCTCCTCCCACACCGGCCGGCCGCTGTCCGGCGCGCCCGCCGCGATGCGGTGCAGCTCGAAGGGCGGCCGGTCGACGACGTAGACCAGCTCGCGCCCGTCGCGCGACCAGACGGGGTCGAACTCGGTGTCGGGGCCGCTGGTGAGGCGCGACAGGGTGCCGCGCTCGAAGGAGTACGTCCACAGGTCCGCGCTCTCCTGCTGGATGGTGAGCGCCGCATGGCGGCCGTCGGGCGAGAGACTGACGCTGCCGTAGCGGCGATGCTCGTCGGAGGCCAGCGTCGCCCGGCCGTCGCGGTCCAGCCAGATCAGCTCGCGCAGCGGGTTGCCCACCGACTCGGTCAGATAGACGAGGGTCCCCTGCGGCGACACGTCGATCATCGCGTGGCCCGCCACCTGCGACACCGACAGGTCGTCGAGGACGTCGACGGCGGGTCCGGCGACGCCGAGGGTCGCGAGATCGAAGGGCACGGCGAACAGGCGCTGCCCCTTGGCGTAGAGGAGGTGGCCGCCGTCGACATAGCGGCCGAAGAAGCCGCCGTCGACCAGCCAGCGGATGGCGCGGGTGTCGAGGTCGAGCACGCCGATGCGGGAGCGGTCCACCGGGGTGCGGAAGGCGGTGAACAGCACGTACCGCGTCGGGTTGCCGGGCAGGGGGTGCGGCCACCAGTGCCCCAGCTGCCCGTCGGCGCGGTCGGGCGTGGTCAGGCGCTCCGCCGCGCCGCCGGCCGCCGACACCCGGAACAGGCCGTCGGAATAGATCGGAGCGAACACCAGGGTGTCGTCCGGCAGCCACGCGGCGCCGCCGGCGCCCCGGCTCTCGGCCAGGTCGAAGGGCCGACCGCCCTCGGCGGCGACTTTGCGCAGGCGCCCTCCGGCGGCGAAGCCGAGCCAGCGGCCGTCGGGTGAGAAGAAGGGGCCTTCGCCGTCCTCGGTGCCGGTGATCGGCTGCGCCCGCTCGGCGTCGAGGAAGCGGCGCAGCAACATCCGCTGCCCCCGCTCCTTGCCCACCAGCACCACGCTGCGACCGTCGGGCGCGAAGGCGAGCGTCGCGTTGCCGCTGGTGGCCACCTCCTGGTGCGGCGCCAGCTGGATGGACAGCCGCATCGGCTCCCGGGGCGCGGCGGCGGGGCGGCCGAGGAGGTAGCCGGCCACCGCGGCGGCGAGGGCGAGGAGCAGGGCCGCCCCCAGCCAGACGGCGGTGAGCCCCGCCCGTCGAGCCGGCGCCGGCGGCGCGGGATGGGCCACCGCTCCCTCTCCGACGCCCTCTACCAGGTCCTGAATGACGATGCGGGCGTCGGCGACGTCGTGCAGCCGCCGGTCGACGTCCCTCTGCATGCAGCGTCGCAGCAGGCCGACCAGCGCCGGCGGCGTCGACATCGGGAGGGCGGAGAGTGGGATCTCGTCGCGCAGGATGCCGGCCAGGGTGTCCGAGACGGTGCGCCCCGCGAACAGCCGCCGGCCGCTGAGCATCTCCCACAGCACGACGCCGAACGACCAGACGTCGGAGCGGCGGTCCGCGGTCTCTCCCCGCGCCTGCTCGGGGCTCATGTAGGCGGCGGTGCCGAGCAGCATGCCGGCCGCCGTCGCCTGGAACGTGAGAGTGGGGGAGTGGGCCAGCTCGGTCGCCGTCCGCGCCTCCCTCTCCCCCTCGAGCGCCTTGGCGAGCCCGAAGTCGAGGACCTTCACCTGCCCGCGCGCGTCCACGACCACGTTGGCGGGCTTGAGGTCGCGGTGGACGATGCCGCGCTCGTGCGCGGCCTCCAGGGCGCGGCAGACCTGCAGCGCGATGTGCAGGGCGGCATCCAGGGGGATCGGCCCACGGGCGATGCGCCCCGCCAGCGTCTCGCCCGGCGCCAGCTCCATCACCAGGAATCGCGTCTCCCCCTCGCGCCCTACCTCGTAGATGCCGGCGATGTTGGGGTGGCTCAAGGAGGCCAGCACCCGCGCCTCCCGCTCGAAGCGGGCGAGGCGCTCGGGATCGGCGAGGAAGGCGGGCGGCAGCACCTTGATCGCCACCTCGCGCCCCAGCCGCGTGTCCTCGGCGCGGTACACCTCGCCCATGCCGCCCTCGCCGAGCTTGGCGGTGACCTGGAAGTGCCCGAGCCGTGAGCCGATCAAGATGGCGGCAGTCTACATCCGGGTGCGGTTCGCGCTGCCCGGTTCATCGCGGCTCGTCGCCGGGCTCCGCGCGCTCCTCCTTGGTGGGCGGCTCGCTCCACGGGTCGGGACGGAACTGCAGCTCCCCGTCCTCGCCGAGGAAGGCGTGCCAGTACACGAGATGGACGGGCACCTTGCGGGGCAGCTCGATCCACTGCTGCTCGCCAGCTGCCAGGGCGCTGTCGAAAGTCTCGCGGACGCTGGTGTGGCCGGCGAGCAGGTGGTTGGCCAGGTCCCGCGGGCGCTCGACGCGGATGCAGCCGTGCGACAGCGCCCGTACGTCCTTGTCGAAGAGGTGTTGCGCGGGGGTGCCGTGCAGGTAGATGTCCTCCTCGTTGGGAAACAGGAACTTCATCTCACCCAGGGGGTTTTCCGGCCCCGGCAGCTGCCGCAACCGGTACTTCCAGGTCTCGGCGGTGACGTCGGCCCAGTCGATGGTCGCGGGATCGACCTCGTCGGCGTCCTCCTCCCAGCTGCTCAGCACCACCATGTCGTTGGCCGCCAGGTATCCGGGATCCTCGGCCACCTTGGGGGCGATGTCGGCAGCGATGATCGACGCCGGCGCGTTCCAGTCCGGGTGGACCACGATCTGCTGGATCTCCTCGTGCATCGTGGGCGTGTTCCAGCCCTCCTTGCCGACGATGACCTTCATCGCGTCGGCGACCTCGCCGTCGGCCACCCAGAAGAGGTAGAAGTCGGGCACGTTGACCAGCACGTAGCGCGGCTCGGCCCTGGCGCCGAACTGCCGCATGGCTTCGAGGCTCTCCCGGCCCTGCCGCACCCTGTCCTCGGGCGAGCGGTTGAGCTCGTGCAGGGTGGAGGGCCCGGCGATGCCGTCGACCTCGATGCCGTAGCGGCCCTGGAAGGACTCGACGGCGGCGACCACCTGCTGGTCGTAGCCGTCCCCGGCGGCGAGCTGGGATGGCAGGTGCCCCAGCTCGGCCAGCCGCCGGCGCAGGGCGGTGACGCCCTCGCCGCTGTCCCCCTCCTGCAGGAGGCTCCCCTCGGGGACTCGCGTGCCTCTCCGCGGGGCCGTCTGCTCGTACTGACGGAGCGCCTCCTCGAGCCGCTCGAGATCGCCATAGGGGATCGGGTTGCTCGGCGATGGCGGCGGTGTGGGCTCGGCCGGGCGCGCGGCGGTGCGATCGGTGGCACTACTCGCCGGGCGACGCCCTTCGCCGTCGTCGGCGCGGATGCCACAGGCGGCGCTGGCCGCCAGCAACAGGAGAATCGCCGGCAGCAGCGCTACGCGGCGACAGGGGGTCCGGGGGTGGGTGCGGCGATGGATATTCATGCCGCGGTCCGTGGCAGGATTCGTGCCAGGTCGCCGCGCGCGCCGCCGTCACGCGGTCGCCGCGGCGCTGTCGTCGGACTCTTCGCGGCGCGACGGCAGCCAGCGGCTGGCGCGGATGCGGGCGACGAGCCCGCTGGCGGCCGCGTAGGCGACGGGGATCAGCACCAGGGTGACCAGCGTCGAGGCGACGAGGCCGCCGATCACCACCCGGGCCAGCGCCGCCTGGATCTCGGCCCCGGTGCCGATGCCGATGGCGAGCGGCAGCAGCCCCAGCGCCGTGGTGGCGGTGGTCATGAGGATCGGCCTCAGGCGCAGCCTCGCCCCTTCGAGCACCGCGTCGGCGGCGGCCATCCCATGGTCCCGGCGCAGCAGGTTGATGGTGTCGACCAGGACGATGGCGTTGTTGACCACGATGCCGATCAGCATCACCAGGCCCATGACGCTCTGGATGTTCAGCGTCGTGCCGGTGAGCAACAGCACCGGCACGACGCCCACCAGGGCCATGGGCACCGCGGCCATGACGATCAGCGGGTCGACGAAGCGCTCGAACTGGGCCGCCATCAGCATGTAGACGAGGACCAGGGCCATGACGATGGCGATCAGGAAGTCGCGGCGCGCCGCCAGCTGCTCCTGGTACTGCCCGCCGTAGACGATGGAGTAGCCCGGGGGGAGCGCGAGCTCCGCGAGGGCGGCCTGCACTCGCTCCACGGCGTCGCCGAGGGCCACCCCGCTCTCCAGGTTCGCGGTGACGTAGGTAACCCGCTGCCCGTCGACGCGGTCGATCTCGACCGGACCCCGGCCGCGCTGCCGTTCGACGAGGGTCGACAGGGGTACCACGTCGCCGGCGGCGGTGCGCAGCGACACCGCATCGAGGTCGCTGGCGCTGAGCCGGTCGGCCTGCCGCAGCCGCACCATGATCGGGAACTCCTCGCCGCCCTCGCGGAAGCGGCCCGCCTCCGCCCCCGCCACGTTGGCCAGCAGCGTGCGCCCCACCTCGCGCACCGCCAACCCGAGCTCGGCGATCCGCTCGCGGTCGAGCACCAGCCGCTCCTCGGGCTGCCCCTCGCGCCGGCTCACCCGCACGTCGGTGACGCCGGGGAGCGCTTCCATCCGGCGGCGCATGTCGGCCGCGATCCGATCGGCCCGAGCGAGGTCCCAGCCCCGCAGCTCGACCTCCACCGCGTCGTCCCCGCCGCCCGAGCTGAAGACCCGGTTGAGCATCCACAGCCCCTGCTGCGCCTCGACGCGAATCTCGGCGCCGGGGATCTCCCCGTCGACCGCTTCCCGCACCAGGTCGGCGAGGGCGGCGGCCGGCATGGCCCGCTGCTCCTGGGGGACGAGCTTGAGCTCGACGGCGGCATTGTCGCCGCGGATCTCGGTGGAGAAGAGGCGCACGTTGCCCGCGGGGACCACCGCCCGCACCTTGTCCTCGAGCTCGTCGACGTAGGAGCGCACCACCGCGATGTTGGTGCCCCGCGCCATGTCGAGCGAGATGTCGATCTCGTTGGCGTCGGTCTGCGGCGCGAGCTCGACGGGGATCAGCGGCCACAGCAGCAGCACCGCGGCGAGCAGCCCGCCGGTGGTGGCGAATACCAGGCCGCGATGGCGCATCGCCGCCTGCAGCCGCCCGGTGTACCACCCCTCGAGCCTGCGGAAGCGCCGGAAGAACCCCGAGCGCTCGCGCTCGTCGGCGCTGGCCACCCGCAGGAAGCGCGCCGCCAGCATCGGCACCAGGGTCAGGGCCACGAGCAGCGAGCAGGCCAGCGCGAAGACCACCACCAGGGCGAGCGACTGGAAGAGCGCGCCGCTGGTGGTGCGGGAGAACACCACCGGCAGGAAGATGACGCAGGTGGTGAGCGTCGAGGCGACGATCGCCCCGGCGACCTCGCGCGCGCCGATCCTGGCCGCCTCTCGCGGCGGCTCTCCCGCCTCCTCGCGCTTGCGTACGATGCTCTCGAGCACGACGATGGCGTTGTCGACGATGAGCCCCACCCCCAGGGCGAGGCCACCGAAGGTCATCTGGTTCAGGGTCAGGCCGCCGAAGTAGAGCAGCGCGAAGGTGGCGATCACCGAGATCGGGATCGACAGGGCGATGATGCCGGTGCTCGAGGCGTTGCGCAGGAAGTAGTAGAGCACGCACACCGCCAGCAGCGACCCCCACAGCGCCGAGCTGCGGACGGTGTCGATCGACCGCCGGATGAACTCGCTCTGGTCTTCGACCACGGTGAGATGCACGTCGTCGCGCTCGGCGTTGATGCGCTCGATCTCCGCCAGGATGGCGTCGGCCACCGCGACGGTGTTGGCGCCGCTCTGCTTCTGGATGCCGAGCACCAGCGAGGGGACGCCGTTCATCTCCACCATGTAGCGCACGTCGTCGTAGCCGTCCTCCACTGCCGCCACGTCGCGCACCCGGATCGGCTTGCCCGCGCGGCTCGCCACCACCGTGCGGGCGATCTGCTCCACGGTGCGGTACTCGCCGAGCGCCCGCACGTAGAGGTCGTCGAAGCCGCGCCTGACGTTGCCCGCGGGGAGGGTGACGTTCTCGCGGGCCAGCGCCTCCTCGACGTCGAGCGCCGTCAGGCCGGCTGCCTTGAGGCGGTCGCGGTCGAGGTCCACCCGGATCTGTCGGTAGATGCCGCCGCGCACCTGGATCGCCCCGACGCCGGCGATCTGTTCGAACCGCCGCGACAGCTCGTCCTCGAGGATGCGGGTCAGCCTCTCGAGGTCGTGCGTCGAGGTGGCGGCGAGGCTCACCACCTCGACCTGGTCGAGGTCGAGCTTGAAGATGCGCGGCGTCTCCGCCTCGGTCGGCAGCTCGTCGCGCACCCGGTCGAGGGCGGCGCGCAGGTCGTTCGCGGCCTCGTCGACGTGGGTGCCGCGGGCGAAGTGCAGGCGCACGCGGCTGCGTCCCTCTTCGGACTGCGACGTCATCCGCTCGAGGTTCGGCAGCCCGGCGACGGCGTTCTCCAGCCGGTCGGTGATGATCTGCTCGACCTCCTCGGGGCCGACGTTGGGGTAGCCGACGGTCACCGTCAGCTCGGTGTACTCGATCTTGGGGAGCAGGTCGACCGGCAGGCTGCGGAAGGACACCACCCCCAGGACGAGGAGGATGAGGAACGCCATGGCGGTCGCCACGGGGCGGCGGATGGAGACGTCGGTGATCGCGGCCACCGGTTCCCCCTAGCTCCCGTCCGCCGTGGGCCGCGCCAACACCTCGTCGACCGCCGCCTCGCTCTCGGGGATCTCGGTGCCGAGCGCGCGCGAGACCTGCTGCTGCTTGTCGAGGAAGTCCCGTAGCAGGTCTTCGCGCTGCAGGTCCTGCAACCCCAGGACGTGGTCCCAGGTGGTCGCTCGTACCCGCGCCTGGCGCGTCGGAGTGTCCTGGCTCGCCGGATCCTGCAGCAAGTGCTGGCCGAGGGTCACTACCCACTCGCCCTCCTCGAGCCCGCCGACTCCGGCGATGCCGCGCCCCTGGGCCCGCACCTCGACCAGGCGGAAGGCCACCCGCCGCGGCTCCTCGGGGATCTCCGCCGCCGGGCGCTGCGGCTCTTCGAGGCCGGCCGTCTGCTCGATCACGAAGACGCCGTCGCGGCCGGTGCCGGGGTGTTCCCACAGCGAGCTCACCGGCACCAACGTACCGCTGTCGCTCTCGCCGTAGAGCACCTCGACGGTGACGAACATGCCGGGCCGCAAGCCGCCCGGGTTGTCGACGTCGATCTCCGCCAGGGTGCTGAAGGTCTCCTGCTCGAGGAACGGCGAGATCCGGGAGATCGCGCCGCGCAGCGTGCGGCCGGCGAGGCCCGCCGCCGCGATCGCCACCGGCGTCCCCTCGCGGATCCGGTCCAGCATCCCCTCGGTGAGTGGCACCTCGACGATGAGCTCCTCGAGCCCGCCGAGCAGGAACAGGGTGGTCGAGGGGTCGACGAGCATGCCGACCTCGGCGTTGCGCTGCCCGACGCGGCCGGGCACGGGCGCCCGCACCACCGTCTTGCCCAGGGCGGTGCGCCGCTCCTGCAGGGTGGCTTGCGCCTGGGCCACCCCGGCCACCGCCTGGCTGGCGCGAGCCCGCGCCGCCTCGAGCCGCGCCTCCTGGGTGTCGCGCTCGAGGCCGCTGACCAGGTTCTCCTGCGCCAGCGCGCGGGTGCGCACCGCCTGGGCCTCCACCTCCGCTACCTCGGCGCGCGCCTCGGCCGCCTGGGCCTGTGCCAGCATCAGGCTCGCCTCGGCTTGCCGCAGCTGCTCCCGCAGGCGGTCGTCCTGCAGGCGCACCAGGGGCTGCCCGACCTCTACCGTGTCCCCGCTGCGCGCCAGGACCGACACCACGGTGGCCTCGATCTCGGGCCGGATCGCCACCTGGTTGCGCGCCCGCACCACGCCGCTCAGCGTATCCTCCCGCGGCAAGGACCCGCGGCGCGCCAGGACCGCCTCGACCGTGGGGAGCCGCTCGCCGGCTCCCTCTCCTTCGGCGGCCACCGCATCGGGATCGCTGCAGCCGGTGAGCGGCAAGAGGCAGGTGGCGAGCAGCAGGAAGCAGTGCGACGGCGCGCGGCGGCGCCACGGGAAAGGCCGCGCCATCCGCCGATTATAGGGATCGGCGGTGGCAGGGACAGGGGATCCGGCCCCTGGCTGGGGGTGCTAGCGTTGGGCGTCGCCGGCCGCTGCCCCGCCGGCCGCCAGGTGGCCGTAGACCTCCGGCGGGAACAGCCGGTTGGCGGGATCGGCGAGCGCGGCGACGTGCGCCGCCGCCCAAAGCCAGGACGCGCCCGTCTCCGCCGCTACCGCGGCCAGCAGGTCGTGGGGGCGGCGGGACAAGCCGCCAGCCCTTCGAGCGCGGCGAGCAGCAGGAGGGTGACGAGACCGTTGACGGTGAGCACCACCACCCAGCGATACCGCCGCCATCCGGCCATCGGGGCTATCTCGCCTCGCCGAGCCCCTCGAGGAGCCAGACGTCTCCCCCCCGCGGGTGCACGCGGTCGAAGGAGACGAAGCGGCCGTCTGGCGACCACACCGGGTAGTCGATGCGCGTCTCGCGTTCGGGGAAGGCGAACACGCGATAGGGCGCCGCCCCGGAGAGGGGGTAGATCCACAGGGAGTGGTGCCCGGTCGCGTCGAGGAGGAGAGTGTCGTCCGCTCCCAGCGAGAGATGGCCGCCGCTGGCGGCATGGACGACGTCGCGGGTGGCGCCGCTGGCCACGTCCACGGCGAGGACGTTGGCGGGGCCGCCTTCGGGAGTCGTGGAGTACGAGGTAGTGAAGAAGATCTCCCGCCCGTCCCGGGACCAGCGGAGGAAGTGGGCCTTCGCGCCCACCGTGGTCAGCTGCCGCGGGCCGCTGCCATCGGCCCCCACCACCCATACCTCGAGGCGCCCGCTGCGGTCGCTGTGGAAGGCTACCCGCCGGCCGTCGGGCGACCAGAAGGGATCGAGATCGAGGCCGGGATCGTCGGTGAGCTGCCGCAGCGCGCCGCTCTCGAGATCCACCGTCCAGACGTCCACGTTGCCCGAGCGGGTCGAAAAGAACGCCAGCGACGAGCCGTCAGGGGACCATTGGGGCTGGTAGTCCCCCCCCGGTCCGGAGGTCACCTGGCGCACGCTGTCGTCGGCCAGCGACAGCAGGTACAGGTTCATGGGGCCGTCGCGGTCCGAGTTGAAGGCGATCGCCTGGCTGTCGGGAGACCAGGAGCCGCGGCTCTCTTCACGGGTGGTGGCCAGGAGCGGCTCGGGATCGCCGGTAGGCCGGCCCGAGGTGGGGTCGAGGGGCAGGCGCCACAGGTCGGCGTTGAGCTGGAGCACCGCGAAGGCCAGCCGGTCGCCGTCGGGCGAGACGGCCACCTGCACGTCCTGGCCCGCGCCGGTGGTCACCTGCGCGGGAGGGCCGGCAGCCGCTCCCTCCGCAGTCAGCGGCAGACGCCAGAGGTTCATGCCCCCTCCCCGGTAGGAGGGAAAGTAGATCATCCTTCCCGACGGGCTCCAGACCGGGTGCAGGTCGCTGTACTCGTCGTCGGTCAGGCGCCGGTGCTCGCCGGACGCGAGCTCCACCACCGCCACGTCGGAGTGGGTGGTCTCGACGAGCCGGAAGACGAGGCGGTCCCCAGCCGGCGACCAGTGGGGCGCCGTGTGCAGCGTCTCCTCGGAGATGTCGGTGGTCAGTTGCCGCGGGTTGCGGCCGCGGGCGTCGGCGATCCAGATCCGCCTCGGCCCGGCCCAGGATGCGTCGAAGGCCATGGCGTCGCCCGCCGGCGAGACGGCAGGATGGACGGCATCCTCGAGGAGGCGGAGCTCGCTGCCGGCCTCTAGGTCCAGCAGCCAGGTGTCGCCATCGGAGAAGTACCCGAGCACGTCGCTCGGCTGCAGCTTGCCGTCGGGCCGATTGGAGCGGACGAAGAGCAGCCGCCGGCCGTCCGGGAACCAGGCGGCCTGGATGTCGTCCCGCCGCCCCTCGGTCAAACGTGTCACCTCGCCTCCGGCGAGCTGCCTGAGGAACAGGTTCTTGTAACCGCCGACATCGGCCGAATAGACGAGCCGGGAACCGTCGGGCGACCACGCCGGCCACTCCTCGACAGCGGCGCCGGAGGTCAGCTGAGTCAGTCTCCTGGTCGCCTCGGGCGGCGTCGTGGGCGGCTTCGCTCCCTGCCGCCCGTCTGCCGCCACGGCCCCGCGCTCGCGGAGCCAGCTCCACGAGAGCCACGCGGCGGCGAGGGCCGCCAGCAGGGCGATGGCAGCGACGGCCACCCTCCGGATCGGGAGCTTCGCGGCGGCGGCGCCGCGAGGGCCGGCCCCGGCCGCGCGCAGCACGTTCTCCGTGGCGAGCTCGGCCTGCAGCTCTCGTAGCTCGTTGCGCAGGTCGAGGGCCGACTGCAGCCGCTCGTCCGGCGCCTTCTTGAGACACAGCCCGAGGATGCGGGCGAGGTGGCGTGGCAGCTCGGGTCGCAGCTCGTCCGCGGGCGCGGGGTCGTCGCGCAGGATGGCGGACACCAGGTCGGGGCCGGATCGCCCCGCGAAGGGCCTGCGGCCGGTAGCCATCTGATAGAGGATGCAGCCGAGGGCGAAGACGTCGCTACGGGCTTCGGCGGCTTCTCCCCGCAGCTGCTCCGGCGCCATGTAGGCCACCGTGCCCACGATCGCGCCCTCCCTGGTCAAGGCATCGCCGGCGGTCATCGTCGCCACCTCGTCGACTGACTGCGGCTGGGGCTTGGCCAACCCGAAGTCGAGCACCTTGATGCGGTCCTCGGGCGTCACCATGACGTTGGAGGGCTTCAGGTCGCGGTGCACGATGCCGCGGCGGTGCGCGGTGGCGACGGCATCCGCCAGCGGGATGGCGAGGCGGAAGAACCGCTCCAGGGGAAGCCCGCCAGCACCCATTGCCGCCTCCAGCGTCTGCCCCTCGACGAGCTCCATCACCAGGAACTTCCGCCCCGCCGCCTCCTCCACCGCATGGAGCGTCACGATGTTCGGGTGATTGAGGGCGGCGACCGAGCGCGCCTCGCGCTCCAGGCGGGCGAGGCGCTCGGGGTCCCGGGCGAGCTCGTCGGGCAGCACCTTCAGGGCTACCCGGCGCTGCAGGCGGGTGTCCTCCGCCAGATAGACCTCGCCCATCCCACCCGCCCCCAGAGATCCTGCGATGGAGTAGTGGCCGAGCCTCGATCCGATCAGCTCATCGCGCAACGGCGGGAATTCTACCGCGAGCGTCCGGCGCAGCGATCGGGCGGGAGCGGCGATACAATCGCCCAATGTGCCGCAACATCAAGCGCCTCCACAACGTCGATCCGCCGGTGACCGGGGCCGAGGTCCGCGACGCCGCGCTGCAGTTCGTACGCAAGGTCTCGGGGCGCACGCGGCCGGCCAGGGCGAACGCGGCGGCGTTCGAGCGGGCCGTCGAGGAGATCGCCGCCGCCAGCGAGCGCCTGCTCGCCGCGCTGGTCGCGGGGGCGCCGCCGGCGAGCCGCGAGGCGCTCGCGGCGCGCGCCCGCGAGCGCTGGGGACGGCGCGAGAGCACCTAAAGGAGAACGACGATGGACGAGCGAGGAATCGAAGCGCCGGCGGTAGAGCGCCGTAGCAACGAGCCGGCGTCGCTGCGCCTGCGGACGCTGTCGGCAGCGCTGACGGTAGACGACCTGGAGCGCAGCCGGCGCTTCTACGTCGACGGGCTGGGCTTCATTGTCCGCGAGCGTTGGGAGGACGAGGGGAAGCTGTTGGGGTTGGATCTGGTGGCCGGCGCCTGCTCCCTCGGCATCAGCCAGGACGACTGGGCCAAGGGGCGCGAGCGCGGCAAGGGGGTCGGATTCCGCCTCTTCGCCGAGACCGGGCAGGACCTCGAGGCGCTGGCACGGCGCTTCCGCGACAACGGCATCGAGGTCGACGGCCCGAAGACCGAGCCCTGGGGGATGCGCACGGTGACGGTGGTCGATCCCGACGGCTTCAAGCTGACCCTGCACGGCAGCTGATCGAGCCCGCCCCGGGGCGGCCGCAGAGGGGCGTTCCGGCGACCGGCGGCGGCGGCGTGAAGGGGCGTTGGCGGCCGGCCCCCGCGCCGGCCCGGGTCGGTGCTGTTCTTGACGGCCCCGGACCTCCCGTCTACAGTGCCAGCGATGCCGCGGCAGCTCTCTGCTCCCCCTGCGACGCTCGCGCTCCTGGTACCCGCCGCCCTGCTGCTCGGCGGCTGCTCGCTGCGCGGCATGGCGGTGCGGGCCGCGGCCGACGCGCTGGCCGGCAGCGGCACGGTATACGCCTCGGATCCCGACCCGGAGCTGGTAGGAGAAGCACTGCCCTTCGCGCTCAAGACCATGGAATCGCTGCTCGCCCAGGATCCCGGCCACCAGGGGTTGCTGCTGGCGACGGCCCAGGGCTTCACCCAGTACGCCTACGGCTGGGTGCAGCTGCCCGCCGAGCGGCTGGCCGAGGAGGACTACGAACGCTCGCAGCAGCTCGGCCGGCGCGCCCTCGACCTGTTCCTGCGGGCGCGCGACTACGCCCTGCGCGGCCTGGAGGCGGACCACCCGGGGATCGGCGATGCGCTGCGGCGCGACCCCGAGGCGGCGGTGGCGCGGCTGGGCGAGGAGGATCTGCCCCTGGCCTACTGGGCGGGCCTCTCCTGGGGCGCGGCGATGGGGGTGGGCAAGGACCGGCCGGAGCTGCTGGCGGACTTCCCGGCGGTGCGGGCGCTGCTCGCGCGGGTGCTGGCGCTCGACGAGGGTTACGAGGAGGGGGCGGTGCACGAGGCGTTCATCGCCATCGAGGCCGGGTCCCGCCTCTTCGGCGGCACTCTCGAGGCCGCCGAGGAGCACTTCCGGCGGGCAGTCGAGCTGTCCCGGGGAAGGAGGGCGGGCCCCTACGTGACGTATGCCCAGGCGGTGGCGGTGCCGCGGCAGGACCGCGACGCTTACCTGGATATGCTGGAGCGGGCGCTGGCGGTGGACGTAGACGCCGCCCCCGAGCACCGCCTCGCCAACGTGCTGGCGCAGCGCAAGGCCGTCTGGCTGCGGCTGCGGGTGGACGACTACTTCCTGGGCGCCGCCGGCGACGACGAGGCGGGCGCCGCCACTGCAACGGAGGACGCGAGATGACCCCAGCCCGGACGGTTGCCAGGTTGGCGCTGCTGCTCGCGCTGGCCGCTTCCTCGGCGGCGGCGGCGGCCACCACCATCAAGCTGGCGACGCTGGTCCCCGAGGGATCGGTGTGGGACAAGGAGCTGCGGTCGATGGGCGCCGCCTGGCAGAAGCGCACCGACGGTCGCGTCGAGCTGCGCCTCTATCCCGGCGGCGTGGCGGGAGACGAGGGGGACGTCGTGCGCAAGATGCGCATCGGGCAGCTGCAGGCGGCCACCCTCACCGTCATCGGCCTGTCGGAGCTGGACGACGGTTTCAACGTCTTCGCCATCCCGCGGTTCTTCGACTCCTACGAGGAGCTGTTCCACGTCGCCGATGCCCTGCGGCCGCTGTTCGCCGAGCGCCTCGAGAAGGAGGGGTACACCCTGCTCAACTGGGGGCACGCCGGGTGGGTCCACCTGTTCACCACCCAGCCGGTGCACGTGCCGACCGACCTCAAGGCGTTGAAGCTCTTCGCCTCGGCGGGCGACAACAGAATGGTGCAGTGGTGGAAGAGCAACGGCTACCACCCGGTGCCGCTGGCCTCCACCGACATCATGACCGGCCTGCAGACCGGCATGATCCAGGCCCTGCCGACCACCCCACTCGCCGCCCTGACGCTGCAGTGGTACCGCACCACGCCCTACATGCTGGACCTGGGGCTGGCGCCGCTGGTGGGCGCGACGGTGGTGGCGAACCGCACCTGGAACAAGCTGTCGCCGGCCGACCGGGCGGTGCTGCTCGCGGTGGGCGAGCAGGTCGAGGGGCGGCTGGAGGCGGCGATTCCCGAGCAGGACCAGCAGGCGATCGAGCAGATGCAGGCCAGGGGCCTCGAGCTCACGCGCCCGCGGACGCCCGAGGAGGAGAAGGCGTGGCGTGAGGCCGCGGCGACCTTCGCCGCCAGCATGCAGAAGGCGATGGTGCCGCAGGAGGTGTACCAGGCCGCCCTCGCGGCGCGGGAGACCCACCGGCGGGCGCAGAACGGCGGCCGCTGAGGGCGCGCGCCGGCTCCTTTCATGACCGACCCCGCTGCGCCGCCCGCGACCGCCCGTGCCGCGGCGTCGCCGGCCGCGGCGCGGCCGCCGTTGCCGCTACGGGGCCTGCACCGGCTCGAGGACGGCGTCAGCGTGCTCGCCCTGGCGGTGATGGTGGTCCTGCCGCTGGCCGAAATCGTCGCCCGTACGGTCTTCCAGACCGGCGTTCCCGGATCCGCTCCCTTCACCCGCCACCTGACGCTGTGGGTCGCTTTCCTCGGGGCGGCGATGGCCGCCCGCGAGGGGAAGCTGCTGGCCCTCGCCACCGGCACCTTCCTGCCGGAGCGGTGGCGGGGGGCGGCGGAGGGCTTCGCGGCGCTGGTGGGCGCCGGCGTGTCGGCGCTGCTGGCCCGCGCCTCCGCCGAGCTGGTGTGGATCGAGTACCAGTCCGGGACGACGGTGGCGGCCGGGGTGCCGGCGTGGGTGGCGCAGTTGCCGCTGCCGATCTCCTTCGCGCTCATCGCCCTGCGGCTGGTGTGGAGGGCGTCGGCACGCTGGCCGGGGCGGGCGATGGCGGCCGTCGGTCTCGCCGCCGGCATCGCCCTCGGCCAGTGGCCGGGGCTGCTGGAGGGGCGGCCGGCGTGGCCGGGCCTGGTGGTGATCGTCGCCGCGACGCTGGTCGGCAGCCCGATCTTCGCGGTCCTCGGCGGTGCCGCCGCCCTGCTGTTCATGGCCGACGGCGTGCCGCTCGCCGCGGTGCCGGCCGAGACCTACCGCCTGGCGGTGTCGCCGCTGCTGGCCGCCATCCCGCTGTTCACCCTCACCGGGTTCCTGCTCGCCGAGGGCAAGGCGTCGCTGCGCCTGCTGGCCCTGTTCCGCGCCCTGTTCGGCTGGGTGCCCGGCGGCACCGCGGTGGTGTGCGCCCTCATCTGCGCTTTCTTCACCGTCTTCACCGGCGGCTCCGGGGTGACCATCCTGGCCCTCGGCGGCCTGCTCTTCCAGGCGCTGCGGGCCGAAGGCTATCGCGAGAGCTTCTCGCTCGGCCTGCTGACCGCGTCCGGATCGCTGGGCCTGCTGCTGCCGCCGGCGCTGCCGCTGATCCTCTACGGCATCGTCGCCGGGATCTCCATCGAGGACCTCTTCCTCGGCGGCCTGCTGCCGGGGATCCTGCTGGTGGCCCTGGTGGCGGGGTGGGGGGTGCGCGAGGGGATCGTCGGTGGCGCCGAGCGCCACCCGTTCTCGGCGCGGGAGGCCGGCAGGGCGCTGTGGCTGGCCAAGTGGGAGCTGCTGCTGCCGGTGGTGGTGCTGGTGTCCATCTTCGCCGGCTGGGCGACGCTGGTCGAGACCTCGGCGATCGCCGCCCTCTACGCGCTGGTGTCGCAGGTCGCCCATCGCGACATCCGCGGCCCGCGGCAGCTGTTCGGCGTCTTCCGCGACTGCGTCGTGCTGCTCGGCGGGGTGCTGATCATCCTCGGGGTGGCCATGGGGCTGACCAGCTGGCTGGTGGATGCCCAGGTGCCGGCGCAGGTGCTGGAGTGGGTGCAGCAGTACGTCCAGTCGCCGCTCGCCTTCCTGCTGCTGCTCAACGTCTTCCTGCTGCTGGTCGGTTGCCTGATGGACATCTTCTCGGCCATCGTCGTGGTGGTGCCGCTGATCGCCCCGCTGGGCGAGGCGTACGGCATCCATCCGGTGCACCTGGGGATCGTCTTCATCGCCAACCTCGAGCTCGGCTACCTGACGCCGCCGGTGGGGCTCAACCTGTTCCTCGCCTCCTACCGCTTCGAGCGCCCGCTGCTCGAGATCTACCGCGCCGCGGTGCCCTACCTGGTGCTGCGCGGGCTCGGCGTGCTGCTGGTGACCTACGTACCCTTCCTCACCACCTGGATCCTCGGCGGGCCGTAGCGCCGCCGGGTCCGGGCGTCGAGAGGTGGAAGGCCTCGCGGACGCTGGCGGCAGGGTCGGCGGCGAGGGTGGCGGCGAACAGCAGGGCCGCGGGCGCCGTGGGCAGGTGCAGCGCCCGGGCGCCGGATGGGAGCGGCAGGGTGACGACGAATAGCTGCGCCTGGGCGTAGGGGAGGAGGTGGCCGCGGCGGTCGTGGAGGTGGTCGACGGCGAGCCCGACATCGGCGCGGGTGAAGAACCCGGGGATGCGGCGGCGCCAGGAGAAGCGGCCCCAGCCGATGCGCCGCAGGCGGTCCCACTGGCCCAGCGGCCCGGTGACCGCGGGGAGGCTCACGGCGTGGGTGGTGGCGTCGACCCGCAGCTCCAGTCGCAGCTCGCCCCCCGCGCTGCCGGCCAGCAGGAAGAGGTGGGTCCAGGCTTCGTTCGAGGCCGCCGCGGCATCGTCGGCCAGCGGCAGCGACTGGCCGCGGCAGGCGAGCGCCCGCGGCGTCTCGCCGAGCTGGAAGCCGATGCCGAGCCAGTCGAGCTGCTGCGGCAGCAGCTCGGCGGGGAGGGCGCGACGGCGGCCGATCCCGTCGCGGCAGGGCTCGCCGCGACGGGTGGCCACCCGCCGGTCGCCGCTCAGGGGTAGGGCACGCCATCGCGGGGGTGCGAGCGCCAAGGCGGCCGGCGGCGGCGCCAGCTCGAGAAGCACCGCCAGCGGGCGGTGCGCGGGGGTCTGCAACGGCACGGCGCCGTCCAGGGGATGGATCTCCGCCAGCGGATCCTCCACCCCGTCGACCCGCTGGGACCGCCGCACCGGCGCCGCCGCGCGCAGCGTCGCCGCCGCCCCCTCCCCGGAGAGCTCGACGCCGCGCACCACCACCCCCGCGCCGTCCTCCGCCCCCTTGACCGCGCGTACCATCAGCCGCTCGTCGTCGACCTCGAGGAAGCTCCAGCGCCGCCCCAGGGCGCCGGGGTGCGCCGTCGTCGCCACCGCCAGCGGCGGCTGATTGAGCCGCGCCGCCAGCCAGGGGACGCGATCCTGCCACCAGCCGCCGGCGAACGGGGCCAGCGCCCACAGCAGGTGATGCCGCCCCAGGTCCTGCCACCCCTGGTGGCGGAAGCGGCGCCCCACCCGCGGCGTGCGCACCAGCGACAGCCGCAGCCGCCCGGGCGCCGGCAGGTCCCACCCCTGGTTGGTGGTGGCGAGGACCGCCGCGCCCCAGGCGGCGTCCGGGGCCTCGACCGCCGCCCACTGCTGCGCCGGCACCTCGTAGAGACGAGGGCGGTTGGTGCCGCGACGGATGGCGCAGACACCGAGGTCGTACACCGCCTCCTCGGCGGCGGCGGCGAAGGGGAAGGACGCCTTGAGCAGGCGGCCGCGACTGCGCCAGTCGACCCGCGCCGCCACCTCCAGCCGGTCGCCGGCGGCGCCGGCCGCCAGGCGATAGCGCTGGCGGAAGGTCGAGCCCGCCGCCGTTCGCACCACCTCGACGGCGACCCGCACCGGCCCATGCTCGACCACCGTCACTCGCGAAGGCCCTGCCACCGGCAGCGGCTCGGCCATGACGTCCTGGTAGCGCAGCTCCCAGGCGGGAAACCGCTTCGAGGTGTCGGGCAGCAGCTCCAGCCGGTGGGGCGCCGCCAGCGCCTCGCGCCCGTGGCGCGAGTCGACCAGCGAGGCGAGGTCGCCGGCGCCGTCGAAGCGCGCCGCCAGGCGCCCGTTGGACAGGGCGGCGCGGGTGACCTCCAGCGCGCCGCTGGCGCCCGCGCCCGGCCGCCCCTGGTGCACGTCGAAGACGGCGAACCCCAGGGGCGGCAGCTCGGCGAGGAGCAGCACCTGGCGGAGCGTGCCGCGGGTGACGCCGAGCTGCACCGGCACCGGCTCCCCCTCGGGGCCGGTGGCGGCGATCGCCGCCACCGCGGCCGGCAGCTCGAGCCACCCCTCGACCACCTCGGTGCGGGGGATCGACAGGGGATTGAAGACCACCAGCGGGATACCCTCGGCGCGGGTGTCGAGGGCCTGCGCCACCGCGCCCATCGCCCGCCGCAGCGCCGTGGCCGCCAGGTTGGCGACCAGCGCCTCGTCGTGCCAGGAGATGGCGTAGGCCTGCGGGATGCTGGTGCCGGTCAGGTCGTCGTGGAACTGGTGCCAGAGCAGCCGGC
>DATKEH010000143.1:0-3340 GCA_035546355.1 Thermoanaerobaculia bacterium
GAGCCGCACATCGACAACGGCTTCGTGGTCTACGCGGGGGTGGACTACGAACAGATCCTGCGGCGCGCCGAGGAGGAGGCCGAGGTGATCCTGTGGGACGGCGGCAACAACGACACGCCGTTCTTCCGCCCCGACCTGCACGTCACCCTGGTCGACCCGCATCGCCCCGGGCACGAGACCACCTACTACCCCGGCGAGACCAACTTGCTGATGGCGCACCTGCTGATCGTCGCCAAGGTGGATTCCGCCGAGCCCGAGAACGTGCAGCGGGTGATCGACAGCTGCCGCCGCAACAACCCGCGGGCGCAGCTGGTGCAGTGCCGTTCGGCGATCACCCTCGAGCAGCCCGAGCTGGTGCGCGGCAAGCGCGCCCTGGTGGTCGAGGACGGCCCCACCCTCACCCACGGCGGGATGAGCTTCGGCGCCGGCGTGCTCGCCGCGCGCCAGGCCGGGGCGGCGGAGATCGTCGACCCCGCCCCCTACGCCGTCGGCTCGATCGTCGAGACCTACGCCAAGTACCCCAACGCCCGCGGCATCCTGCCGGCGATGGGCTACGGCGAGGAGCAGGTGCGGGAGCTCGAGGCCACCATCGCCGCCACCCCCGCCGACGTGGTGGTCGAGGGCACCCCCATCGAGCTCAGCCGCATCCTGTCGACCGACAAGCCGATCGCCGACGTCCGCTACGAGCTCGAGGAGGTCGAGCCGGGGCGGATCGAGGCCGCCGTGCGGTCGGTGATCGACCGGCGCTGAGCCCCGGTGCGGCGCTGACGGCCACGGCCTGCCACGCGCCCGGGCGGGCGCCGACGAGGCCGCCTCCCCTCTATTGACTTCGCCGCCGGCCGCTGCTACAAACCGCCGTGGCCCCGCCGGCTACGCCCAGGTAGCTCAGTTGGTAGAGCACACGACTGAAAATCGTGGTGTCGCTGGTTCGATTCCGGCCCTGGGCACCAACACCTCGGCTCGCGCCTGCTCCGGGCCGCACCGCCAGCCAGCAGCAACGCCAGCAGCCCGAGACCCGCGCCACCGAGCGTGGGCCGGCGCTCACTCCGCGCCCGTCTCGAAGGTGATCATCCAGATGTCGGCTTGCTCGTTGCGCCGCAGGTAATAGAGGGTCCTGCCGTCGCTGGACAGCATGGGCGAACCGAGCGCGGTTCCCGCGGGTGGCCTGAGGAGATCCGTCACCACCCCGCTGTCGATCTCGAGATGCTTCAGGGTGCCCACCGAAGAGAGCAGCAGGGCTCCTTCGCCGGGGACCCAGGCGAGGGGACCTTCCCATTCGAAGCGCGGATCGCGGCGCAGCGAGCCGACCTGGCGGAATCGGCCGCTGGCGACGTCCAGCAGCAGCACCCCGAGCACCGTCTCCCAGCTCCCTCCATAGCCGACACCCGCCAGCAGGGTGCCGTCCGACGACCAGGCGTTGCCCTGAAACGCGGTCGCCGGCGCCGGGTTCGGCAAACTCCGGACGTCCGCGTCCGCGACCGGCGGAGGGAGCGTGAGGTCCACGACCGAGGTCCCCTCCGTGTTGAACGCCGCCAGCCGCGACCCCTCCGGGGACACGACCGGGAACCAGAGCTGCATCCCCTCTCGGCGAGTGACCTGCTGCGCACTACTGCCGTCGGACCGGATCCGCCAGATCTCGTAGCGGCCGCTGCGGTTCGAGTAGAAGTAGATCCACTCGCCGTCCGGAGACCAGGAAGGGCCGCGATCCCGATGTGGGTCGTCGTTGACGCGACGCAGGTCGCTGCCGTCGGTGCGGATGGTGAACAGGTCCTCCTGGGGCATCACCGTCCGGAAGACGAGCCGCTCGCCATCGGGGGACAGGGAAGGGTCGACCAGGGGCAGGGAGAGGCGTGTCACCCGCCGCGGCTCACCTGCGACCCGCCCGGCGTCCGGGTCGAAGGCCACCTGTTCCACGTTGGCCTGGCGGTCCTGGGAGGAAAAGGCCGCCAGGCCGCCGTCACGGGAAAAGCGGATCTCGCCGGCCCACTGCGAGGGCGTGGACAGCGCCTGCGGCGGACCCTGGACCTCTCCGCTCTCTTCGTCGATGGCGACGCGCCAGAGGTTGAGGGTGCCACCCCGATCGCTGGCGAACACCAGGTGACGTCCGTCGGGGGACCAGGCCGGGCTCCAGTCGAGGGGGAGGTCGTCGGTGACCGCGACGGGGTCGCTGCCGTCCGCCCGCACGGTCCACAGGTCGCGCTGTCCGGTCGCGATCTCCATGATCCCCCAGAACGCGATGCGCTGCCCGTGCGGTGACCAGGCCGGCTGCACGGCGTCACCGGCGAACAGCTCCTGCGCTCTGCCGCTCTCGACGTCGACCACCCACAGCTGGCTCACGGATAAGCGCGAGTACGGGTACCCGTCGATGCTCTCGGTGGCGATCGCCAGCTCGCGGCCGGAAGGCGACCATGAAGGGTTGTAGCCGAAATCGGTGAGCCGCCGCACCGACTCGCCTGTCGCTCCTATGAGAAAGATGCCGCCGCCGTCGCGCTCGGAGCGAAAGGCGATCCGCGAGCCGTCCGGGGAGAAGGCCGGCTGCCGGTCGTCGGCCGGTGACCCCGCCGTGAGGTTGATCGGGTTTCGCCCGTCCACCCGCAGCAGGTAGATGTCCCAGCTCCCCGCGGCGTCGGAGGTGTAGGCGACGAACTTACCGTCCGGCGAGACCGTCGGCTGCAGCTCCCGGCCCGTCTCCTGGGTCAATTGGGTGAAGCTGGCGGCCCGCGGCGCGGCGCGCTCGGCCTCCCCCCGCGCGGCCTGCCAGCCCCAGTACGCTAGCACCGCGGCCGCGAGCAGCCCCACCGCGGCCCACGCGGCAGCTCGCGGGCGACGGGCGCCGGTTGCCGGATGCGCCACCCCCCGGGGGGACGTGGAGGGCAGGAGCTGGTCGGCCTCGACCTCGCGCCGCAGGTCCTCGAGCTCGATGCGCACATCGAGCGCCGACTGGTAGCGGCGCCGGGGGTCCTTCTCCAGACAGCGGCGGACGATCCGCCCCAGGTGCCGGGGCAGCCGGGGCTCGAGCTCGATCACCGAGGGCGGCTGGTCTCGCAGGATGGAGGACATGAGGCCGGCCGAAGAGTCTCCGGCGAACGGGCGTCGGCCGGTGGCCATCTCGTAGAGCACCACTCCCAGCGAGAAGACGTCCGAGCGGTGATCCACCGGCTTGCCCTGCAACTGCTCGGGTGACATGTAAGGGACCGTTCCGATCGCCAGGCCGGCGTCGGTCAGGGGCTCGGTGGGCGCCTCCTTCCCGGGATCTTCCGCCACCTCGGGCCGCAGCTTGGCGAGCCCGAAGTCCAGCACCTTGACCCGCCCCTGGTCGGTCACCATGACGTTGCCGGGC
>DATKEH010000144.1:0-5762 GCA_035546355.1 Thermoanaerobaculia bacterium
AGCTGTCGCAGGGTGATCTCTCCTCCCCGCGCCTCGTCCGGGTCGGCCTGCCGCAGCACGCCGGTGAAGAAGGCGGTGACGGCCTCGGCCCGCAGTCGCTCGCGCTCGGCCAGCCGCGCCTGCTGCAGCAGGCCCAGCACCACCACCACGATGGCGCCGAGCGCCAGGGCGGCCGCGGCCACCGCCCCCGGGCGCCGGCGGGCGAGCTTGCGGGCCCGATAGGCCAGCGACGGCGGCCGCGCCGCGACCGGCAGCCCGCGCAGGTGGCGGCGCAGGTCGTCCGCCAGCGCCTCGACCGAGGCGTAGCGCTCCGCCGGTTCGCGCCGTAGGGCGCGCAGCGCGATGGCGTCCAGGTCCCCGGCGAGGTGCCGCGCGAGCTGCGGCTGGCGGGCCGCACGGCTCGGGGGCCGGGGATCCTCCTCGCAGATGGCCCGCATCACGGCCTGGGTGGTGGTGCCCTGCGCCGCGTGCGGCGAGCGACCGGCGAGCAGCCGGTAGAGCAGCGCCCCCAGGCCCCAGACGTCGGTGGCGGTGGTGATCGGGCCGCCGGTGAGCTGCTCGGGCGCGGCGAACTGCGGCGTCAGGGGGTGCAGCCCGGTGCGAGTGGGCCCACCGTCGCCCCCCTCGTCGAGCAGCTTGGCGATGCCGAAGTCCAGCAGCTTCACCCCTCCTTCGGCGGTGACCAGGATGTTGCCCGGCTTGAGGTCGCGGTGCACCACCAGCCGCCGGTGGGCGGCGGCCACCGCGTCGCACACCGCGAGCACCAGCGCCAGCCGGTCGCGCACGCCGAGGTCCCGGCCCTCGCAGTAGGCGTCGATCGGCTCCCCCTCGACGTGCTCCATCACCAGGTAGGGGACGCCCTCCGCCGTCACCCCTCCGTCCAGGAGCCGGGCGATGTTGGGGTGCTCGAGGCCGGCGAGGATCTGCCGCTCGGCTCGCAAGCGGCGGGGCAGGTCGTCGGAGGCCTCCCAGTCCGGCACGATCTTGAGCGCCACGCGCTTGGAGAAGGCGCCGTCGTCGCGCTCGGCCAGCCACACCACCCCCATGCCCCCGCGGCCGAGCACCTCGACCAGCCGATAGGGGCCGATGCGCTGACCCGTTCCGGCCGGGGGCGCGGCGCTCAGCTCCTCCTCCAGCGCGGCCAGCAGGTGGGGCGCGCGGTCGCCGAGCGCTCCGGCACCGTCTGGCGGCGGATCCTCGGCGGCGGCGAGGAGACGGTCGACCTCGCCGCGCAAGGCAGGGTCGCCACCACAGGCGCCGTCCACGAACGCCCCACGCTCGGCGGGCTTCAGCTCGAGAGCGGCGGCGAAGATCTCGTAGGCGCGCCGCGCGCGCCCAGGCTCGTCGGATGTCGCGGACACGATGGCCGCGATGTTACTCCCGAGATCGCCCTCAGCCCGCCAGCTGCGCCTGCAGCCAGGCGCGGGCCCGGGTCCAGTCGCGCTGCACGGTGCGGGTGGAGAGCGCCAGGGCGCCGGCCGTCTCCTCCTCCGAGAGACCGGCGAAGAAGCGGCACTCCACCACCCGGATCAGCCGCGGGTCGAGCTCGCCCAGCCGCCTCAGGGCCTCGTCCAGGGCCAGCAGCATCTCCGCCTCCTCCTCGACCGCCACGGTGGCGGCATCCAGCGTCAGGTGGACCTGCTCCCCGCCGCGCTTGCGGGCCTGGCGCCGGCGGGCGAAATCGACCACCACCTGGCGCATGGCGCGCGCGGCGACGGCGAGGAAGTGGCGCCGGCTCTCGCCGGGGATCCGCGTCTGGTCCACCAGCTTGAGATAGACCTCGTGCACCAGCGCGGTGGTGTCGAGGTGGCCGCGGCGATGGCCGGCGAGCTGGCGGCGGGCGAGGCGGCGCAGATCGTCGTAGACCAGCGGCACCAGGCGGTCCAGGGCCCCGACGTCGCCGGCCTGGTGCGCCTGCAGGAGGCGGGTGACCTCACCGGGGGATCCCAAGGTCCGGCGATTCTAGCCCGCGTTCAAGGGTGCACCAGCAGGAGGCGCTTTTTCTCCCAGTCCGCGCCGCCTTTCACCCTCACGCGCACCGTCAGCCACCAGTTGAGCTGGTACCAGCTGAACCCCAGCGAGGGAGGCGGACGGTCCGGGACTGGGACGCTGCCTTCGACCTGCAACGGGTGGCCCGCGCCGAGCTCCCGCCGCCCCGCCAGCTCGACCTCCTGGCGATGGACCGTATGGGTCTTCCGCTCGCGCCGCCGCTTCTCGCCGTGAGGGTCCACCCGTTCCTCCCCCTCGAGAGTCGCGCGGACGCTCTCCAGCACCACCCGGCTGCGCGGCATCAGCATCAGGCGGACGTCGACCTCGCTGCCACCCCGCGCCGAGACCGGCTGCACCTCCAGCCGCACCTCCCCCAGCCGCCGTTGCGCCAGCCAGTTGCCCAGGAACAGGCGCCAGGCGGCCACCCCGAGCATCGTGAGGACCGCGACCACCACCAGCAGGATGATCGCCGCCTCCGCGGGAGTCGTGCGGCCGCTCAGCGCCAGGAAGACGGAGAGGGCGATGAGCAGCGCGCCCACCGCGAACGGCGCCAGCGCCAGGAGCAGGCAGCCGATCTGCACCGCCCGCGGCAGCGTCGCCGGCGGCGGCGCCGCGCCCGGGCGCTCCTCCTCGAGCACGTCGTACGCCACGTGGTGCATCGCCGAGCTCTGCTGGTAGAGGCCCCCCCAGTCCGGCTCGGCCTCGGGGTCGGCGACCAGCGAGATCTCCTGCTTCGCCACCGGGTCGAAGCCGCGCACCCTGGCCCGCGCCTCCACCCACCAGTCGACCCGCACCAGCTGGCCGTCGTAGGACAGGGGGACCCGGGGCAGCTCGAGGACGAACGGGTACGAGGTCACACTACCGGCGGGCCACTCTCCCGTGAAGAGGGTGACCTCCTCCGTCCCGCCCTGCCGGGAGCGGGGGCCGACGCCCCACTGGCCGCGCACCGTCAATCCCCCGCAGTCGACCGCGGCGTCGCTGCGCACCCGCACGCTGCCGCGCACGCTCTCGCCCGCACGGTACTCCGTGCGCCCCCCTTCCAGCTCGATCTGCAGCTCGCAGCGCGCCATGCCCGCCTCCTCGGTGAATGCGATCTGCCGCCGAGGATACCAGCCACTTCCCCGTGGCGGAGCGCGGCCCCGGCTTGCGTACTCGAGGGTGAGGAGACCGCTCGCATGCCAACCTACCGCACCCCCCTGGCCGTCGCTCTCGTGGCCGCGTGCCTGGCCGCACCCGCCGCCGTTCGCGCCGGCGACGAGCCGCTCGCCGCCATCCTCGCCTCGGGCGCCCTGGCCGATCCCGCCAACCCGGTGCTGCTCGACGTCCTGCAGGTCGAGGGCGAGGTGGCGCTGGCGGAGGCCCACCGGGAGCAGGCGATGGGCCAGTTGGTGGCAGCCCTCGAGGAGGACACGCTGGTCTCGCCCCTGGAGATGCTCGACCTGCCGGCGATGTTCCGCATGACCCTGGGTAGTGGGCTCAAGGAGGCCGTGCGGCCCGAGAACCTGCTGCGCTCGGCGCTGGGCCAGCCCGCCCGGCCGCGGCCAGGCCAGCAGCAGCAGGCGCAACGCCAGATCGAGGAGATGCTGACCGACCCCTGGGTGCGCGGCCTGGCGGCGGCCCGCGCCCTGGCGAGGGCCGGCCGCGGCTCGTCCACCCATGCCTTCTACCGCGGTTGCCTGCAGTGGAGCCTCACCGTGGATTGGTTGCGCGACCGCTGCGCCGGCGAGGCGGTGGCGTCGCTGGGCCGCGAGCACGCCGCGGCGCTGTTCCTGGCCATGCTGGAGAACCCCTACCTGGACCTCGGCATCGATTTCCGCGCCCTGGGGGTCGAGCCGCCGCGGCAGCAGCCGGTCCCCCAGGTCGAGGCGGCGGCGCTGGTGGGCGTCGGCCGCCTGCTGGCGAGCGACGAGTACTCCGGTGGCGCGAGACGGGCGCTGCTGGACAGAGCTCTGCGCGTCGCCAGCGAGGGGCGCGAGCAGCCGCAGGTGCAGGCAGCGCTGGTCGAGGCGCTGGCCGCCGCCCGCGATCCGCGGGCGGTGGAGCCGCTGCGCCGCTTCGCCCACGGCGGCAAGGCCTCGCGCCGCGGCGCCCCGGTGACCGCGGAAGTACAGGCCGAAGCCTGGCGGGCCTTGGCCCTGGCCTACGGCGACGCCGACGCCGTGCAGCGGCTCGAGCGGCAGCTGCGCCGCGGCGAACCCGAGGAGCGCTTCGCCGCCGGGCGCACCCTGCTGCTCGCCGGCCGCGACAGCGGCCACCGCTGGGCCGAGGAGTACCTGGCGCGGCAGACGATCCCGATCCAGGAGCCGGACTTCCGCCCTTCCGTGGTGCGCGCCCTGGCGCAGGCCGGCCAGCCGCGCGGGCGGGCTCTGCTGCAGGGGGTGCTCGGCCGCGGCCACCACAGCGACTGGCTGGAGGCCTGGATCGCCGCAGCCCTGGTCGAGCTGGGCGACGCCGGCCGCATCGCGGCGCTGGGGCCGGCCCTCGACCAGGAGCACTGGGACCTCGGCCGCCGCACCGCGGGGATGTGGCTCCGTATGCTCCGCCCACTGATGTGGGAGGCGGCGCGCACCGCCGCCGGCATCCCCAGCGACCGCGCCGGGCAGCTGGTGCTCGACTTCGCCTTCGGCGCCCGCGATCGGGCCATCCAGCACGCCGCCGAGCAGCAGCGCCGCACCGCGCAGCTGCGCTGGCAGATCGCCGACAGCCTCGGCGAGCTCGACCATCCGGCGGCGGTACCGCTGCTCGCCCGGCTGCTGGAAGACGGAAGCGATTCGGTGCGGCTGACGGCGATCGCCGCGCTGCTGCGGCAAACCGACGTCGCGGCGGCGCCGGTCAAGGCGCGGGCCCTCGAGCTCGACTACGGCGAGCAGGCGGGGCGGTCGCGCAACCCGGAGGTGCGGGCGGCGCTGCTGCGCGACCTCCTCCTCCACCACCGTGGAGAGGCGGCGACGGCGACGGTGCTCGCCGCGCCGCAGCGCCTTCCCGACTCGTCGGTGCGGTTCCTGGCCCTCGCCGCCGCGGCGCACTGACAGCTACGATCCCTCGGCTGGCGCGCCCGCGAGCCCCAGTATCCGCAGCCAGCGCAGCATCGGCCCGAGCGCCAACTCCGGCGCCGGAGTGCCCCGCCGCCAGGCCGCCGCGTCCTCGGGCGTGGCGTGGACGGTGTAGCCGTGCGCCATCTGCGGCAGCTCGACGTAGGTCGCCGAGCCCGGCCGTAGCCGCTCGCGGGTGGCGGCGATGGTGCGGTGGCCGTGCGCCAGCTCGAACTGGTCGTATTCGGCGTAGAGCACCAGCACCGGCGCGGCGATGGCGGCCCAGGCGGCGAGGAAGTCCTTCTGCGCCGCCTGCTGGTGCCAGGAGTAGGGGCGGCCGTAGTGGACGCGATCGCCGGTGCCGCGGATCCTTTCCCAGACGTCGGCGAGCTCGGGGCGCTCGGCGGCGATCGCCTCCGGGGTCTTGCCGCGCAGCAGGTACTCGACGTGGAACTCGGCGTGGCGTCGCATGCGGCCGTCGATCTCGCGCGGATCCAGGTCGCCACGCTCGAAGCCGATGCGGTCGAAGAGCAGCATGCGCTCGAAGTAGGTGAGCGCGCCGCCGCCGGCGACGATCACCCCCGCGACCGGCCGGCCCTGGGCGAGCAGCGGCGCCACCGTGCCGCCCAGGCTGCTGCCCCAGAGCACCAGCCGGCCGGCATCGACCCAGGGGTGCCGGGACAGCTGGTCGAGGACGTGGCGGTAGTGGGCCACCTCGGTGTCGTAGTCGAGCTCGTGGCA
>DATKEH010000145.1:0-13827 GCA_035546355.1 Thermoanaerobaculia bacterium
CATCACGAAGCGTGGAACGGTCGCGGCTATCCCGACGGTCTGAAGGGGGAGCAGATCCCGCTCATCGCCCGGGTGGTGGCGGTGGCGGACACCTTCGACGCGATCACCACCAACCGGCCCTACCAGAACCCCTACACGCCCGGCTTCGCGGTCGAGACCATCACCAAGCTCACCGGCGCCCGCTTCGACGCCAAGGTGGTGACGGCCTTCCTGCGCGCCTTCCAGGAGGGAGCGATCCGGGTCGAGCCCCGGCCCGTCGAGCCCGCGGCCATGGCGGGGTAGCGGGCGATGCCCTTTCAATACATCCTCGCCAACCTGCTCGCCGAGACCGGCGCCGTGGGCGTGCTGTTCCTCGACGAGACCGGCGAGACGGTCGACGTGGCGTGCTCGGATTTCACTCCCTACGAGATGCGTGTGCTGGGCGCCTACCTGGGGATCTACCTCAGGCAGCTGGGGGGGTTCCTCGCCAAGAGCGCGCTGGGAGCGCCGCGGCTGGTGCACGTGGAGAAGGCGAAGCTCCACATCTACGCCATCCCCCTGCCCGAGGACTACTACCTGGTGCTGGTGCAGCGCCGACCGAACCTGGTGGGGAAGGCCTTCCTCCGTCTCCAGCGAGCCGCCGACGAGCTGAGCCGCGCGCTGTTCTAGCTGCGCTCGGGGTCCCTGGCCCGCTGGTAGACTTCCGCTCCCATGCCGGACCCTACCGACACCCTCGACCTGGCGCCCGAGGCGCGGCCCAGCGAGCCGCAGCGCGGGGGGGTCTGGAACAAGCTCAAGAAGGGCTTGTGGATGACCCACACCGAGCTGCTCAAGAAGATCGACGCCGCCCTCGAGGGCCGCGACACCCTGGACGAGGAGACCGTCGAGCACCTCGAGGAGACGCTGATCGGCGCCGACCTCGGGGTCGAGACCTCGCTCGAGCTCGTCGCACGGCTGCAGCAGGAGGTACGGCGCGGCGAGGCTGGTGACGGGGTGCGGTTGCGGCAGCGACTGGCCGACGAGATCGCCGTTCTGCTGCTCGACGCACCGCAGCCCCCGCGCCGCCTCGGCGGGCCCAGGATCACGCTGGTGGTGGGCGTCAACGGCGTCGGCAAGACGACTTCCATCGCCAAGCTGGCTCGCCGCCACCAGGAGGAGGGGCGTACCGTCCTCCTCGCCGCCGCGGACACCTTCCGGGCGGCCGCCATCGAGCAGTTGGCGCTGTGGGGTGAGCGGCTGGGAGTCGCCGTCGTCCGCCAGGCTCACGGCTCCGACCCCGCCGCCGTCGTCTACGACGCCGTGCAGGCGGCGCGGGCGCGCCGGATCGACGAGGTGCTGGTCGACACCGCCGGCCGGCTCCACAACAAGGAGCACCTGATGCGAGAGCTGGGCAAGATCGGTCGCATCCTGGAGCGCGAGGCCGGCGACTGGGAGCGCCGCACGCTGCTGGTCCTCGACGCCACCACCGGTCAGAACGCCCTCGTGCAGGCCCGGGAGTTCCAGGCGGTGGTGCCCGTGGACGGGGTGCTGCTGGCCAAGCTCGACGGCACGGCCAAGGGCGGCATGGCGGTGGCGGTGGCGCGGGAGCTGCGCCTGCCGGTCCTCTACCTCGGGGTCGGCGAGACGCCGGAGGATCTGGTGGAGTTCCGGCCGCGTGAGTTCGCGCGGGCGTTGGTGGGGTAGCGCGCCCGGTGGGCACCGTCGCGCCTGCGCCCGCCGCCGCCCTTCCCCTGCGCGCCGCCCTGCGCCTCGCCCGGCGGGGGCGGTATCGCACCGCGCCCAACCCGATGGTGGGAGCGGTAGTGCTGCGCGACGGCGAGGTGGTCGGCCAGGGGTATCACCGCCAGGTCGGCGGCCCGCACGCCGAGGTCGAGGCGCTGCGCCAGGCAGGCGAGGCGGCGCGCGGCGCCACCCTCTACGTCACGCTCGAGCCGTGCGCCCATCAGGGGCGGACGCCGCCGTGCACCGACGCCGTGTTGCGATCCGGGGTGTCCCGGGTGGTGGCGTGCCATCGCGACCCCGATCCACGGGTCGCGGGGGGTGGCTTCGAGCGGTTGCGGCGGGCCGGGGTCTCGGTCGAGACGGGAGAGCTGCTGGCGGAGGCCGTGCGACTCAACTGGCGCTACCTGGTGGCCAGGGTGGCGGGGCGGCCGGCGGTGACGCTCAAGTGGGCGATGAGCCTCGACGGCCGGATCGCCA
Source organism: Thermoanaerobaculia bacterium (assembly GCA_035546355.1). Lineage (GTDB taxonomy): Bacteria > Acidobacteriota > Thermoanaerobaculia > Multivoradales > JAIOJS01 > DATKEH01. Next base: position 2,179 of record DATKEH010000145.1, read on the forward strand.
CCGCCAGCGGCGAGAGCCAGTGGATCAGTGGGCCCGGCGCCCGCCGCTGGGCGCTCGAGCTGAGAGAAGAGCACGACGCGGTGGTGGTGGGCAGCGGTACGGTGCTCGCCGACGACCCGCGCCTGAACCGCCGGCTGGGTCTGGCCGCCGGCCCGGGGCTGCGGGTGGTGCTCGACCGGCGCCTGCGGACACCGCCGGGGGCCCGGCTGTTCCAGGAGGAGGGCCCGGTGCTCCTGTTCGCCGAGGCGGGGGGCGCGGCGCGGGAGCGACAGCTCGCCCGCGCCGGGGCCGAAGTGGTGCGCCCGCCGCGGGTGACACCCGCGGCGGTGCTCGCCGAGCTCGCCGCCCGCGGCGTGCAGAGCGTGCTGGTGGAGGGTGGCGCGGTGGTTCATGGGGCGTTCCTGGCGGCGGGGCTCTACGATCGGGTGGCGGTGGCCTGCGCTCCATTGCTCATCGGCGGCGCGACCGCCCTCGGCCCGGTGGGCGGCCGCGGCCTGGGGCCGCTCCGCGGCGTGCCGCGGCTGGAACGGCCGCGGGTGGGCCGCCGCGGCGACGACCTGATCGTGACGGGGTTTCGCACCGGATGTTTACCGGACTTGTCCGCGAGCGTGGGCGGGTAGCCACCGCTCCCCAGCCCTCGGGGGAGGGGGGGCGGCGGCTGACCCTCGCCCACGGCGAGGAGCTCTCGGCGGAGCTGTCGCCGGGCGCCAGCCTGGCGGTCTCGGGGGTCTGCCTGACCGCCGTCGCGCTGCGGCCGGGAGTGACCACGGTCGACCTGGCGCCGGAGACGCTCTCCCGCACCACGCTGGGGGAGCTCGAGGCGGGCGAAGAGGTGAACCTGGAGCCGCCGCTGCGGGCTGGCGATCCCCTCGGCGGGCACTTCGTCCAGGGGCACGTCGACGGCACCATCTCGGTGCTGGCGGTGGAAGAGCTGGGAGCGGGCCACCGCGAGGTCACCCTGCAGCTCCCCTCGTCCCTCGCTCTCTACGTCGTCGAGAAGGGCTCGGTGGCGCTCGACGGGGTCAGTCTGACGGTGGCGCGGCTGGATCGCGAATCCTTTCGCGTCGCCCTGATCCCGCACACCCTGGCGGTGACGACGCTCGCTCGCTGGCGGCCCGGCCGGCGCGTCAACCTCGAAGTCGACGTGCTGGCCAAGTACGTGCGGCAGGCGGTGCGGCCGTTTTCGGAGGGAGGTTGAGCCGCACCACCGCCGCGTCCGGCGCGGTGCGGGACCAGCTCCCCGAGCCGCGTTCCCTGTGGATCCGCTATCGGCCGCGTCGCTGGCCGACCCGTGACGACGCGTTCGTGGATCTCGCGGCGGGCACGCTGGGCGCCCCCGACCCCGGCGCCGAGATCTCGGCCGAGCTCGCCGACGCCGCCCTCGACGACCTCCTCTACCTGCCGCCGGTGCCGGCCGCCGCGGCGGCCACCAGGGATGGGCTGGTGCGGTCGCACGCGGCCCGTGGCACCCCGGTCCTGGTGCAGCGGCTTCCGGGGGACCCGCCGGCCATTCCCGAGGCCTGGCCGGTGCTCGACCTGCTGCCCGTCGCGATGGGCCGCCTCGAGCCGGACGAGGCGTTCGCCGGGGTCGCGGGAGGCGGGGCGGTATGGCCCCTCCTTCCCGGTCAGGAGGCGGGGTCGTGGGAGCGCGTGACGGCGGCGGCCCGCGAAGCGGGCGTCACGGCGCTGCAGCCCCTGCCGCTCGAGCTCGACGCCCGCCAGCGCCGCTCTTTGGCAGAGCTGAGCCCGGACCCGAGCCGCTTCGACGCGCTGTTCCACGGTCGCGCGCCGGAGCCGCGCGAGGTGGCGAGGGTGATCGTGGCGCACGGCCTCGAGCCGCTGCTGCCGCGCCCGCTGCCCCGGCCCCCGCTGCGCAGCGGACCGAACCTGCGGCTGGCCTCTCTGCTGGCGGTGGCGGGGGAGCTCAGCGTCTGGCTCGGCGAGCCCGACAGCCGCAGCCAGTCACTGCTGCGCGCCGCCCGCTGGGCGGAACGGGTACCCCAGAGCCTGGAGGCCCTGGCTCGCGAGGGTAACCTGGGGGTCCTGCCGTGGCTCGAAGGGGAGCCGCGGCGCCTGGTGGAGGAGGCGCTCGCCGCGCCCCGCCCGCCGCTCGTCCAGGACCTCCTCGCCCGCCTCTGACGTCCGGGAGGTCCCCGATAGCCCTCACCGGATGCGGGCGACCATGTCGATCTCGACCAGCGCTCCCTTCGGCAGCGCCGCCACCTGCACGGTCGAACGCGCCGGCCGATGCTCTCCCATCGCCTCGGCGTAGATCTCGTTGAGCGTGGCGAAGTCGGCGAGGTCGGTGACGTAGATGGTGGTCTTGACCACCTGGTCGAAGCTGCAGCCGGCGGAGGTGAGCACGTGGCGGAGGTTGTCGAGCACCTGGTGGGCCTGGGCGGCGAAGTCGCCGGCGACCATCTCGCCGGTCTGCGGGTCGAGGGGGATCTGCCCCGAGGTATAGAGGAAGCCCCCGCAGGATACCGACTGTGCGTAGGGGCCGATGGCGGCGGGTGCGCGATCGGTGTGGTGGTAGCGGATCCGGTTCACGACCTCTTACCCCTCCATGACGCCGATGTAGGACAGGTTGCGGTACTTTTCGTCGAAATCGAGGCCGTAGCCGACGACGAACACGTCCTCGATGGTGAACCCCCGATAGTCGATCGGTACGTCGACCTCGCGCGCCGACGCCTTGTCCAGCAGCGCGCAGAGGCGCACCGTTCGGGCGCCGCGGAAACGCAGCAGGTCGAGAATGGTGCGCAGCGTGTAGCCGGTGTCGACGATGTCCTCGATCAACAGCACGTCGTGGCCGCGGATGGCGAGATCGAGGTCCTTGCGGATGCGCACCTCGCCGGGGCTCGTCCTGCCACCGTAGCTGGCGGTCTGGAAGAAATCGACCGCCACCGGCACCGTCAGCCGCTTGAGCAGGTCGACCATGAAGAACACCGAACCCTTGAGGACCCCGACACAGATCACGCGCTCGGAACCGGCGTAGTCGCGGTCGATCGCGGCCGCCAGCTCGCCGACGCGCCGCGACACGTCCTCGGCGGGGATCAGCACCCGGGGCGCAGGGGGAGCTTGCATGTCGCCGGGCATAGGGGTAAGAATCAGCCGATCCAGGAGAGCATCGGATGAACGTGCAGGAGATCGGAGCGCTGCACCGGCGCTACATCGACGTCTCGGACCGCTTCAAGTCGTCCTGGACATTCCACCAGTTTCTCCAGGGGTTGCACAAGCTCCTCATGGACGGCGAGCTGGGTCAATACGCCGCCGACTTCCAGGCGGTATACGGGATGCTCAAGGAGGTGTCGCAGCACCTCGACGCCTCGACCGCCGACCGGGGGCGCAACGGGCTGGACATGGTCGAGCGCCGGCTGCAGGAGCTCGACCGTTGGCTGGTGCAGGAGGATAGCAAACTCTCCCCTTCGCTGCTGCGCCTCTTCTTCCAGAGGGTGCGCAACTACAGCGACGCCATCCTGGTCCAGCTCATCAAGTTCTACCTCTTCAGCTATCCGCCGGAGGTATGGGGGCGCGACCAGAACGACAAGGTCGACTTCCTGGTGACCAAGGTGTCCGAGGAGGCGCAGGGGCCGCAGGGGCCGTGGACGCTCAACAACCGGGCGCAGATGCGGCAGATCTTCAACGGCTTGTGGCAACTGGTGCGCAACGGGGAGGTCGACCGCCAGCAGGTCGAGACGCACCGCTCCCAGATCGAAGCCCTGCGCCGCGAGCTCAACCAGATCGAGGACTTCGACCAGCTCATCGGCGGCGAGCTCGTCAAGCGGTACCGGCGGTACAAGCTCGAGCTCGGCAAGCTGTTCTTCCATCCCGACCTGTTGCTGTCGGTGGTCGAGACCAACCTCGACCTGCGCAACCACATCCGAACGCTCTACCGCAAGGAGGAGCGGCGGATCGTCGCCGATTACCAGCGCATCTTCGATCTCGAGCGTGAGGTGGTGGTGGACGGCGAGCTCGACGTCGAGCTCGCCGCCTTCCGCCAGGAGGTCGAGCAGTTCGAGCGCAGTCTGCAGAACCAGTCGCTCAGTCTCGACGAGCTCGGCAAGCTGCGCGAGCACGTCCGCAACCTGGTGCCTCGCCTGACCGGGATCCAGGAGGACGACGCGTCGCTGCCGGCGGAGGAGCGCGAGGCTCCGGCGCGGGAAGCCCGGTTCCAGGGCGGCCCGCTGTTGCGCAGCGGTTGGGTGGAGGAGCTGCTGCACGGCCATTACCGGCAGCTGACGAGCGCCCTGGAGGGCGTGGACCCCGAGGCCAGCCCGAAGGTCGCCGCCTTCGCGCCCGACCTGTTCGAGTTCCGGCTCGAGCCGCGGGAGATCGTCGCCTTCCGCCGGCTGGCGCGGGCGGACGAGGCGGCGGACCGGGAGCGGGAGGATTTCCTGCTGTGGGCGGCAGCCCTGCGGGCCCGCACCAACGAGGAGATCGAGGAGATCCGCGGCATCCTCGACGATACGGCGGTCACCCGCGAGGCGCCGGTGTTCGCCCGCGCCAGGCTCACCACCCGGCTGGCCGACCTCTTCATCCGCCGCTTCGGCCACGAGATCCAGGAAGCGATGCTGGGCGCGGAGGTCGCCGAAGCGCGCGACCTCAAGGTGCTGCAGATGCGGCTGGTGCGGGAGTCGGCGGGCCTCTGGCTGCTGGTCCACAAGCCGTAGCTGCTAGCGATCAGCCGCGGCCCGCCGCCGCCGGCTCGTAGAGCTCGGGGTCTCGCAGGGCGCGCCCGAACAGCTCCCGCAACCGGCTCGCGGCCTGGCGGCCGGCGGCCAGCACCTCCTCGTGGTCGAGGGGCGTGTCGACGATGCCCGCCGCGGGATTGCTGGCCAGCGACAGGCAGGCGCAGCGCATCCCCATGTGGCGCCCGGCGATCACCTCGAGGACTGTAGACATCCCGACCAGGTCGGCGCCGAGGGTGCGCAGCATGCGGACCTCCGCAGGGGTCTCGTAGGAGGGCCCCGCCAGCCCGGCGTAGACCCCTTCGGCCAGCTGCAGCCCGAGCGACTCGGCGTGGCGGCGCAGCAGGGCCCGCAGGCCCGGATCGTAGGCTCGCGCCATGTCGGGGAACCGCGGGCCCCAGTCGGCCGGCGGGGCGCCGTACAGCGGATTGAGCCCGGTGAGGTTGAGGTGGTCGGTGACCAGCACCAGTGAGCCCGCCACCAGCGTCGGCTGCACCGCTCCCGAGGCGTTGGTCAGCAGCAGGGTGCGGGCCCCCAGTAACCGCCCGAGGCGCACCAGGAACACCGTCTGCTGGGCGGTGTACCCCTGGTAGGCGTGGAGCCGGCCGTGCGAGTAGAGCACCGGCGGCAGCCCCGGCGGGGCCAGCACCTCCACCTCCAGGGGGTGCCCGGCGACGGCGTGGATCGGCCACGGGATCAGCTCCTGCAGGGGACGTCGGCCGCGGCTCGGTAGGTCGAGGTCGGCCGCCAGCCCGGAGCCGGAGATCAGCAGCGCCCCCGGCCGCGGCCAGCCGCGCCCGTCCCAGGCCGCCACCGCCGCGGCCAGCTCGCCCGCGAGATGCTCCACGACGCCGGACTATACCGCCGCCCTGATATCTTTCCGGCCATGTCCGAGCTGGCCGAGCAGATCCAGAACCGCCGACGCAAGCTCGCCGAGCTGGCGGCCGCGGGCGTCGCGACCTACCCGACGCGGTTCGATCACGACCTCGAGCCGAGCCAGGTGCACGCGCGTTTCGACCACCGGGGGGCGGAGGAGCTCGAAGCCGAGCCGGTGCGGCTGCGGGTCCCGGGAAGGGTGACGGGGATCCGCGGGCACGGCCGCGTACACTTCCTCGACCTCGCCGACGGCCGTGCCAAGCTGCAGCTGTTCGTGCGCCGGCCGCGCCTGAGGCCCGACGAGCAGCAGCTGCTCGACCTGCTCGACCTGGGCGACCTCGTCGGGGCGAGCGGACGGCTGATGCGCACTCGCGCCGGCGAGCTGTCCCTGGAGGTGGAGGGCCTGGTGCTGCTCGCCAAGGCGCTGCGGCCGCTTCCCGAGAAGTGGCACGGCCTGACCGACGTCGAGACCCGCTATCGGCAGCGCTACCTGGACCTGCTGGCCAACCCCGCGTCGCGCGAGGTATTCGAGCTGCGGTCGGCGCTGGTGCGCGAGACCCGCGCCTGGCTCGACGCGCAGGGCTTCCTCGAGGTCGAGACGCCGATGATGCACCACCTGGCGGGGGGGGCCACCGCGCGCCCGTTCGTCACCCACCACAATGCCCTCGACGTCGACCTCTTCCTGCGCATCGCCCCCGAGCTGTTCCTCAAGCGGCTGCTGGTCGGCGGCCTGCCCAAGGTGTACGAGATCAACCGCAACTTTCGTAACGAGGGGATCTCGACGCAGCACAACCCGGAGTTCACCATGCTCGAGCTGTACTGGGCGTGGGTGGACTACGAAGCGGTGCTGCAGCTCACCGAGGAGCTCGTCGTCCACCTCGAGGAGCGGCTACTGGGCGGGGAGGGTGTGCGCTGGCGCGGCGAGAAGCTCGATCTCTCCCGCCCCTGGCCCCGCTACACGGTGCGCGGGGCGCTGACCCGGTTCGCCGGCATTCCGCCCGAGCGGCTGGAGAGCGAGTCGGACCTGCGTCAGGAGCTCGCGGCGCGGCACCTCGAGCCGCCGCCGGCGCCGAGCTACGGCAGCCTGCTGATGACCCTGTTCGAGGAGCTGGTCGAGGCGCAGCTGCTGCACCCGACGTTCGTCCTCGAGCTTCCCGTCGAGGTGTCGCCGCTGGCCAAGCAGCGCGCCGACGACCCTCGGTTCGTCGAGCGCTTCGAGCTCTACGTCGCTGGCATGGAGATCGCCAACGCCTTCAGCGAGCTCAACGACCCGCAGGCGCAGGCGGCGCGCTTCCGGCAGCAGGTCTCGGCCCGCCAGGCGGGCGACCTCGAAGCCCACGGTTACGACGAGGACTACGTGCGTGCCCTGGAGGTGGGGATGCCCCCCGCGGGGGGGCTGGGGATCGGCGTCGACAGGTTGACGATGCTGTTCGCCGACCGTCAGTCGATTCGCGACGTGATCCTCTTCCCGCTGCTGCGGCCCGAGAGGGAGACCGGGGATTAATCTCCTCTGGTCGCTGCCGTTCCCCCTGCTGCTGGGCCTGCGCTACCTCAGGAGCACGCGGCGCGACGCCTTCGTCAGCTTCCTGTCGGCGGTGGCGGCGGGGGGGATCGGCCTGGGCGTGGCCGCGTTGGTGCTGGCGCTGGGAGCGCTGTCGGGCCTGCAGGACGCGCTGCGCGCCGAAGTGTTGGCGCGGACTCCGCACCTCGAGGTGGAGCTGTCGCGGCGTGACGACCTGGCCGCCGCGCGTACCGCCATCGGCGAGATCGCCGGCGTCCTGCGGGTCGAGGAGATGGTTCGTGGGCGTGGCTGGGTCAAGCATGGGGTGCTGGTGCAGCCGGTGGAGATGGTGGGCTTCGAGGGCGAGGTGCCGCGGTTCTTCCCCGGCGCCGCCGGTTCCCCGGCCGGGCTCTTCCTGAGCGAGTCGCTGGCGGCGCGCTGGGGGCTCCGTCCAGGGGACGTGGTGGAGGTGGTTTCGCCGCGGCCGACGCTGAGCCCGCTGGGGCCGCAGCCCCGGGTCCGCAGCCTGGCGGTGAGCGGGACGTTCGCCAGCGGGCGGACCGAAGAGATCGAGCGGATCGCCCTGCCGTTGGCGGTGGCGCGGCCGCTGGCCGGCGGCCCGGGCGCTCTGCTGGAGGTGACGGTGACCTCGCTCGACCGCGCGCTGGCGGTGGTGCCACTGGTGCGGCAAGCGGTGCCGGCCGACGCCGTCGTGCGCACCTGGGAGCAGCTGAACCGGCCGCTCTTCTTCGCCCTGCGCCTGGAGAAGACGGTGATGTTCGTCGCCGTGTCGCTGATCGTGCTGGTCGCTGCGATGGCGCTGGTGGCGGACCTGGCGCTGGTCATCGCCAGCAAGCGCCGCGAGCTCGGCATGCTGGGGGCGATGGGTGCGGCGCCGCAGCGGCTGCGGGCCGCGTTCCTGACCCTGGGGGCGCTGCTGGCCGGCATCGGTACTCTCGGCGGTGCGGTGGTGGGTTGGGCCGCGGCCGTGCTGCTCGATCGCTACCAGGTGCTGCGCCTCCCCGGGCAGGTGTACTTCCTCGACTACCTGCCGTTCCGCGTCGAGGGCGCCGACCTGGTGGCGGTGCTGCTGATCACCTTCGCGCTGGCGCTGGGCAGCTCGTGGTACGTGGCGCAGCGGGTCGACAGGCTGCAGCCGGTGGAGGCCCTGCGGCGGTGAGTGTCGCCGTGCGCGCGGCGGGAGTGTACAAGGCGTATCAGGACGCGACCCGCCGGGTGGAGGTGCTGCGCGGCGTCGACCTGGAGGTGGCGCCGGGGGAGCTGGTGGCGGTCGTCGGGCCCTCGGGATCCGGGAAGTCCACCCTGCTGCACCTCCTCGGTGGGCTCGACACCCTCGACGCCGGGCGCATCGAGGTGGGCGGCGAGGACCTGGCACGCCTCGAGGGGCGCGAGCTGGCGCGATTCCGCAACCGCACCATCGGCTTCGTCTTCCAGTTCCATCAGCTGCTGCCGGACTTCACCGCCCTGGAGAACGTGATGCTGCCGGGACGGATCGCCAATCGCGACATCGCCGTCATCCGCCGCCACGCCCGCGAGCTGCTGGCGGAGGTCGGCCTGGCGGACCGCCTCGACCACTTCCCGCCGCACCTCTCGGGAGGCGAGCAGCAACGGGTCGCGCTGTGCCGCGCCCTCGCCCTCGAGCCCCCCCTGTTGCTGGCGGACGAGCCGACCGGCAACCTCGACCCCGCCACCGGCGACCACGTGTTCGAGCTGCTCACGACTATGGCGCAGCGGCATGGAACGACCATGGTGCTGGTCACCCACAACCCCGAGATCGCCCGCCGCTGTGCTAGAATTTTGCTGCTCGACGCAGGGTTTTTGAGAACGTACGGAGCCGAGGGGCCGGGGCCGTGAAGGCCGCCGAGGCCACCTCACGCTGCACCACCATAGATGTTCGAAAAGTACAACGAAAAGGCCCGCCGCGCCCTGTTCTTCGCCCGCTACGAGGCGAGCAAGCTGGGCAGCCGCGTCATCGAGTCCGAGCACATCCTGCTCGGTATCCTGCGCGAGGGCGAAGACACCGTCAACGAGCTGTTCCGCCGCTTCCAGGTCAAGGCCGACGAGGTCCGTCGCGAGATCGAGGGGGAGCGCGTATTCGTCGAGCGCATATCGTCGACCGCCGAGCTGCCCCTCTCCGAGGAGTCCAAGAAGGTGCTGGCCTACGCCTCGCACGAGGCGGAGAGCCTGCTGCACCCGAGCGTCGGGTCGGAGCACCTGCTGATCGGCATCCTGCGGGTCGACGGCTGCACCGCGATGCGCATCCTGGCGCAGCACGGCCTGGACGTCTACAGCGTGCGCGAGGAGCTCATGGGGCTGCTCAAGGAGCGCGAGGCCTCGCAGCAGAAGAAGGAGCTCCCGTTCCTCAGCGAGTACGGGCGCGACTTGACGGCGCTCGCCGCCCAGGACAGCTTCGACCCGCTCATCGGTCGCGAGGTCGAGGTCGAGCGGATCATCCAGATCCTCTCTCGCCGCACCAAGAACAACCCCATCCTGCTCGGCGAGCCGGGGGTGGGCAAGACGGCGATCGTCGAGGGTCTGGCGCAGCGGATCGTCGAGGGGCGGGTGCCGATCTTCCTCGCCAGCAAGCGGATCGTGGCGCTCGACCTGTCGCTGATCGTCGCCGGCACCAAGTACCGCGGTCAGTTCGAGGAGCGGCTCAAGGGGATCCTCAAGGAGCTCAAGGAGAGCCCGGACGTCATCGTCTTCATCGACGAGATCCATTCCCTGGTCGGCGCCGGCTCCGCCGAGGGCTCGCTGGATGCCGCCAACATCCTCAAGCCGGCGCTGTCGCGCGGCGAGATCTCCTGCGTCGGCGCCACCACCCTCAAGGAGTACCGCAAGTACATCGAGAAGGACCGCTCGCTGATGCGGCGATTCCAGTCGATCCAGGTCGAGCCCCCCGACGTCGAGGAGACCCTGCGCATCCTCGAAGGGCTCAAGGAGCGGTACGAGTCCTTCCACAAGGTGCGCTACCGCTCCGAGGCGCTACGGGTGGCGATCCTGCAGTCGAGCCGCTACATCACCGACCGGCACCAGCCCGACAAGGCCATCGACGTCATCGACGAGGCGGGAGCCAAGGTCAAGCTGCGGCGCGTGCGCGACACCCAGAACCTGCGCCGGCTCGAGCGCGACATCCAGCAGGTGGTCAAGGACATGAAGCGCTCGATATCGGCCAAGGACTTCGAGAAGGCGGTCTACCTGCGCGAGCGGGAGATCGAGCTGCGCGAAGACGTCGAAGGCCTGGCATTGGTGGCCGAGGAGGGCGGCGTGCTCGAGGTCACCCCCGAGGACATCGAGGAGGTCATCGCCTCCTGGACCGGGGTGCCGGTGGCGAGCCTGAAGACCGAAGAGGCCGAGCGGCTGATGGACATGGAGAACATCCTGCGCCGCCGGGTGGTGGGGCAGGAGCCGGCCATCCACGCCATCAGCAGGGCGATCCGGCGGTCCCGTCTGGGGGTCAGCAACCCCGGTCGGCCGGTGGGCTCCTTCATCTTCCTCGGCCCTTCCGGCGTGGGGAAGACCGAGGTGGCGCGGCAGCTGGCCGCGTTCCTGTTCGGCGCCCAGGAGGCGCTGGTGCGCTTCGACATGAGCGAGTACATGGAGAAGCACGCGGTCTCCAAGCTGATCGGCTCGCCACCCGGGTACATCGGCCACGAGGAGGGGGGGCAGCTCACCGAGAGGATCCGCCGTCAGCCCTACTCGCTGGTGCTGTTCGACGAGATCGAGAAGGCGCATCCCGACGTCGCCAACCTGCTGCTGCAGATCCTCGACGACGGCCTGCTGACCGACAGCTACGGCAACCAGGTCGACTTCAAGAACGCGATCGTGTTGATGACCTCCAACGTCGGCAGCAAGATGGTGCTGCACAAGGGGCGGATGGGCTTCGGCGGCCATGACGAGAGCATCGCCTTCCAGCGCATCGAGGAGGAGATCCTCGGCGAGCTCAAGCGCACCTTCAGCCCCGAATTCATCAACCGCCTCGACGAGGTGATCGTCTTCAACCCGCTGGGCGCCGCCGAGCTGCGCGCGGTGGTCGACATCCTGCTCGACGACGTCAACAAGACGCTCGAGCAGCGCGGGCTGCACGTCGAGGTGTCGCCCGAGGCGCGCGAGTGGCTGCTGGAACAGGCCGGCATCGAGCCCTCGACCGGCGCCCGTCCTCTGCGGCGGACGATCCAGCGGCACATCCAGGACGCGGTGTCGGAGATCCTCATCTCGCGGCGCGGCGAGACCCTGGAGGAGATCGAGGTCAGCCTGGACGACGAGGGGCTGCAGTTCGCCGTCCACGCCCGGGAGACGGTCGGGACCTAGTGGTCTGAGTCATAAATCCGTGGGGTTACGTTGTGGCGCCGTGGGGCCGGATACCAGGCGCCGCGACGCAGGCGATGCCGAGCCATCGTCGAGGAGCGGCAACGCCGTAGGCGGCCCCACGCCGCCGCAACCCGAAGGGCGCAGGGGGGTTGCGGGCGTCTCCGGCGTTGCTCGTCGTCAACGATGCTACGGCATCGCCTCCTCCTCGCGCCTTGGATCCACCTCGCAAGACCCCTGCGCGTAACCTCACGG
>DATKEH010000146.1:0-3047 GCA_035546355.1 Thermoanaerobaculia bacterium
GGCGGCGATGCCGATGAGCGTCTTGGCGGCGTCGCGCGGCAGCCGCGTGTCGGTATCGAGGGTGATGCAGTAGCGCACGCGCGGCAGCAGCTCGAGCGCTCCCACCTGCAGCTCGATGCTGGTGTCGGTGGCGCCGCGCAGTAAGCGGTTGAGCTCTTCGAGCTTGCCGCGCTTGCGCTCCCACCCCATCCACACGCCCTCCCCGGCGCTCCACTGGCGGGCGCGGTGGAAGAGGAAGAAGCGATCTCCGTTGGCGCCTTCGGCCCGCGCGTTGAGACCCCCGATCCCGGCGCGCGCCGCAGCGAGGATCTCGTCGTCGCCGGGCATCCTCTGCCCGGGCGCATCGGTGAAGTCGCCGAGGATGCCGAAGTGGATGTGCGGGTCGAGGTTGGCGAGCGCCAGCACCTCGAGGTGCTCGACGAGCTCGCGGACCGCGGCGACGGAGGGCAGGAGCGTCGGTATCACCACCAGGGTGCGAAACTCCTGCGGGACGCCGCCCAGGAAGTCGAGGCGGGGCAGCCGCCGCGGCCGCGACAATCGCGCCACCAGTCGCTGCACCAGCGCGATGGTCAGCTCGCTCGCCGGCAGCAGCAGCAGCAGGGCGATGCCGCCGGCGGCCAGCGCCGAGGCCCCGTGCGCCTGCGCGTAGGCGCTTCCCAGGCCCACCAGGGCGGCCGTCGGCAGGGCGATGCCGCCGAGATAGACCACGGCGGCGTGGCGGGAGGTGGCGCGGCGCAGCCTTCGGCCCAGGCGCGGGCGGAAGGCGACGTCGACCTCGAGACCGGGACGGCCGCCGCCGATCAGGTGGTGGCCGACGTGGGCGGCGCGATCGCCGGGGGCGCCCGCCTCGGCCACCTCGCGGGCGCTCTCCACCGCGCGCCGGGCGACGCGGATCTGCGCCTCGCCGCTCGGCCCGGCGAGATCCTCCACCGACTGCCGGTAGCGGTCGCGGCTGAGGAAGTCCATCCGCGAGTAGACGCCTGCCGGGTCCTGTCGCAATACCCGCTCGACCAGGCTCACCGCTTCGAAGTAGCCGCTCCAGTCGAGGGTAGAGCAGAACCGCAGGCTGGTGATGACGTTGGCCACCGAGACCTGCGCCGCCGCCTGCCCCTGGTGCTCGGCCCGGATGGCGTCCTCGGCGCTCCTCTCCTGGGTCGCGAGGTGCTCGTCGACTGCGGCTCGCACCGCCCCGAGCCGGGGCCCGGACTCGCGGATGCGCTGCAGCAGCTGCACGACGAACGCGGTGTGCAGGTGGTCGGGCAGCGGCGGCAGCTCTCCGGCGCCGGCGGCGTCGATGCGCGCGACGTAGGCTTCGGCGGCGAGCCGCGCGCTTCGCGCCTCGAGAATCAGGGCGGCGAGCCGGCGCAGGTTCTCGATCAGCGCCAGGCGCAGCATGCTCGGCCATGCCCACAGCTCGCCGATGGTGAGCGGCGCTACCGCCTGGAAGCTGCTCATGAAGCGCACCAGCTTCGGCCGGTCGAGACGGCTGTCGCTGTGGCGGATGAGCTCGAGCGCCAGCGCGTAGACGCGCGCCGAGCCGGCGAGCTCGCGGGTGGCGAGCTTGGGCAGCTCGCGGTAGTAGCCGCGCGGCAGGTTCTGCCGCACGTCGAGGATCTCGGCGGCGACGAGGTGGTAGTTGTCGAGGATCCACTCCGTCGCCGGCGTCACCAGCTCGCCGCGATGGACGTCTCCGGCCAGCGTGCGGTACGCCTCCTCGAGCAGGCGCGCATTGGCTTCGAGCCGCGGGTAGGCGTGGCGCGACGAGCGGCGGGGGGCGGGATCGACGGTGAAGCGGGCCGCCAGCGCCTTGGCGCGCTCCTCGAGCAGCTCGATGCTCAGCAGCTCGTCGCGGAGGGGCTTGTCGAGGGCCGGCGGAGGGCCGTGGAAGAGGTGTTTGCCGATCAGGGCTGAGAGGCCTTCGGGCTCGACGAGGGATGGCGGCCGGAACGGCCAGGAGGTCGGCACTGCAGGGCCGCCAGTATACGCCGAACCCGGTCCGGCCCGGGAGCTGGGCCCGGGCCGCACGGCGACTCCTCGCTTTCGCCGAGACCCGTCGTGGTGCCGGCGCACGCGGCCGAAATCGTCGAACCGGTGAGGATGGCGTGCAATCGCGCTAGGCTCACCGCAATGAGACGCGACACGCCCCGCGATCGCGCCGCCGCTGCCGTGCGCTTCCGGCAGGCGTTCCTGCTCCTGCTCGTCGCCGGCATCTCCCTGCTCTTCGTGCTGGTCATTCGCCGCTTCCTGCTGGCGGTCCTGCTCGCCGCCGTCTTCGCGGGCATGGCGTACCCGCTCTACCGCTGGATGCTGCGCCGGCTGCGGGGGCGCCGGGCCCTCGCCGCCGTGGCGACCATCCTGCTGCTGCTGCTGGGCGTCGCGCTCCCCCTCGCCGGCTTCCTCGCCATGGTGGCGGCCGAGGCCGTGCAGGTCAGCCAGGGAGCGGGGGAGTGGTTCCAGCAGCAGCAGGGGCGGATCGACGACGTGCGCCGCCTCGTCGACAGGATCCCCTTCGCCGGCAGGCTGATGCCGGAGTCGGGCAGTGTCGTGGAGCAGTTCCGCGAGGTGGCCGCCCGCACCGGCGGCGCCTTCATGGGCAGGGTCGCCGCCGCCACCCGGGGTACGCTGAACTTCCTCCTCCAGCTCTTCGTCCTGCTCTACGCCATGTTCTTCTTCCTGCTCGACGGCCCCGGCATCCTGCGCACCATCCTCTACTACATCCCGCTCGACCCGGCCGAGGAGGAGGCCCTGCTCGAGCGCTTCGTCTCGGTGACGCGGGCCACGCTCAAGGGCTCTCTGCTCATCGGCGTCATCCAGGGTGCGGCGGCCGGCCTCGCCTTCTGGGTGACCGGCGTCCCCGGCCCGGCGTTTTGGGGCACGGTGATGGTCGTGCTGTCGGTGATCCCGGCCCTCGGTGCGGCGCTGGTCTGGGTTCCCGCCGTGATCTACCTGTTCCTCGTCGGCAAGGTCGCCGCCGGCGTCGGGCTGCTCCTGTGGTGCGCTCTGGTGGTGAGCACCATCGACAACTTCTTGCGCCCCCGGCTCATCGG
>DATKEH010000147.1:0-4457 GCA_035546355.1 Thermoanaerobaculia bacterium
GCAGGCGGCGGCCAGCAGCGCCGCGGCCAGCAGCGGCATGGCGGCTCCCGCGGCGGCGCGGCGAAGGGATCGGGAGCGGCTGCCGCGGTCGGATGCCATGGTCGCTTCGGACTCGGGGCGGACCCGGCATGCTAGCAGACGGCTGCGGCTAGCGAGCCGCAGGCGCCCGACCCGTCGCGACACCGCCTCCCGCTCCCTGCCGGGCGGCCCCGCGGGCCCTCCCCTAGGGCTCGTCGCGGCCGTGGGCGTGCGCCGGGGGGGAGGTCGCCTCGACCGCGGTGAAGGCCTCCAGGATCTCGTACCAGTGGCTGGCCCCCGCCGGCACCACCCAGGAGTTGCCGGGCTCCAGCAGGACGGCCTGCCCTTCCACGTGCAGCCTGGCGCGGCCGGAGATCACGTAGCCCACCGTCTCGTAGTCGCGGCTCGCCGGCTCCTTCTCCTGCGGCGGCTCCTGCTCCCACAGCCGCATGGCGACGCGGGTCCCCGAGGCCAGGTACTTCTGTCCCATCGAACCGTGGGGCGAGTGGCTGGAATCGATCTTGGTGATGGTGGTATCGTTCACGACGGCCTCCTCGCAGCTGTCTCGGGAGCGCACGGGCCAACCCCCGGTAGCACTGTGTGCAATCGGGTTGCCAGCGCCGCGGCCTGCAGGGTGATGGCGCTCGCCGCCACGCCGCGTATGTGCAGAACAGGGCGCTCGAAAACACCACCCGATGCCGCCGCGGCGAGCCTCGAACGAGGCGCCGCGGCGGCGACCAGAAAGGGGGGAGTCCAGATGCTCCGGCAGCCTTCGCTTCACGACCGGGTCCCTGCCGACCGCCGCATCCACCCAGCGGGCCGGCGCACCGCCCCACGACGCGCGCTGATCTGGGCCGCGGCCGCCGTGTTGGCCACGCCGGTGCCGGGGTCCGCGGGCCACATCCTGTCGGTAGACCCCCTGGCTTCCGCGCCGCCCGCAGGCATCGAGGTGCTGCTGCCGCGCGACGGCCGCCCGGCCGGCGCCAAGCTGATGCGGTCGCTGGCGAGCAAGGCGATCACCGAGCGCGACGGGTCGGAGCTGTCGCTGATCGTGACCCTGCACACACCGCGGGCGGCCACTCTCGGCGAGAAGCAAGGGCTGGAGCAGCTGCATGCGCTGCAGCACCAGTTCGCTGCCCGGGCGGCCGGCGTCGGTGCCTACGGCCTGCGGGGCCTGCAGAGCTTCCCCATCGTCTTCGCGCGGATCCACCCGTCGCAGCTCCTGGAGCTGGCGGCGCTGCCGGAGGTACGGGCGATCGAGGAGGACGAAATCCGCCGCGGCTTCCGGACGCAGGGCGCCGGCCTGATGAAGGCCACCACGCTGCGCACGACCTATGGCGGCAACGGCAACGGCGTGGCGGTGGCGGTGCTGGACAGCGGCGTCGATGCGGCGCACCCCGAGCTGGCGTCGCGGGTGGTCGCGTGGGGCAACTTCACGGCCGGAGTGGGAGACGGCAGGATCGACATGGCAGGGCACGGAACCGGCGTGGCGGGGATCATCGCCGGCACCGCCGCCGGCGTCGCTCCGCAGGCCAACATCTGGTCGATCAAGGTCCTCGGTGATGACAACTCGGGCTCGGACGCCTCGATCCTCGCCGGGCTCGATGCCGTGTACGGCAACCGCACCAACTTCGGCGGCGTCGACCTCGTCAACATGTCGCTCGGTGGCGGTGGCCCCTTCAACAGCCACTGCGACGCCGTGTCCCCCTCGTATGCGACGGTGGTCGACGACCTGGTCAGCGCCGGCATCGCGGTCTTCGTCGCCAGCGGCAACGAGGCCTTCCTGAATGGGATCGCGCACCCCGCGTGCCTCAGCAACGCGATCGCCGTGGGAGCGGTCTACGACGCCGACAATGGCCCCCTGGGCCCCTACCCCATCGGCTGCTCCGACTCCGCCACCGCCGCCGATCAGATCACCTGCTACTCCAACTCGGGCGTACCCCTGGACGTCCTCGGACCTGCCGAGTGCGCCCACACCCCCGCTCCCGGCGGCGGTTACGACAACTGCTTCGGGGGGACGTCCTCGGCGGCGCCCTATACCGCCGGCGTGGCGGCGCAGATCCTCTCCCTGCTGCCGGCGCTGACCCCGCAGCAGCTCGCGCAGGCGTTGATCCACACCGGCCGGCCGCGTCTCGACGTCAACGGCATCACCCGCAACCGCGTCGACGCCGTCGCCGCCTATCTCGCCGCGACCGGCGCCGGCGATCCGCCACCCCCCTACGCCACCTGGATCACCAGCCCCTCGCTCCCCGGCTACCGCGTGCAGGTGCGGATCACCGGCGGTGGTGGGTCCGTGCAGGGCAAGGGCGAGAACGATTGCATCGCCGAGACGATCTGCCTCAGCGGCGCCCTGGCGGGCAGGCCGGAGGTCTTCGTCAAGGTGGTGGGGCCGCGGCCGAACGGCTTCCTGTGGGTGCAGGGGCCGCGCTTCACCCCGTCCAAGGTGGAGATCTGGGTGCAGAAGATCGGCAGCGGGCAGATCAACTACTACGTGCTCGACGCGGCGTCGCCGGGGAACCTCTCGGGCCTGGAGGACCGCGAGGCCTTCCTGCCGTAGGCGGTCAGCCGCTCACCACCTCGAGGCGGTCGGGGTTGCGATAGCCGCGCGGCAGCCTGGAGCCGCGCAGGGCGCGGTTGGCGCGGAACCCCTCGAGGTCGCTCCCCTTGAGGTTGTAGTAGCGCTTGCCGGCGTGCACCCGCAGGCTGGCGCCGCGAGGCACCACCGCCGGCGGCAACATCCGCTCGTCCGCCGCCTTCTTGCGGGGGATGCCGAGGATCTTCACCCCCTTGCCCTTGCTCAGCTGGACGAGCTGCGACAGCGGGAAGACCAGCAGGTACCCCTCCGTGGTCGCCGCCGCCACCAGGTCGTCGTCGAAGCTGGCCACCGGCTGCGGCGGCAGGGCGACGCCTCCGTGCGGCACGGTGACCATCGCCTTGCCGCTCGAGTGGGCGGTCACCAGGTCGCCCAGACGCGCCACGAACCCGTAGCCGGCGTCGCTCGACAGCAGCAGCAGGTCGTCGTCGCCGCCCATCACGATGGCGATGAAGCGGGCGCCCGACGGCGGGCTCAGGCTCGAGGTCAGCGGCTCACCCTGGCCGCGGGCCGACGGCAGCGTATGGGCGGGGAGGGCGTACGACCGGCCGCTCGAGTCGAGGAATACCGCCGCCTGGTTGCTGCGGCCGCGGGCGGCGGCGAGGAAGGCGTCGCCGGCGCGGTAGGAGAGCTCCCGCGGATCGGGGTCGTGCCCCTTGGCGGAGCGCACCCAGCCCTTCTCGGAGACCACCACCGTCACCGGCTCGGAGGGCACCAGCGCCGCCTCGTCGAGCGCCCGCGCCGCCGGCCGCTCGACGATCGGCGACATGCGCGCGTCGCCGTAGGTCTCGGCGTCGGCCTCCAGCTCCTGCCGCAGCAGCTTGCGCAGCCGCGCCTTGGAGCCGAGTATCTGCTCGAGCTGGTCGCGCTCGCGCATCAGCTCGTCCTGCTCGCCACGGATCTTCATCTCCTCGAGCCGCGACAGGTGGCGCAGCTTGAGCTCGAGGATCGCCTCGGCTTGCGCGTCGGTGAGCGCGAAGCGCTCGATCAGCACCGGCTTGGGCACCTCTTCGTGGCGGATGATGGCGATGACCTCGTCGATGTTGAGGTAGGCGACGAGGAACCCCTCGAGCACGTGCAGGCGGGCGAGCACGCGGTCGAAGCGGTGCTGCAGTCGCCGGCGCACCGTCTCGAGGCGGAACTCGAGCCACTCGCCGAGCAGGGCGCGCAGGGTGTAGAGGCGCGGCCGCCCGTCGACGCCGACGGCGTTCATGTTGACCCGGTAGCTCCTCTCCAGGTCGGTGGTGGCGAACAGGTGCGCCATCACCGCGTCGACGTCGACGCGGTTGGAGCGCAGGGTCACCACCAGGCGGGTGGGGTTCTCGTGGTCCGACTCGTCGCGCAGGTCCTCGACCCAGGGTAGCTTCTTGCCCTGCATCTGGGCGGCGATCTGCGACAGCACCTTGCCGCCGGAGACCTGGTACGGCAGGGCGGTGATCACCACGTCGGTGCCCTCGCGCTCCCAGGCGGCGCGCATGCGCAGGGAGCCGCCGCCGCTCTCGTAGATCTCGGCCAGCTCCACGGGCGAGGAGATGATCTCGGCGCGGGTCGGGAAGTCGGGGCCGCGCAGGTGGGCCAACAGGTCGCCGGTGGTGGCGTCGCGGTTCTCCAGCAGGTGGATCGCCGCCGCCACCACCTCTCGCACGTTGTGCGGCGGGATGTCGGTGGCCAGGCCGACGGCGATCCCCGAGGCGCCGTTGAGCAGCACGTGCGGCAGCCGCGCCGGCAGCACCTCGGGCTCCTCCAGGGTGCCGTCGAAGTTCGCCACCCAGTCGACCGTCCCCTGCCCCAGCTCGGCGAGCAGCACCTCGGCGAAGCGCGCCAACCGCGCCTCGGTGTAGCGCAT
>DATKEH010000148.1:0-9806 GCA_035546355.1 Thermoanaerobaculia bacterium
GGCGCACCCGCCCCTCGAGCAGGCGGTCGAGGACCGCGGCGTTGCGGGGCTCGGCGAAGAAGGCGACGATCTGCTCGGCCATGCGCGGCCCCACTCCCGGCACCTGCATCAGCGCCGCCTCGTCGGCCTGCCGCAGCGCCGCCAGCGAGCCGAAGTGGGCCGCCAGGTCGCGCGCCACCTTGACCCCCACCTCCGGGATCCCCAAGCCGTAGAGAAAGCGGGCGAGCTCGGCGTCGGCGCCGCGGCGGATCCCCTGCAGCAGGTTGGCCGCCGACCTGGCGGCGAAGCCGGGGAGCGGCACCAGGTCCCCCTCCTGCAGGTCGAACAGGTCGGGGAGGCTGCGGACCAGCCCGCGCTCGACCAGCAGCCGCGCCCTCTCCTCGCCCAGACCGGCGATGTCGAGCGCGTCGCGCGACGCCAGGTGCTGGATCCGGCCCGCCACCTGCGCCGGGCAGTCGAAGCCGTTGGGGCAGACGGTGAAGGGGCCGCGCTCCACCAGCGCCGTGCCGCAGGAGGGGCAGGCGGCGGGCATGCGGAAGGGGTCCGGGCGCTCGCGCCCGGGCTCCTCCACCCGCTCCACCACCTGGGGGATGACGTCGCCGGCGCGCTGGACCCGCACCAGGTCGCCTTCGCGGACGTCCTTGCGCTCGACCTCCTCGCGGTTGTGCAGGGTGGCGCGGGCGACGGTGACGCCGCCGATCTCCACCGGGCGCATCAGCGCCACCGGCGTGACGACACCGGTGCGGCCGACGCTGGCGGTGATCCGCTCCACCCGGGTCACCTCCTTGCGCGGCGGGAACTTGAAGGCGAAGGCCCAGCGCGGGTGGCGGGCGGTGGCGCCTACCTCGTCGCGCGCCGCCAGGTCGTCGAGCTTGACCACCACGCCGTCGATCTCGAAGTCGAGCGTGTCGCGCTGCGCCAGCAGCTCGCCGTGGAAGGCGACGATCTCCTCGACCGTGGTCGCCGGGCGCGCCAGCGGGCTCGGCTTCATCCCCCAGTCGGCGAGCGCCGCGAACACCTCCTGCTGGGTGGACAGCGGCAGGTGGTCGGCCGCCAGCACGTCGTAGAAGTAGACGTCCAGCGGCCGCTCGGCGGTGATCCGGGGGTCGAGCTGCCGCAGGGTGCCGGCGGCGGCGTTGCGCGGGTTGGCGAACGGCGGCTTGCCCTCCGCCAGCAGACGCTCGTTGAGGGCCTCGAAATCGGCCAGCCGCAGGATCACCTCGCCGCGCACCGCCAGGATGCCCGGCACCGGCCGCCGCTCGCCCTCCAGCCCGAGCGGCACCGCGCCGATGGTGCGCACGTTGGCGGTGATCCCCTCGCCGCGCAGGCCGTCGCCGCGGGTGGAGGCGCGCGTGAGGAGCCCCTCCTCGTACACCACCTCGACCGACAGCCCGTCGAGCTTCGGCTCCAGCGTGTAGCGGGGCTCGCGCCCCAGGGCCTTGACCAGCCGCTCGTGGAAGCGGCGCAGCGCCGCCTCGTCCTTGTCCGAGTCGAGCGACAGCATGGGGGCCGCATGCACCACCGTGGGAAACGCCGCCACCGGCTGCCCGGCCACCCGCTGCGTCGGCGAGTCGGGCGAGCACAGGTCCGGCTGCTCCTGCTCGAGCCGTTGCAGCTCCTTGAACAGCTCGTCGTAGGCCTCGTCGGAGATCTCCGGCCGGTCCTCGACGTAGTAGAGGCGGTCGTGGCGCCGGATCTCCCGCCGCAGCTCGTCGATCCGTTGGGCCACCGCCCGGCGCTTCATGGCGGGGAAGGATATATGCCCGGAGCCATGAGTGGGAGGGGACGGTCCGAGGGTCGAGGGAGGTCTGACCGCGCCTTTCGCCGAGGCCCTCTCGAGCGAGAGCCGCGGCCGTGGGGTCCGGAGCCCTGCGTCCACCCGCTGTGTGGTTTGCCGAGACCCGTTTCCGAGCTCGCGACCGGCGTCGGGTCGGCGTCCCCTCCGCCCACCCGCTGGTTCAGTTTCTAGCCCTCCCCTGGCCCCTCCCGGCCGCCACTGCCAGCGGCACCACCCCTCGGGCGGCCAAGGGCGAGCTCCTACGCGTGGCCGGCGCGAGCCGAATGGAGGCGCTGGCGCTCCCGTCGTAACCCACCCGGCCGGCGCCGTCCCCCTGCGGGCGCGCCGCCGCGGCCGCAGAGCGCGCCCGGCCGCCGACCCCTCTTACAGCAGCTCGCTGGCCAGGTTGGCCAACGCCGAGCGCTCCCCCTTCACCAGGTTCACGTGCGCGTGCAGCGGGTTGCCCTTGAGGCGGTCGATCAGATAGGTCAGGCCGTTGCTCTGGCTGTCGAGATACGGCGTGTCGATCTGGAAGATGTCGCCGGTGAGCACGATCTTGGTCCCCTCGCCGGCGCGGGTGATGATGGTCTTGACCTCGTGCGGCGTCAGGTTCTGCGCCTCGTCGACGATGAACAGCACGCGCGTGAAGCTGCGGCCGCGGATGTAGGCCAGCGGCACCACGTGCAGCTTCTCCTGCTCCACCATCTCGTCGATCCGCCGCAGGTCCTTCTCGCCGGCCTCGAACTGGCTCTTGATGAACGACAGGTTGTCCCACAATGGCTGCATGTAGGGGTTGATCTTGGAGTGGATGTCGCCCGGCAGGTAGCCGATGTCGCGGTTGGACAGCGGCACGATGGGCCGCGACAGGAAGATCTGGCGGTAGTGGCGGCGCTGCTCGAGGGCGCCGGCGAGCGCGATCAGCGTCTTGCCGGTGCCGGCGGCCCCGGAGAGGGTGACCAGCTGCACGCCCGGGTCGAGGATGGCGTCGAGGGCGAAGGTCTGCTCGGCGTTGCGCGGCGTGATGCCGTAGGCGGAGAGCTTGAGCACCCGCCGCAGGCTGCCGCTGTCGACGTCGTAGCGGGCGAGGGCGGACTTGCGCGGCGAGCGCAGGATGAAGTAGTGGTTGGGCAGCGGCGGCTCGAGCCCGAGGTCGGCCGCGGCGAGCCCGGCGCCGGCGTAGAGGCGGTCGATCGGCGCGTCCTCGGCGACCTCGAGCACCGCGTGGCCGCGGTAGAGGTTGTCGACGTCGCGCACGGCGATGGTCTTGTAGTCCTCGGCCACCAGCTCGAGCGCCCGCGCCTTGAGCCGCAGGTTGATGTCCTTGGACACCAGCACCACCTTGCGCTCCGGCTCGTCCTGGCGCAGCTTGAGCACCGCGTTGAGGATGCGGTGGTCGTTCTTGTGGGTGCCGAACAGCTCGGCGGCGTCGACCGGCTCGGGGGCGCCGCCGTCCAGGCGGTCCCCCAGCACCCGCACGCGACCGTGAGTGGGGCCGTTGAGCGGGATCCACTCGCGCAGCATGTTGTCGCCCGACAGCTGGTCGAGCTGGCGGATGAACTCCCGCGCCTGCAGGTTCATCACGCTGTTGCCCTTCTTGAACTGGTCGAGCTCCTCGAGCACCGTGAGCGGCACCGCCACGTCGTGCTCCTGGAAGTTGCTCAGCGCCTGGCCGTCGTAGAGGATGACCGAGGTGTCGAGCACGTAGACCTTGGTGGCGGGGGCGCCCGCTGGCTCAACCTCCTCGCCGGGAGCAGGGGCGGCGTGGAGACGGGAGCGGCGGCCGTTCGCTGAGGGGGGCTCGGTGTGCATCGGCTCTCCAGTGGGGTGCCGGCGCGGGCGGCGGGAGGCTGCCGCCCCGCGGCCCGTGGCCGGACTGCGTGGTGATGCGGGCGTCGGGGGCCGGCGACCGGCGAAGCAGCGGGAGTGGCGCCGCCGCGGCGAAGCGGGGGCGCGCCGATCCGAGGCTCGGAGCTGCGCTGCGCAAGGGCATCCGGTCGGGATGACATTCTGTCACGAGGCGGGCCGCAGGTCCAGCGCCGCCTCAGAGCAGCTCGCGCAGCCGCGCGTAGCCGGCGCGCGACACCGGGATGCGGCTGCCGTCCTTGAGCAGCGCCACCCGGCTGTCCTTGGCGTACAGCTCGAGCCCGGCGAGGCGCTCGAGGTTGAGCAGGTAGGAGCGGTGCACGCGCAGGAAGCGGCGCGGGTCGAGCTCGGCCGCGAGCTCGCCGAGGGGCGTCGCCTTGCGCAGGCGCCGGTCGCCGACCTTGAGCACCACGCCGTCGCCGCGCGCCTCCACGTAGTCGATGCGCTCGGGCGCCAGCACGTGGATCCTCTCCCCGTCGCGCACCAGCACCCGCTCGAGCGGCGCGCCGGCGCGGGCGGTGCGCGCCAGCGGCGGCGGCGCCGGCCGCTCCCCCCGGGCCAGCCGCTCCCGCAGCCGCGCCAGCGCCTCGCCCAGCCGCTGCTCGCCGAACGGCTTGAGCAGGTAGTCCACGGCGTGCACCTCGAAGGCGCGCAGCGCGTACTCGTCGTAGGCGGTGGTGAAGACCACCGCCGGCGGCTCGTCGAGCAGCTCCAGCACCTCGAAGCCGTCGAGCTTGGGCATCTGCACGTCGAGGAAGACGACGTCCGGCACCAGCCGCTGGATCGCCTGCACCGCCTCGAAGCCGTTGCGGCACTCCCCTACCACCTCGATGTCCGCCGCGGCGGCGAGCCGCTCGGCGAGCAGCCTCCGAGCCGGTTCCTCGTCGTCGACGATGAGCGCGCGTAGCGTCATCACCGGCGCGGGTCGGGCAGGCCTGCCGGCGGCGCCTCGGTGGTCGGGGTCGGCGCCGCGCTGGCTGCCGCGGCGACCAGCGGCACCCGCACCTCGACGCGAAAGCCCTCCGGCCGGGCCTCGGCGGTGAGCAGCGCCCGCCCGCCATAGGCGGCGGCGAGGCGGCGCCGCAGGTTCTCGAGCCCGAGCTCGGTGCCGCGGCTGGGGGTGGCGTCGGGGTCGAGGGGGTTGTCGACGATGAGGTAGAGCGTGTCGCGCCGCCGCTTGGCCTGGATGCGTACGGCGCCGCCGTCGACCAGCTGGGCGATGCCGTGCTTGACGGCGTTCTCGACCAGCGGCTGCAGCACCAGCGGCGGCACCTCCAGGGCCATGCTGGCCTCGTCGACCTCGTGCACGTAGCGCAGCCGCTCGCCGAAGCGGATGCGCTGGATCTGCAGGTAGGACAGCGCGAGCTGCAGCTCGCGACCGAGGGGGATGCGCTCGAGCCCGGACAGCTCGAGGTTGGCGCGCAGGAAATCGCCCAGGTGCTCGATCATGCGGCGGGCCGCGGCCGGGTCGCTGCTGCACAGCGCCGCCACCGAATGGAGGGAGTTGAACAGGAAGTGCGGGTCGAGCTGGGCGCGCAGCGCCGCCAGCTCCGCCTCCCGCGCCGCCACCTGCATCTGCAGGGCCCGCCGCTCGGCGGCGTCGGCGGCGAGCTGGGCGATCAGGGCGTAGTGGCCGGCGGTGGCGAGCAGGTAGAGCAGCAGGCCGGCGGTGGCGAGCAGCGGCAGGTGGCGGGCGAGCACGCCGCCGGCCTCGGGGATCCCGAGCGAGGTGAGGAGATGGCCCCAGCCTGCCAGCAGGGCCAGCCACACGGCGGTCGACAGCACGGCGGCCGGGAAGTGGGTGGTGAGCAGGCGCGGAAGCGGCGTCGCCGGCAGCGGGTGGGCCTGGCAGAGGTGCCAGGAGCCCAGGCAGAGGAAGGCGTAGAGCACCGCCGGCGGCAGGCTCACGGCGACCGCCGCCAGCCGGCTCTGCGGCGAGCCGGCGGCGACCAGCCCGACGAGGAGCAGGGCGAGGGGCGCCCACAAGGCCAGGTACAGCAGGAGTCGCCGCGGGCGTGCGAGCAGGGGGTGCAGCACCGCTCGTTCCCGCTCAGTTCTTGATCTCGACGCCGCCCATGATCGCCGTGCCGGTGACCACCAGCGTGCCGGTGGCGTCCTCGGGCGCCGGCGGCGCCGTGCTGTCCTCGAAGCCTCCCATCAGCGGCAGCACGCGGCCCTCCACCGCCCAGCTCGGCGGCACGCGGATCTCGATCCCCCCCCACATGGCGAAGGCGTCGAGGGTCGCGCCGCCTGGCGGCAGGCGCGCCTCCCGCAGGTCGAGCTCGACGCCGCCCATCACCGCGGTGAGGCTGCCGCCGGCGAAGGCGGGGCTCGAGGAGCGCCGGGTGACGCCGCTCATCAAGGCGAAGGAGTGGACGGCGTCGCCGCCCTCGGCCTGCGCCTGGCGGGGTCGCAGGGCGCGCAGCACGAAGCTGCCGCCGAGGAACACCAGCAGCAAGGGCCACAGGTCCCACAGCTGGCAACGCACCACCCCGACCTCGTCGAGCAGCAACCAGCCGCCGACGAAGGCCCACACCGCACCTCCCACCCGCTGTGAGGTCTGGGCGGCGGTCAGCACCTGCAGCCCGCCGAAGGCGAGCAGCAGCGCGGGCCAGAAGCGCAGGTACTCGCCAGCGTCGAGCACGCCCATGTTGTCGCAAGTGAACAGGATGCCGAGGAGCACCAGGCCGAGACCGAGCACCAGCCGCGGCGAGGCGCGGCGCCAGCCGCCGCCAGCGCGGCGCGGTGGCCGGCCGGGGAGTGCGCCGCTGTCGCGGGCGCTCGGCAGCTCGCTGTCGCGCAGGCTCATGGCGCCCCCTCGGTGCGCTCGGCGCGGCGGGCCTGGAGCACTGCGCGGACCATCATCCCCAGCCCCACCGCCACCAGCAGCAGCGGCCACGACCGCTGCCAGTCGAGACCGAACAGGTGGCGGGTGTTGACCAGCAGCCAGAGCCCGATCAGCAGCGGTGTCAGACCGTCGCTGCGCGGCTCTCCGGCCTTGGGGATCGCCATCTGGACGAGCCCGGCGAAGATCACCAACAGGGGCCAGGAGCTCCCCCAGTGGAAGCCGGCGAGGCCGAAGGTATTGAGCAGCAGCCACAGGCCGATGCCGATCAGCCACAGCCCGTCGCGGAGGCACTTGGGGCGCTTCTTGGTGACGGCGACCACCAGGCCCGCCACCACCAGGCCGAGCGGCCACCAGGGCCACAGGCGGGCGAGATCGAGCAGGTCGAAACGGGCCAGGGTGAGCAGCGTCCCCGCCAGCAGCAGCAACACGCCCCAGAGCAGAGTGCCGGTGTCGATGCGGCGTGGTTCCATGGCCTCCTCCTTCCTCTCCTCGGCTTCAGAGTACGCATCCGCCGGCGGCGCCGCCAGCCACCGCCGGCGAATGGCGGCCCCAGGCCGGTGAACGGCGCCTGGTCACAGGGAATGAGCCGCCAGCCAGTCGGCGACCTCCGCCGCTTGCCGCGCGCCGCCGGCTCCCAGGGCGGAGTAGGTCTCGTGGGCGGCGCGGGCGAGGGCCCGGGCCTGCCGCCGGTCGCCGCTCTCCCACAGCGCCGCGGCCAGTGCGAAGCGGCTCTCGGCGATCTCCGCGGGGTCGGCTTCGGCGTCGCTACGCAAGGCCAGGGCGCGCTCGAGGTGGGGGCGCGCCGCGGCGGCGGCGCCGACTCCCAACAGGGCGCGACCCAGCCCCGTCAGCGAGTAGGCGAGCCGTGGATGGGAGGTCCCGAAGCGCGCCTCGCGCAGGGCGAGGGCGCGGCGGTGGTCGGCAGCCGCCGCGGAGTAGCGACCGAGGTCGCGCAGGGCCGCCCCGCGGCCGTCGAGCGCCTCCGCCACCCACGGATGGTCCTCGCCGAGCGCCGCCGACCACACGGCGAGGGCGCGCTCGAAGAGCGGCACGGCCTCGGCGGGGCGGCCCACCAGGCGCAGGACCTCGCCGAGGTTGTTGACGCTGGTCCCGACGTCCGGATGGTCGCGGCCGAGCAGGCGCTCCTTGATCGCCAGCGCCTCGGCGAAAGTGGCCAGCGCCTCGTCGTGGGCGCCGCTACCGACCAGCGCCGCGCCGAGGTTGTTGAGGCTGGCCGCCACCCGCGGGTGGTCGTTGCCGAAGGCGCGACGGCGCAACTCCAGGGAGCGCCGCATCAGCTCCAGCGCCTCGCCCTGCTCGCCGCGGGCGAGGGCGACGGCTGCCAGCGCGGTCAACGTCTCGGCGCGCGCCGGATCGTCCGGCGCCAACGCCCGCTCCTGCAGCGCCGCCAGACCGCCGAGGAGCTGCGCCGCCTGCTGGTAGCGACCGGCGGTGAGCGCCACGGTGCCGCGGGCCTGGAGCAGGCTCGCCCGCAGGTCGGGCGGCGAGCCGCTGCGCCCCACCAGGGCCGCGCCCAGCTCCCCCCACACTTCGCTGGCCTCCGGGCGCGCCTGGTGATGTCCCAGCAGCTCGACCAGGTTGGAGACCGCCTGCACCGCCTGGCGGTCGTCGTGGCCGGCGATGGCGGCCCATGCCGCCGCGCGCAACGCCTCCTCGGCGACGGCGCCGTCGCCGAGGGCCATGTGGGCAGCTCCACGCGCGTTGTGGGCCGCGGCCGCCGCCGGCCCCCAGTCGAGCTCCGCCGCCGTCGCGAGGGCGGCGTCGGCGGCCTCGGCTGCGGCGCCGTAGCGGCCGGCGGTGTAGAGCGCATGGGACCTGCCGAGGCGCCGTTGGAACCGCGCCAGCTGCTGGCGGCCGGCGGGGTCTCGCGGCGGCGGCGCGGCGTCGAGCAGGGCGGCGGTGTCGGCGCAGCTCTCCAGGGGCGTGAGCGCGTGCGCCGCCTGCGCCGCGCCCTCGACCACCTGCCGGTCGGCGGTGGTGAACACCTCGACCAGGGCGGCGAGCTCGGCGCGGCGCTGGTCGAGGCACGCCACCCGCCGGTCGAGCAGATCCGCCGACTGCTCGCCATGCACATGGGTGGCCTCGCAGGCGGCGGTGCGCATCGCCGCCCAGGAGGCGGCGAAGCGGTCCAGCGTGCCCTGCACGGCGCGCCAGCTGGCGGCCGCATAAGGCTCGCCGGTAGCGAGGAACGCGCTGCGGACGGCGTGGCTGCGGGCCGGATCCCAGGCCCCGAGCAGCCGCTCCCCGGCCCCCTGGCAGACTTCCCCCTGCTGCCACTGCCAGGCGGCGACGCCGGTGATCGCCCCCGCCACGCCCACCGCCGCCGCCGCGGTGCGCAGCCAGCGCTGGCGTCGCCTCGCCGGATCGGCGGCGAGGGCCGCCAGCAGTGCCTCCATCGAAGGGAAGCGGGCGCTGGGATCCACAGCCAGACCGCGCAGCAGCACGCGGCGCAGCCAGGGCGGCAGCGCCTGGGAGTGGGCGCGCTCGGGCGGCGCTCCGGCGGCCATCGCTGCGCATAGCTCGCGGGCTCGGACTCCGGGGAACGGGCGGCTGCCGCAGAGCGCCTCCCACAGCGCCACGCAGAAGCTGAACTGATCGCTGCGGGCATCGGCGCCGCCGCCGGCGAAGAGCTCCGGAGCCAGGTACCCGGGCGTACCCAACAGCGCGCCGTGGCGGGTCAGCGGGGTGGCCAGCAGCCCGCCGCCGGCGAGCTCGTCGCGCGCCGACGGCGGCGGCTCGGCCGTGGCGCCGCTGCTGGTCCGGGCGAGGCCGAAGTCGGCTACCTTGACCCGACCGTCGTCGGCGACCAGCACGTTCTCCGGCTTGAAGTCGCGGTGCACCAGCCCCGCCCGGTGTGCCGCCGCCAACCCGCGGCCGGCGGCGGCGAACACGGCGAGTATCTCGGCGCGGCTGCGGGGCGCCGCCGCCAGCCAGGCGCGCAGGTCGCCACCCGCGACCAGCTCCATGGCCACGAACACCCGCCGGTGCAGTGCCCCGACGTCGTACACCGCCACCACGTTGGGGTGGGCGAGCCGGGCCATCGCCTGCCCCTCGCGCAGGAGCCGGGCCTGGTCGGCGGCGGTCCCCGTCGCGGTGCGCAGCAACTTGACGGCCACGCGGCGGTCGAGCTCGGGGTCGTAGGCGGCGTACACCTCGCCCATGCCGCCGCGGCCCAGGGCCTCGAGCACCACGTAGCGCCCCAGCACGTCGCCGCGGCGGGGCGCCGGCGGAGCGGCCGGACGTGCAGGCCGCCCCGGCTCGGCGCGGGTCGCCTCGAGCGGCTCCCCGGGGTCCGGT
>DATKEH010000149.1:0-9655 GCA_035546355.1 Thermoanaerobaculia bacterium
TGCGCCAGCTGGAGAACGGAGAGGGGATGGGCCTGGCTCGCGCGGCGGAGCTGAACAGCTACCCGGGACCCAGGCACGTGCTCGAGCTCGCCGGCGAGCTCGCGCTGTCGGTAGAGCAACGGGCGCGGGTGGAGGCGATCCACGACCGCATGCTGGCGGCAGCGCAGCGCCTCGGCGCGGCCATCATCGACAAGGAGCGGCACCTGGACCGCCGCTTCGCCCACCACCACCTCGACGAGGCGGCCCTGCGCCAGCTCACCGCCGCGATCGGCGCGCTGTACGGCGAGCTCCGGTTCGCCCATCTGCGCGCCCATCTCGAGACCGTGGAGGTGCTACACCCCGAGCAGGTCGCCGCCGACGACCGGCTGCGGGGCTACGCGCCGTAGCTGCCGCCGTCAGTCCCGGTACGGCGAGAGCTGTTAGCCTCTGGCCGCTCCGCGAGGGGACGCCATGCCGCCGCCCACCCCGAAGCCCAAGCCCAGCCTCGCCAGCGTGCGCAGCGCTTTCCGCGACATCATCTGGCCGCGGCGCCGGCTGGTGCTGCTGGGGCTGGGGCTGATCCTGGTCAACCGGCTGGCCGGCCTGGTGCTGCCGGCGTCGACCAAGTACGTCATCGACGACGTCATCGGCGAGGGGCGGACCCAGCTGCTGTGGCCGATCCTCGGCGGCGTCGGGCTCGCCGTCGCCCTGCAGGCGGGGACCTCCTTCCTGCTCACCCGGCTGCTCAGCGTCGAGGCGCAGCGCCTGATCGCCCAGCTGCGGGCCGACGTCCAGCGCCACGTGCTGCGCCTGCCGGTGCGTACCTTCGACGACATCCGGTCCGGCGAGCTGGTGTCGCGCATCATGGACGACGTCGAGGGGGTGCGCAACCTGGTGGGCACCGGGCTGGTGCAGCTGGTCGGCGGCGGCCTCACCGCGGTCGTCGCCTTCGGCTTCCTGCTCCACATCGACCCGGTGCTGACGCTGCTGACGCTGGTGCCGCTGGCGCTGTTCGGCTACGTCTCCACCCGCGCCTTCAGCCGGCTGCGGCCGGCGTTCCGCGAGCGCGGGGCGATCCGCGCCGAGGTCACCGGCCGGCTCACCGAGTCGCTCGGCGGTATCCGCGTCGTCAAGGGCTTCCACGCCCTGGAGCGCGAGGCGGCGGTGTTCGAGGCCGGGGTGCTGCGCATCTTCGCCAACGTGCGCACCACGCTCACCACCACCGCCGCGGTCACCAGCCTGGGCAGCTTCTTCGTCGGCCTCGCCGGCGTGCTGATCCTGGGCTACGGCGGGAGTCGCATCCTGGAGGGGAGGCTGACGGTGGGCGACCTGTTCTCCTTCACCCTCTTCCTCGGCTTCCTGGTGGCGCCGGTGCTGCAGATGGCCAACATCGGCAGCCAGATGACCGAGGCCTTCGCCGGCCTGGATCGCACCGCCGACCTGCTGTCGCGGCCGGGCGAGGACGACGACCCGCGCCGGCGGCGGGCGATGCCGCCGATCGAAGGCCGGGTGCGGTTCGAGCACGTCGGGTTCGCCTACCAGCAGGGGGAGCCGGTGCTGCGCGACGTCGACTTCGAGGTACCGGCCGGCACGGTGGTGGCCCTGGTCGGCAGCTCGGGCTCGGGCAAGTCGACCCTGGCCAGCCTGGTCGCCTCCTTCCTCGGCCCGGACGAGGGGCGGGTGCTGGTCGACGGCGTCGACCTAGCCGAGGTGACGCTGGCCACCTACCGCAGCCAGCTCGGGCTGGTGCTGCAGAACGACTTCCTGTTCGACGGCACCATCCGCGAGAACCTGCTGTTCGCGCGCGCCGGCGCCGCGGCGGAAGAGGTCGAGGCGGCGGCCCGCCAGGCGCACGTCATGGAGTTCGCCGCCCGCTTCCCCGCCGGCCTCGACACGGTGATCGGCGAGCGCGGCGTCAAGCTCTCCGGCGGGCAGCGCCAGCGGGTGACCATCGCCCGCGCCATCCTCGCCCGGCCGCGCATCCTCATCCTCGACGAAGCCACCTCCAGCCTCGACACCGAGAGCGAGGCGCTGATCCAGCAGAGCCTGCAGGCCCTGCTCGAGGGTCGCACCACCTTCGTCATCGCCCACCGCCTGTCGACCATCCAGCGGGCCGACCTGATCCTGGTGGTCGAGGCGGGGCAGATCGTCGAGCGCGGCCGCCACGACGAGCTGATCGCCCGCCGCGGCCGCTACCATCAGCTCTACACCATCCAGGCGCGGATCTGACCGGAGCGGAGCGGCGCTCACTCGATCGCGCCGATCCAGTTCTGCACCGCCACCAAGCCGGGCGGCCGCTCAAGCGTGCGCACCACGACGAACCCCTCGCCGTCGGGGGTCGGCGCGAAGCGGGCGGCCGACACCCCGTCCGGCCCCAGGGGGGGCAGCAGCTCGACGCGGAACAGGCGGCGCGGCGCGCCGGTCCGCACCGCGGGCGTGGTGGTCACCTCGACCTCCATCAGGTCCTGGGCATCGAGATAGAAGAGGCGGGAGCCGTCCGCGCTCCAGCGGGGGGATGTCCCGGCGCCGATCTGCCAGGGCCCGTCCATGCCCGGGAAGGTCCGCATCAAGACGCTGCCCTGGTACGTGTACGCCAGGAAGCGGCCGTCGGGGGAGAGCGCCGGGGCGAGCTCCCAATCGGGCTGGGTGAGCAGCGGCGTGCCGGGGCCGTCCTCGTCGAGGCGGCGCATCCACAGGTCCCAGTTGAAGCCCGGGGCGCGGGATGGGTACACCATGATGCGCCCGTCGCGGGTGAGGTCGATCGTCCCGCTGCCCTCGACGACCGGTTTCGGGCGGCCGCCGCCCGACGCGGGGAGCCGGTAGATCTTGAAGTCCTCGGTGCTCCTCCAGGCGGTGAAGAACAGCTCGCGGCCGTCGGGCGACCAGGAGGGGTCCAGGGTCGCCGGGGCGTCGTCGAAGGTCAGCCGGCGCGGCGCTCCGCCCGCCAGGTCGAAGGCCCAGAGGTCCCAGCCCAGGTTGCCGGTCAGCGGCACCACCACGGTCTCGCCGTCGGGAGACAGTGCGGGCGCCGGGTGGATGCCGCGGCGCGGCTCGCCGATCCGGGCCACGACCTCTCCGGAGCGATCGACGACCACGATCTCGGCCAGGGCCCCGGGGTCGGCCGAGGCGTAGACGAGCGTGCCTGCGTCGTCGACCGCCGAGTGGAAGCCGCCGGCGGCAACCCGGAACGGTTCGCCCGTCACCGCCAGCGAGTCGAGGGAGAACGGGACGGCCCACAGGCTCCAGGGGGGCCAGAGGGATACCAGCAGGTGCCCGGAGCGCGAGTAGACGGGGCCGCTCACGGACTGGCCCGTTAGGTTGAGGATCTCGCGGCGCTCGCCGGCGAGGGAAACGAGCTGGACGTTGTCGAACACGTCACCCCGGTGGACGACGGTGAGGAGGCCCTTGCCTTCGGGGAGGGACGAGACGTAGTGGAAGTCCGCCTCCCCCTCGCCGAGAGGCAGGAAGGTGGAGGCCCGGCCGCCCCGGTCGGCAACCTGGAGCAGCGCGCTCGAGCCGGTGGTGAAGACGATGCGGCCGTCCGGAAGCCACGCGGCGCCGCCAGAGAGCACGCCGGGAGCGGGGGTGGTGACGAGAGTGCGGCCCGTGCCGTCGACACGCACCTTCCACATTGCGTCCTGGAAGGAGTACCCGAGCCATTCGCCGTCCGGCGACCAGAACGGCGCGGCTCCGCCCTCGGTACCCGGTACCGCAGCCGCCTCGAGGCGCCGCAGGTCGCGCACCCAGATCTGCTCCTCGTGGCCGTAGGCGAGGCGGTTGCCGTCGGGGGACAACGCCGGACGGCTGACGGTGAAGTCTCCGTGCTCGAGCACCCAGCGCCGCGGGGGCGGCGCTTCGCGCGCCGCTTCCGGGCCGGCCTTCCAGCCGGCGGCGAGGAGCAGCGCGGCGGCGGCCCCGACTGCGATGCCGCCGGCCCCCAGGGCGGCCGCCAGGGGCCAGCGGATCCGGCCGGGCCGCGCCGGCTCCTCCGCGAGCCGGCCCGCCGCCAGGTCTTCGAGCACGAGGCGCGCGTCGGCGACGTCGTGGAGCCGCTCCCGCCGGTCCTTGCGCAGGCAGCGGACGAGGAGGCGGCGCAGCGCCGGCGGCAGGTCCAGCGGCAGCGCGCCGAGGTCGGGTTCCCCCTTGAGGATCCCGGCCAGGGTCTCGGAAACGGTGGGTTCCGAGAACACCGGCCTCCCGCTCAGCATCTCCGCCAGCACGACGCCGAACGACCAGATGTCAGAGCGCTTGTCCGCCGCCAGCCCCTTGGCCTGCTCCGGCGACATGTAGGCGGCGGTGCCGAGGATGACGCCGGCGACGGTGCGTTGCGCGGTGAGGGTCGGCGAGTGGGCGAGGTCGGTCGCGGAGTCCGGCGTCTCGGCCTCGAAGATCCGGGCCAGGCCGAAGTCGAGCACCTTCACCTGCCCGTCGGCGTCGACCACCACGTTGGCGGGCTTGAGGTCGCGGTGGACGATGCCCCGCTCGTGCGCCGCCTCCAGGGCACGGGCGATCTGGATGGCCAGCGGGATCGCCTCGCCAGCCGGGATGGACCCCCGCGCGAGACGAGCGGCCAGCGTCTCTCCCCGGGCCAGCTCCATCACCAGGTAGTGGGTGCCCCCCTCCTCGCCCACCTCGTAGATGGCGGCGACGTTGGGATGGCTGAGGCTGGCCAGCACCCGGGCCTCGCGCTCGAAGCGGGCGAGCCGCTCCGCATCGGCCGTGAACGCCGCCGGCAGCACCTTGACCGCCACGTCCCGGCCCAGACGGCTGTCCTGGGCGCGGTAGACCACACCCATGCCCCCTTCGCCGAGCTGCTCGGCGAGACGGAAGGGTCCGAGCTCGCGGCCGATCATGGTCATGGCGCCGCCTGCGGTCTCCACGCGTACGAGCTGCGGGGGCAGGTGCTCCCAGAGTAGCACCGTCGGAGAGCGCTCGCGCCGAGGGCCGGCGCCCTGGCCCCCAGGCGCGGTAAGCTCACGGTGATGGCCACGCAGCTGCGCGTCGCCGCCTTCGCCGGCAGCCTCCGCCGCGCCTCCTACAACCGTGCGCTGCTGCGGGCGGCGCGGGAGCTGGCGCCGGCAGGGATGACCCTCGACGTCGTCGCGCTCGACGACGTGCCCCTGTACAACGAGGACGTCGAGTCGGCCGGCGACCCGCCGGCCGTGGCGCGGCTGAAGGAGGCGGTCGAGCGCGCCGACGGCCTGCTGATCGCCACCCCGGAGTACAACCACGGCGTCTCGGGAGTGACCAAGAACGCCGTCGACTGGCTGTCGCGGCCGCCGCGCCGCTCGGTGCTCGACGGCAAGCCGGTGGCGGTGCTCGGCGCCTCGCCGGGGATCACCGGCACCGCCCGGGCGCAGAGCCAGCTGCGCCAGGCGTTGGTGTTCACCAACTCGCCGGCGATGCCGCAGCCGGAGATCCTGGTCTACCGCGCCGGCGAGAAGTTCGACGACCAGGGGCGGCTGGTGCACGACGCGACGCGCCAGTACCTGGGCCGCTTCCTCGCCGCTTTCGCGGCCTGGATCGAGCGCCTCGGGCAGCGGCGGGACGAGGCGGGGTGAGCGCGGCTCGCCTCGGCGCCGGGGGCGCCGCGGTGGCCATCGGCCGCCCCGGTCATGGGTTTGCGCGGGAGGGGGCGTCTTGACCGCGCCGCCGCCTCGGGCTACCGTGAGCGGCGTACGGTCGCCCATCAACTTCCCGAGGAGCGAGTCATTTCCAGCAAGATCTTCGTCGGCAACCTGAGCTTCGACACCACCGCGGACCAGCTGTCCGCCTTCCTCGCGCCGGCGGGGTCGATCGTCGATGTCTTCATCCCCAATGACCGGGTCACCGGCCGGCCCCGCGGCTTCGCCTTCGTCGAGTTCGCCAGCGAGCAGGAGGCCGAGCAGGCCATCGAGCGCTTCGACGGCGCCGAGCTCGAGGGGCGCAACCTGCGGATCAACGCCGCCGAAGACCGGCCACCGCGCGCCTCGGGAGGCCCCTCCTTCGGCGGTGGGCCGCCGGGCGGGCCGCCGCGCGGCAGAGGCGGCCCGGGCGGCAAGCCCAAGGGCAGCCGCCGCGGCCTGCGAGGCAAGAAGCGCAGCCTCTGATCCACCCTCGAGCGCCGTGCCAGCACCTCCCCTGGTGACGTCGATGCCCGTCCGGGTCTCCTCGCGGGTGGCTCTGCTGGCCCTCCTGGCGGGGGCCGGGCTGGTGGCGCCGCCGCCGGCGGCGCCGGCCGATACCCACAGGCCGGTGCTGCACGCCCGGCACTGGGTGGCGATCACCGGCAAGCCGCTGGCCGCCACCGCCGGCGCGAAGATGTTCGAGAAGGGCGGCAACGCGGTCGACGCCGCGGCCGCCATGCTCGCCGCCACCGCGACCATGTGGGACGTGCTGAGCTGGGGCGGCGAGACCCAGGCGCTGATCTTCGACCCACGCCAGGGGAAGGTCGTCGGCCTCAACGCCCTGGGGGTGGCGCCTAGCGGCGCCACGCCCGAGCATTTCCTGGAGATGGGGCTGCGCTACCCGCCCGACCTCGGGCCCCTGGCGGCGGTCACCCCGGGCACGCCCGGCGGCCTCATGACCATGGTCGCACAGTGGGGCCGCCTCAGCCTCGCCGAGGTGCTCGCCCCGGCCATCGAGCTGGCCGATGGCTATCCCATCGAGGCCGATACCGCCCGCCGCATCCGCCTGGAGGCCGAGCAGCTGCGCGAGTGGCCGGACTCGGCGCGGGTTCTCCTCGTCCACCCGGACGACGAGGACGACCCCGGGCCGCGGGTGGGCCAGCTGTTCCGCCAGCCCGAGCTCGCCGCCACCTTGCGCCAGCTGGTCGCCGCCGAGGCCGAGGCGCTGGCCCAGGGGAAGGGGCGCGAGGAGGCGATCCAGGCCGCCTACGATCGCTTCTACCGCGGCGACATCGCCCGCCGCCTGGTGGCGGCGGCGGCGGCGCAGGGAGCCCTGCTGACGCTGCAAGACCTCGACCGCTGGCGGGTGCGGATCGAGGAGCCGGTCAAGACCACGTACAAGGGGATCGAGGTCTACAAGCTCACCACCTGGACGCAGGGGCCGGTGATGCTGCAGGCGCTGAACCTGCTCGAGACCCTCGACCTGCAGGCGATGGGCTAC
Source organism: Thermoanaerobaculia bacterium (assembly GCA_035546355.1). Taxonomy (GTDB): domain Bacteria; phylum Acidobacteriota; class Thermoanaerobaculia; order Multivoradales; family JAIOJS01; genus DATKEH01. The sequence goes on from DATKEH010000149.1 coordinate 7,087, forward strand.
AACAGCGCCCGCTACGTCCACGCCCTCTACCAGGCGATGAACCTGGCCTACGCCGACCGCGACTTCTACTACGGCGACCCCGACTTCCCACCCGCGGAGCCGGTGGCGGGCCTGCTGTCCAAGGAGTACGCGGCCCGCCGCGCCGCCGGGATCGACTGGCAGCGCAACGAACCGGACGTCGGGCCCGGCGACCCCTACCCCTTCCAGGGCGAGGAGAACCCGTTCCGCCAGTACCTGGAGGGGTGGCCGCCGGCGCGTCCCGAGGCGGACGAGGCGCAGGCTTCCCGCCGCGGCGCTGTCGAGGAGGCGTTCACCCTCGGCACCACCTCCATCCAGGCGGCCGACGCCGAGGGTTGGGTGGTGTCGGTGACGCCGAGCGGCGGCTGGGTGCCGGCGGTGATCGCCGGCGACACCGGCGTCGGCCTGTCGCAGCGCATGCAGAGCTTCGTGCTCGACCCGGCCGAGAACCCGTTCAACGTGGTGGCGCCGGGGAAGCGGCCGCGCGTGACCCTGACGCCGACGCTGGCCCTGCGCGACGGCCGGCCCTTCCTCGCCTTCTCGGTCCAGGGGGGCGACAGCCAGGATCAGAACCTGCTGCAGTTCTTCCTCGATGTCGTCGAGTGGGGGATGACGGTACAGGAGGCGGCCGAGGCGGCCAACGTCAACAGCTTCCAGATGTTCGGCTCCTTCCGCGACCATCCCCGGGAGCCCGGCAAGCTGCTGCTGCGCGACGACGTACCGCCGTGGGTGCGCGACCGCCTGCGCGCCATGGGCTACGAGCTGACCTTCGCGCCCAAGACCTCCGGCCCGATCACCGCCATCCTCGTCGACCGCGAGCACGGCACCTTCCAGGGTGCGGCGAGCGATTACGGCGACGACTACGGCGTGGCCTGGTAGCGGGCCCCGCGGGGCACCCTTGCGACGGCTGGCGACGCCGGGTAGCCTTGGGCGCAGCCGTCAGTCCATCGACACAAGGAGGATTTCGATCCATGAAGCACCCCGTGATCCGTACGCTCGGAATGACCGTCGCCACGTGCCTCGTCCTCGCCGGCGCGGCCCATGCCGGCCCCGATCGCTACATCGACAGCAGCGACTACAAGAAGGGCGAGGAGATCGTCGGCAAGTTCTTCGGCGACGAGGAGTACAAGCTCATCGTCGATGACCTCGAGCGGGTGGACCGCGACATCGAGCTCGACTGGGGCTGGGTGAAGCACAGCGGCAAGAAGCCCGACAAGGTCAAGGACCTGACGTTCTCGCTGTCCGACTACCGTTCGATCCGCATCGCCAGGCCCGAGAACCACGCCATCGAGATGGCGGATGGCATCGAGCAGAAGGTGCAGGAATACTTCACCCGCGTCTTCGAGCGGGCGGGGCTGACCGTCGCCACCGAGCCGGGAGCGGCAGCGGACCTCGCCCTGGACATGGCGATCGTCGACCTCAAGTCGGGGGCGACCTCCGTGGGCTGGATCAACATCGAGCCGTTCATCGAGCTCGAGCTGCGCCTCACCGACACCGCCAAGGACGCGGTGCTGCTCCTGGCGCGCCACCAGTCCCACTCCTCCGACCCGGCGGCGGCGGCGGGCAAGATGGCCGGCGAGCTGGTGCGCTTCATCGAGTAGCTCGGGCCGCCCGCCCGCGGCTGGGGAGGACCCTCTCGACGGGCCGCTTCGCGGGGGCTACAGCGCCCCGGCGGCGAAGGTGTCGCAGGCGGCCGGGTCGCCGCTCTCCAGGCCCCGCCGCAGCCAGCGCGCCCGCTGGGCCGAGGTGCCGTGGGTGAAGGACTCCGGCACCACCGTCCCCCGGGTCTGGCGCTGCATGCGGTCGTCGCCGATGGCGGCGGCGGCCGCCAGGCCCTCCTCGACGTCGCCGGACTCGAGCAGGTCGCGCTCGGTGCCGGCGTGGTGGCCCCACACCCCGGCCAGGCAGTCGGCCTGCAGCTCGAGCCGCACCGACAGCTCGTTGCCCTGCGCCTGCGGCAGGCCCTGGCGCTGCCGCTGTACCTGGCCGGAGATGCCGAGCAGGTTCTGTACGTGGTGCCCGACCTCATGCGCCACCACGTAGGCGCGGGCGAAATCGCCGGGGGCGCCGAAGCGCGACTCGAGCTCGCGGAAGAACGTCAGGTCGAGGTAGACCTTGCCGTCGAGCGGGCAGTAGAAGGGACCCATCGCCGCCGAGCCCAGGCCGCAGGCGGAGTCGACGGCGTCGCTGAACAGCACCAGGCTGGGTTCGCGGTAGGGCTGGCCGACCTCCTGCGGCAGCAGCCGCCCCCAGGTCTGTTCGGTGTCGGCGAGCACCACCGAGACGAAGGCCGCCTGCTCGTCGTCGGCGGGCGGAGGGGGCGCCGGGCCGGCGTCGGCGCCGCTGCGGGCCGCCGGCACCACCACGTTCGCCACTTCCTGGGGGTCGGCGCCGGTGAGCCAGGAGATGGCGAGCACCGCCAGCAGCACGCCGATGCCGCCGCCGGCGACCTTGCCGCCGGAGAGACCGCGCCCCCGCCGGTCCTCGACTCGCGTGCTGCGTTGTCGCCCCTGCCACCGCATCGCCCATGCTGCGTACAGGATTCGTGCCA
>DATKEH010000150.1:0-3931 GCA_035546355.1 Thermoanaerobaculia bacterium
CGCGTGCACCAGGCAGACCCGGCCGCCGTGGGAGCTGGCGATCTCGGTGCCCCACTCCAGCGCCGCCGCCGCGGTGGGGGAGAAGTCGGTGGCCACCAGGATCAGGGGCCCGTCGGCGAGCATGGGCGGAGTCTACCGCAACCCGACCGCTCGAGCCTTCGTCGCGTTTGCGTGCGAAGCCGGGGCGAGCGCCGAGCCGAAGCGGTCCACTTGGGGCAGAAGGCGCCTCGCCCGGCTCGCAGGGGCCGTCCCCGAGAGAGGGGCTGGAGCGCTCGTATTTAGGGGAGAGCCCGACGAGGGCCGCTGTTCGAGATCTCGCCCTCGTTCGTTCCTTTTTTACACCACAGGGGAATCCACCCCACATCGAGAGGAGGTCAGAGATGGCGAGGTACGAGAGGCGAATGTCGCTTATCGGAGACGCGGGGGCGAGGCAGTCGAAGGTGGTGCGGAGGGCGGCGCGAATCTGCGGGTTGCTGGGCCTCACGCTGATCGTGGCCGGGTCGGGGCTCGCCCAGGAGCGGCTCTACGTGCCGCAGCTGAGCCCGTCGCAGATCCACGAGATCTCGTTCGACGGCGCGCTGTTCGTGCGCGAGCAGCTGCCGGACGGCAACGCCGGTTTCGCCATGCCGACCACGGTGGAGCCGTGGAAGGTGATCCCCAACGACGGCTTCTTCGCCGTCGCCACCGGCGCGGTGCGGGCGGGCATCGCCTACGTCGATCCCAACGGTGTCGTCCTGCCGGTGCCCAACACCGCGCGCGCCGGTACCCACTTCCTGACGCTGGATCCCTCGGGGGACTACGCCTTCCTGGGCGACAACGTCGGCGGCGGAATGGGGATCTCGGTGGTCGATCTGCGCCTGACGCTCGGCGGTGCGCCCAACCCGGGCTTCCTGCGTGAAGTGCCGGGCTCGGCGCTGAACTTCGGCTACCAGACGCTCTTCAACCTGGCGCTGCTCGGGCCTCCTGGCACCGACACGCTCTATGTGCTGACGCATGGCGGCTTCGGCGACGGCAACGACACGCGGGTGCAGGTGGTGGACATCGGCTCTCCCGGCTCCCCGGGACTCGGCACCGCCTTTGTCGTGCCGCTGGACATCGGCTGGGACCCGGCGGCCAGCAAGGCGCGCATCGTCGACGTCGGCGGCAGCCCCTACCTCGCCATCTCTCGCGTCGAGCTGCAGCTGGTGCCCATCCTGTTCGACGGCAGCCTCGATCTGGCCAACGCCGTCAATCTGCGGTTCCACCACGACGTCAGCGACGACATCCAGCGCGTGCGCGACCTCTACGTCGAGGACACCGTGGACGGGCCGCGCGCCATCCTCAAGGTGGAGAGTTGCGGCGCGGACTGCAGCAGCGGGCCGCAGGAGGTGCTGGTGGTCGACCTCGCGCCGCCGTTCGTCAGCGGCCTGGGCGAGGACCGCGTCCTGTTCACGCTGCCGCTCGCCGGTTGGGGCCACGAGACCTTCGGCGACGGCGAGCAGCTCGAGCTGTCGCAGAACGGTGCCTACCTCTACCTTCTTCAGGGCGGGCACCCGGCCACCCTGATCGCCCTCGACAAGGCGAAGCTGCTGGCGAGCGATCCCAGCGCGGTGATGGACGACATCCAGCTCGACACGGTCTCGGGAGTCTCCTCCGCGGTCAGCTTCGCGGTCGCCGACGAATTCAATCCCACCGCCGGAGGACCGAGCATCGCCGCGGCCACCTCGGGCGGCGAGCCGCTGGTGGAGAACGACCAGGACCGGCCGCTGCTCGTCAGCGGTGACACGCTGGGCGGTGCGGTGCACGCCTTCCTGGGTAGCAGGTGGCTCTCGTCGCTCACCAACGTCACCGCCACCTCCCTCGAGGCCACGGTGCCCGCGCTGGTGCCGACGGGGCAGCCGCGGCTCGGCGTCATCGACTCGGCCGGCCGCGTGGGCACCTACCCCGACCTCAAGGTCGTGGCGCCGGCCGAGTTCCTCCCCGAGGCCATCGGCTACACGGCCGACGGGGTCGCCGACACCGTGACCATCCTCAACTCGGCCTCCGCCGGCCAGGTCTCGCAGCACTTCCCGACCGCGCAGGGGGCCGCCTACGACCTGGTCTCCGACGACGGCCGGCTGCTCTACGTCACCGGCTTCCGCGACGCGACGATGCGTGTCCACTGCATCGTCGCCGACGAGGACGGCACCCACCTCGGCGTGCCCTGCACCTGGAACGAGCAGGTGCGCCAGATCGGCGTGACCGGAGTGGCGCCCGTGATCATCGTCCCCAACGCCGCCGGCAGCCGGCTCTTCGTCAACGGCATCTGGCCGACGGTCGACATCGTCGACACCACCGACCTGATGGGGCCCAACCCGATCGGCAGCGTCTGGATCTCCAGCTGGGACGACTTCCCCTTCCGCGGCTTCACGCGGGGCATGGCGGTGGCCGGCGACTGGCTGTTCGTGGCCAACGACCGCCAGCGCTTCAACACCTACGACCCCGGCGTGCAGGAGAGCCAGGCATTCATCCTCGCCGCCGACATCGGTGACATCAACGCCGGCGTCGCGTCCGAGGTGCCGGTCGAGAACGTGATCTCGATCCACCTCTCCGGGCTCGATGGGCTGGTGGGGCGCAGCGACGGGCTCGTCGTCCACCCGGATGGCACGAAGCTGTACTTCTACACCTCGGTCGAGACGGCCATCCGCGTCTTCTCCATCGACCCGGACGCCGCCGATCCCGCCACCGGCCTGCTGACGCAGATCGGGACGATCGAGCTCGGCGAAAACGACGTGCGGCACCTGGCGATACTCGACGATCCCGACAGTGGTCGCTCGGTCCTCTACTCCTCCGGGCGCGCCGGCACCATCGACGTCATCGACCTGGCCGGCACCTCGGGGTGCCCCAGCCCGCCCTGCTGGGTGCAGCGCCTGCCCTCGGGCGCGCAGAGCAACAGCATCCGCGTGGGGCCGAGCAAGGACTATGTCTTCGCCGCCGCCGCGGCGAGCAACGCCGTGTTCGTCGTCGACGCGCGGGACCCGGACCCGAGCAACCACGCCATCCTCACCGTGCTCGGCGCCGGCGCGGGCGCCGGAGACCTCGCGCTGACTCCGGGCCTCGCCACCGAGATCGGCTCGGACGTGACGGTGGAGCCCTCCGAGGGCGTGCAGGTCACCTTCGACGAGGTCACCGACGGCGGTAGCACGACCGTCACCTCCTCCAACACCACGGACGTGGCCCTGCCCGCGGACTTCTCGCTCGAGGGCTCGGGGTCGCCGGTCTTCTGGGACGTCAACACCACCGCCACCTTCGTCGGGCTGGTGACCGTCTGCTTCGACTACGACGATACCGGCATGACCCTGGCGCAGGAGGAGGCGCTGCGTTTGCTGCACGAGGAGACCTGCAGCGCGGTGCTGCAGGCCGCGGGCGCCGCCGGCTGCGACGGCGGCACCCTGGGCACGGATCTGCTCACCGACTGGACCGAGTTCACCTGCACCGCCGACCTGGTGACCGATGGGGAGTGCGCCGCCGGCCAGGAGGGGACGCAGCAGGCGCGCTACATCACCAACCTGCCCGTCGATACCACCAACAACGTGATCTGCGGCCGTGTCGGGTCGTTCTCGCAGTTCGTGGCGCTGGTCGCGGCGCTGCGGGTGGAGATCGAGCTGCCCGCAAGTATCAACCTCAAGTCGCGGCGGACGGTGCCAGTTTCGGTGCTCTCCACCGACACCTTCGACGCCGCCGACATCGATCCGGCCACCGCCCGGCTGGCGGGCGCCGCACCGCTCGACGGTGGCACCCTGGAGGACGTCGACCTCGACGGCGACACCGACCTGGTCTTGCGCTTCGCGGCGCAGGATCTGGGGCTCTCCCCTGGTACCCAGGAGGTGCGATTCACCGCCAAGCTCTACGACGGGCTGCCGGTGGCCGGCTCGGCGACGGTCGCGGGGAAGTAGCGAAGCGCTCGACAGCG
>DATKEH010000151.1:0-3909 GCA_035546355.1 Thermoanaerobaculia bacterium
CGATCGGCCCTACCGCGGCAGCCGCGCCACCGTGGCCTCGCCCTCCCCCTCCTGGCCGAGCAGGAACGGCACGGCCAGCAGCAGGAGAATCGGACGCTGCACCTCGGTGTCCGTCCAGTTGTTCTCGAACAACCCGGCGACGGCGAAGCCCACCAGCGTGGCGAGCGAGCCGAGCAGCAGCGCTGCCCGCTCGTCGCTGCGCCCCCCGTGTCGCAGCTCCTGCATCCCCCGCCGCCAGGCCACGGCGAGCAGAGCCAGCAACGCCAGCAGCGCCGGCACCCCGCGCTCTGCCGCCAGCTGCAGGTAGCTGTTGTGCAAGTGGGGGACCCACTGCCGCGGCGCATTGGGGTAGCGGTACAGCTCGTAGCGCTCACGCACCATCCGTGGCCCCTGGCCGACCAGCGGTCGCTCCTGCACCATCTGCAGCCCTGCGTAGGCCATGCAGAGGCGGTCGTAGTTGGTGGTGTCGGTGGGGTCGAGGATCGAGGCGGCGCGCTCGAGCACCGGCCCCGGCGCGAGCAGAACGGGCACGGCGAGGAGGGCCGGTAGCGCCAGCAGCAGCAGCCAGCGGCGCGACAGCAGCACCAGCGCCAGCAGGCCTGCCGCCAGCCCCACCCAGGCGCTACGCGTAAGGCTGCCGAGGAGCGCTGCGTTGATCGGTAACAGCGCCAGACCCCACCAGCCGATGCGCCGGCCGAGGGCCAGCAGACGCGCACACAGCAGGAGGTCCGCCACCAAGAGTACGCCGGCGAAGGTCATGTAGTGCGACAGCGTTCCCTGGATACGTCGGGAGAGGTCGGCGCCGCCGACGGCGAGGAACTGCCCGAGACCGATCAGCGCCTGGAGGGTGGCGAGCAGCACCACGCCGTCCACCAGCAGCCGCACCTCGCGCTCCCCGCGCACCAGCACCAGGGCGAGCAGCAGGGTGGTCAGGGTGAAGATCTCGGTACCCTCGCCGAGGCTTTGGCGGGGGTCGAGGGAGGTGGCGATGGACAGTAGCAGCAAGGCCGCGTAGGCGCCGACGGCGATCAGCAGCGGCCGCAGCTCGCGCCGGCGTAGGCGTTCCCAGCGCCCGGTCCACGGCGAAGCGAGAACCGACACTGCGAGCAGCACGTTGGAGAGGGCGAGGCCAAACAGCGCGACCAGGTGCCCCCAATAGAGCCAGAACGCTGGCCGCGGCCGCGGCGACAGCGACAGCAGCCGCCCAGCGACCTCGGCCGGCGGTGTCGGCAGCTCTTGGTAGGTCGGGCGGGCGCTAGGCTGCATGCCGGGCGCCACTGCCCCTCGGACGCGCGGCTCGTCTCGTCCCACTCCTCACGGTGGCTCATTCTACGTTGCTGCGCGCGGCAGAGCCAGTGCAGCGACGGTCGGAGGCCGATATATCCTGTGGCCGAATGGCACCCCAGGGTCACGCGCCGCCGAGCGGCAGCGTGTCGGTGCGGAGGCCGCGACACACCCGCCTCGCGGGGTCGGGGCGGCGGCTCCGCGTGGCGCTCGCGCTCACCGCCGGCTGGCTCGTCGTTGCCTATCTCGTCGCTCCCCTGGTGATCGCCGCCCTCTACCGCGGCGAGCTCGACGTCCGGCACCCGCAGCTGGCCGAGGAGCTGGCGGCGGCTCAGGCAAGGGCGTCCCTCGAGCAGCACCTCGGCGAGTGGCGCTGGTTCGCGATCTGGCCGGCGGTGGCCGCCCTGGTCTGGTGCGGGTACGCTCTGCTCCTGGCGAACCGGCGGCTGGTCGCCCGCCACGTCCACGGCGCCACGGCCACCTCCCTGGCCGGGCTGCGTCTCGCCGTTTGCGGCAGCGCCCTGCTCGTCACCCTGTGCGAGCATCTGCCGTCGGTGGCCGACCTGCCGCCGGAGATGGCCGGCCGGATGGGAACGATGAGCCTCCTCGCCGCGCTGCCCGGCTGCGACCGCCTGCTGGCCAGCGCCGGGGCCCTGGCGATGCTGCAGGCACTCACCGCCGCCCTGCTGGTGGCCGCCCTCGTCGGCTGGCGCACCCGGGTCACCCTGCCTGCGGCCACCGTCGCCTACTTCCTGCTCTCGGGCATCCTACGCCTCTACAGCCGCCTCTTCCACGTCGGGCTGACGCCCCTCTACCTCCTGATCGTCCTCTGCTTCACCCCGGCGGGCGATGCCCTGTCGCTGGACCGGCGCCGCCGGCTTCGGGCTGCCGAACCCCTCGCTGGTCCCGAGGATCCGCAGCCGATCTACGGCTGGTCGCGCTATGCGGTGTGGACAGTGCTGGCGTTGGTCTATTTCGAGGCGGGGTTGTCGAAGCTGCGCGACGGCGGCCTGCTGTGGTGGCACCCGGTCAACCTGCGCACGCTCCTCTACCGCGACTCACTGGCGCCAATGGCCTTCGACTTCGACTGGGGACTGGCGCTGGCACCGGCGCCGGACGCCCTGTTCGCGCTGCTCGGTCTGTCGGCACTCGCCGTGGAGCTCGTCTACCCGGTGGTGCTGGTGTCGCGACGGGCGCGGCGTTGGGTCCCCGCAGTCACCGCCGCGCTCCACCTGGGTATCCTGCTCTTTCAGAACGTCGCCTTCTTCGACTTGTTGCTCCTCCAGGTGCTCTTCTACGACCTGCGACGGCTGCTCGGGCGGCGGGTGGCGGTGCCGCCTTCGGTGCCGGTCGGAGCCGACGCGCGTGAGGAGACTGCGGCTCCCGGCGCGGCGCGCGGGTTGCGTCGTCTCGTCGCATTGTTCCTCCTCGCCTGGTCCGCGCGTCTGGAGCTCTACCCGTTATCGGCAATGCAGATGTACGCCGACCGCGAGACCAGCGGTGAAGTCGAGTACGTCCACGTGCTGGTGCGAAGGGCCTCGGGGCAGGTGACGCGGGCGCCCCTGGAGGAGGCAATCCCGGCGCTGGCCGACTCCCGCTATCGCTGGACCCTCGACCGGTTGTTCGAGGGAGGCGAGGCAGACCGCCGCACTGCCCGCCGTTATCTCCGCGCCGCCGCTCGTGCCTACAATCGGCGCGCCGCTTCGGAAGAGCGGATCGAGAGCTTCGATGTGCGCAAGTACCGCTGGCGATTCCTTTCGCCGCAGTCGATGCCGCCGGCAACCGAGACGCCGGGAGAGCTGATCGGCCGCGAGGTGGTGAGCGCCGCCGAGGAGCCGCCCGCCCGAGTGCAGGTCGAGGCTGCGCGAGGGGGCTGACAACGGGACGGCTGCGGATTCCGTCTCTGGGAGCCGCCGCCGGGCGCGCCCCGAGCTGGTGCGGGCTTTCGCAGCCTCGATCACGCCCCGCAAGCTGCGCTGGTGGGGGCCGCTGCGCAAGTGGCTCCCGCCGATCCTGTTGTACCGCCTGAGCCGTCGGCCAGCTGCCAGCCAGGGATCAGATCGGGCGCCAGACCGGCTCGAGCTCGAGGACGAGGCCGGCGAGCTCGGGATCGCCGGAAACCGCCGCGACGCCTTCGAGGACTTCGGCGGGGCGGCCCGGACGGTAGACGTGGACCCGTCGCTCCTGGGGGTCTACCAGCCAGCCCAGGCGGGCGCCGTTGTCCCGGTACTCCTCCATTCTGGCCTGCAGGTCCCCCAGCCGGTCCGCGGGCGACCGCAGCTCGACGACGAAGTCGGGGCAGAGGGGGAGGAACTTCTCCTTGGCCTCGCTGGAGAGGGGCTCCAGCCGCGAGCGCAGGACCCAGGCGGCATCCGGGGCGCGCATGGCGCCGTTGGGCAGCACGAAGCCGGTCGACGAGTCGAAGCCGACACCGGTGCTGTCGCTTCGCGCCCACACCGCCAGGGCGCTGGTGATCTCGAGGTTGCGGTGGCCGCTCGCCCCGCCCGCCGGCGTCATCACGATCAGGTCTCCTGCGGCGGTCCGCTCGATGCGCAGCTCCGGGTTGCGGGCGCAGAGGTCGAAGAGCTCGTCGTCCGAAAGGCGGAGCTCCGAGCCCATGCGGAG
>DATKEH010000152.1:0-13327 GCA_035546355.1 Thermoanaerobaculia bacterium
CTCAGCGCAGGCCCGGCGGCAGCCACGACTCCCCCCCGGGGTCGTGCATCTCCCAGTAGCGCAGCCGGTCGCACTTGGCCAGCCGGTAGGCGGTGCCGGCGTCGTCGCGGAAGCGCACCAGGTGATGCGGGGGCGCCGCCGCGAAGTCGAAAGAGAGCCAGCCGGCGTCGTCCTCGAGCCGCAGCTCGACCACCTCGAAGGAGCCGGCCGGTACCACCAGGGCGTGGGGGCCCGAGCGGCGGAGGCGCAGGGTGCGGGGCGCGAGGTCCGCGAGCCGCGAGTCGAGGAAGCTGGGCATCACCGACAGCGCCGCCGGCGCCTCGCCCTGCAGCCAGTCGCGGAGCAGCGCCGGCAGACCATCCTGGGGCAGGGCGCCGGACGGGTACTCGTACCGGCGGTCGCCGACGCCGTCGAAGTAGCTGCGCACCTCCAGCCGGCCGTCGCGGACGTAGGCGGTGGTGACGCCGCAAGCCTCGGAGCTGGTCGCCGCCACCTTAACCAGCGACGCGTCGTCCCGGCGCAGGTAGACGCTCGCCATCTGGTGGTAGGTGTAGATGCCGGTCGGAACGTCGCGGACGTGGTTGAGCTTGAGGACCTCGAAGCCGTCGTCGCGCGGCCGGTCGGCCTTGACGTCGAGATCGGCAGCCCACGGCTCCTTGACCAACACCAGCAGCGCCCGGCCCGGGTAGTGACCCCCGTAGCGCGCCCAGTCCACTTCGTAGACGCAGAATTCGGCGTGGCCGTCGTCCCACAGCGGATCGAGGCGCCAGTCGGCGGCGGCGGTGGAGGTCGGCGGCGCACAGGCCGCGCCGGCGGCGACGAGAGCGCCGAGGGCGATGGCGGGGCTCACGCGCATGACCGTAATCTACACCCTGGCCGAGGGCCCCTTTCGCAGGGCGTGGCGTTCCCGAAGCTCGCGGCCAGCCGCCAGGGGACGCGCCTCATGCCGCTATGCGGCAAAGAGTGCTATCCTCCGGCCCATGAAGACCCTACAGTCCAAGCGGGTGCTCGTCACCGGGGGCGCGGGGGGGCTGGGACACGCCATGGCGCGCCGCTTTGCGGCAGAGGGCGCCGAGCTGGTGCTCACCGACGTGGCCAGCGACGTGCTGGCCGACATGGTGGCTGACTTCACGGCGCGCGGTGTCGCCTGCCGCGGCTACACGCTCGACGTCACCGACGTGGACGCCATCCACGCCGTGCGGCAGCGGCTGCATGCCGACGCCGGCCCGCTGGACGTGCTGGTCAACAACGCCGGCATCGTCACCGGCGGCCCCTTCCTGGACGTGCCGCTGGACAAGCACCTCGCCACCTACCGCGTCAACATCGACGGCGTGATGGCGATGACCCACGCATTCCTGCCGGACCTGGTGGCGGCCGCCGAAGGGCACCTGGTGAACCTGGCCAGCGCCGCGGGCTTCATCGGCCTGCCGTACGGCGCCACCTACGCGTCGAGCAAGTGGGCGGTGATCGGCCTCTCCGAATCGCTGCGGCTGGAGATGGCGCAGCTGGGCCACGACCACGTCGGGGTGACCACGGTCTGCCCGCTGTACGTCGACACCGGCATGTTCGCCGGCGTGCGGCCGCCCCGCCTCACCCGCTTCCTGAAGCCGGACGACGTGGCCGACAAGGTCGTCGCCGCGGTCCTCGCCGGCCGACCGTTCGTCCTCGAGCCCTGGCTGGTCAAGATCACGCCGTTCCTCAGGAACAGTCTACCCAGGCGCGTCGGCGACCTGCTGGCAGACTTGTTCGGCGCCAGCACCGGCATGAAGACCTGGACCGGCCGTCGCCGCCAGGCGCGCTGAGCCTTCGTCACCCGGGTGGCGACGGCCGCAGCGCCTCGTCCGGCACCGCCAGCACTACCACCTGAGCCGTCTGCTCGGGGTCGAAATTGTCGTCGCTGACCAGCACCAGCGAGCGCCGCCCGTCCGGCAGGCGCGGCCCGAAGGTCATCCCCTCCAGGTTGTCCAGGGGCACCCCGGCCGCGCCGAGGTCGAGCAGCAGCCGCTTGGCCGCCGGCCTCGGCTGCGGCGCCGTCGCCAGGCTGGCCACCGCGGAGACGTCGTCGGCGCCACCCAGGGAGACGCGGTAGAGCTTGATGGCGAAGCCCGCCCCCATGGCGAAGGAGCGCTCCAGGGCCAGCAGCTCCCCCCGCTCCAGGGCCAGCAGCTCGACCAGGCCCGAGACCCGCAGACTCCCCGGCACCGGCGGCCAGGCGTGCACCGGATCCACCCGATAGGCGATCTCGCGGCGAGCCCCCGTCGTCAGATCGATCTCGAGGATCCTGCACCAGGCGGCACGGCCCACCGCGGCCTCGGCTCCGTCCTGCTCCAGCGGCCCTTCCGTGGCGGTGTAGAGCCAGCGCTCGTCGGGAGACAGGGTCACGGATTCGAGAGCCATGTTGAACCGCACGCCGCGCCCCGCGCCGTCCGGCAGGAAGGCGGCGGGCAGCTGCAGCAGCTCGACCCGCAGCCCGTCGCGCCGGTGGCGGGCGAGGAACGGCGCGACCAGAACCCGAGCGTCCCCCTCGGAGGCGACGTAGAGCGTGCCGTCGCCGGCGAGGGCGATGCCTTCGAGGTCGGCGCCGACCCCCGGCAGCCGGCCGCCACCCGAGCCGAGGAGCGCCTGCCAGCCGGTGACCTCGACTCCCGGCGCCTCCAGCCGCCCGTCGACGATCGGGATGCGCAGGGTGTAGAACCGCGGCGGCCCGCGCTCTCCCGGATCGTCCGACACCGCCAGGTACAGATCTGCCGCGGCGTCGTAGGCGATTCCGGAGAGCCCCCCGACCAGCACTCCGTCGAGGGAGAGGCCGGACGGCAGCCATGCACGCCCCACGACCTCGACGGCGGGCGGCGCGCCTATCGCCGCCGGACCCTTCGCCGGCGGCGCTCCGCGCGGCGGCCCGCCGCCGGCGCAGGCGAGCGTAGCGCCGAGAGCCAGGAGCAGCCCCGGTGCCCGCCACCCCCGCGCCCACCTCGGCATGATGCCCCAGCCTACCAGGGAGACCAGCAGGGGCGGCCACGGGGGCGAAACCCCGCTCCCGCGGAGGGCGCTCTCCACCCCATCCTCTACAATGCGCCGGTGCGAGGAAACCCCCTCCAGCGCTTCGCCGTCGCCACTCTCGGCTGGAACGTCCTGGTCATCCTCTGGGGCGCCTACGTGCGCGCCACCGGCTCCGGCGCCGGCTGCGGCAGTCACTGGCCGCTGTGCAACGGCGAGGTGCTGCCGCGCGAGGCGACGACCGCCACGCTCATCGAGCTGACGCACCGCCTCACCAGCGGCGTCGCCCTGCTACTGGTCGGGATCCTGGCGGTGTGGGCGTTTCGCGCCCGCGACGCCGGCCACCCGCTGCGCAAGGCCGCCGCGTGGAGCGTGGCGCTCATCCTGGTGGAGGCGGCCGTCGGCGCCGGGCTGGTCCTCTTCGAGCTGGTCGGCGAGGACGCCTCGCTGACTCGCGCCGCCTACATGGCGGTCCACCTCGTCAACACCTTCCTGCTGCTCGCGGCGCTGACCCTCACCGCCTGGTGGGCCGGGGAGGCGCCACCGTCGCGATGGCGCGCCGCCGATCGCCGCACCTTGACCTACCTCGCCGCGGCGGCGGTCGGCCTGCTGCTGGTGGGCGCGTCCGGCGCCGTCGCAGCGCTCGGCGATACCCTGTTCCCGGCAACGACCGTGGGCGAGGCCGTGCGGCAGGACCTGTCGCTCGGCGGCCACCTGCTGCTGCGGTTGCGGCTGGTGCACCCTCTGCTGGCCGTGACAGTGGCGGTGTTGCTGCTGTCGCTGCCGCGGCTGACGCCCAGGCCTCCCCGGCGAGTGCGGCGGCTGGGGTCGTGGATGGCTCTGCTGGTCCTGGCGCAGCTCGCCCTGGGGGCGGTAAACGTGGCGCTCCTCGCCCCGGTGACGGTTCAGCTCCTCCACCTCCTGCTGGCGGACGCCGTGTGGATCGCGCTGGTGCTCTACGGCGCGGCGCTGCTCGCCGAGGTGCCGCAGGCGGTCCCGGCCGCCGTACCGCGTCAGTCGACGATCCACCAGGGGCTCGACCAGGCGGCGCCGCCGTCCTCCTGCACCACCCGCACGTAGATCAGCTCGCCGGGGCGCAGCTCGCCGACCGGCACGGAGAGCTGCAGCACCGTCTCGGCGCCCAGGGGCAGCGACTGCCACACGCCCTGCTGCCGCACCAGGTCCACCCGCTCCACCGCCGCGGGGGCCGCCACCTGCAGCTCGAGGCGCGGCCGTGCCTGCAGCTGCGCGGCCGCCACCTGCGAACCCATCGGCTGACCCGCCAGGGCTGCGCGCAGGAGGATCCGCGGCCCGTTGGTGGCGTACACGCGCCGCGCCCGCAGGGCGGCCAGCACGGCGTCGCGCGTGAGCACCTCGGAGAGGATGGCGGCCAACCCGCCCGAGGCCGCCCCCAGATGAGCGTGCCCGGGATGGCCGTCGTGGCCATCGCCGCTGCCGATGAAGCCCAGCCGGTAGCCGAGGCCGAGGGCGTCGCGCACGAAGTTGCCGGCGACCGGCGAGTAGATCGGCGCCGGCGCGTCGGGTGCCTCGCTGCTGCCGTGCACCGAGACGATCTCGGTGACGGGCTCGAGCTCGGGGTCGGGAGGCACTCCCCAGTTGGTGGCCACCGGCCCCCCGGCGGAGTGGTGGGCGAGGGTCAACGCCGGCAAGCCGCGCAGGGCATCCCACAGCTGCCGCGGGTGCTCGTAGCGCGGGTCGACGGAGCTGAGCACGTCGCCCTCGTCGCCGAAGTAGAGGACGTGGCGGTGCCCGTGCACCCAGCTGGTCCACTCGTAGCCGAGTAGGCTCACGAAGCGGTGCGGCTGGTGGAAGGCGGCTACCTGCTCGCGGATCGCCGACCACAGCCGCGGGTGGGTCGCCAGCGGCTGCATCCCCCAGTGGTCGTGGTCGGTGAGGGCGGCCAGGTCGAGCGCCGCCACGTCGCGGGCGTAGCGGAAGTACTCCTCGGGCGCGCCCGTGCCGTCGGAGAGCTGGGAATGGCCGTGCAGGTCCCCCCACAGGATGCGCCGCCCCTCCCCCACCACCAGCGGGTTGCTCTCTGCCGCCAGGCCGTCGAGGCCTTCGGCGCGCACCCGGTAGACGCCCGCGGCGGGTGCGACGAGCTGCAGGGACAGCACCCCGCCGTCGGCTCGCCGCACGGTCACCGCGGCGGGGAGGTCGAGGCCGGCGGGAACGCTGGTCAAGCGCAGCTCTCCCGCCACCTCCACGCCGGCGCTGCCGCGGGCGTCGAGCACCGCCAGGGCGAGCCGCAGGGGCTCGCCGGGGCGGGCGGTGGAAGGGAGGGTGGCGACCAGCCGCGCCGGTGGGCCGGCCGCCACGTCCACTCGCGGCGGCGAGGGCACCAGTCGCCGAATCCCGTCGCCGTCGCCGTCCACCGCCAGCCAGAACGGCGAGCCGCGCTCCGCGTAGTCGTCGGCCGCCGCCCCCGCCGGGCCGGCGCCGAAGACGATCCGCAGCCGCTGCCCGGCAGCCATCCCGTCCGGGAGGCGGATCGCCAGCAGGTTCTGGTCGACCGTCTCGGCCCGGTGCGCCAGCTCCGCCGGCTCGGGCAGCAGCCGGGTGAAACCGGCAGCCTCGGGATCGCGCACCTGCGGGGTGCTCCACCCCCAGAACGGCGAGGTCTGGAAGAACAGCGCCCCACCGGCCGCGATGCCGGCGCCCTGCGCCTCGTACTCGACGGTCCAGCGGCCGCGGGCGCCGGCGCGGGCGGGCGCGTCGCTCGCCTCCGCCACCAGCCAGGCGCGGCCGCCGCCGTCGGTGGGGTGGCGCTCCGTCTCGAGATCGCGGCGCAGCGAGGCGGCGACCTCGAGGCGCGCGCTGGGCGAGGTCTCGGGAGGTCCCGGCACGCCTGGTGCGGTGGCGACCACCGGCGCCGGCGCCTCCGCCTGCGGCTCGGAGCGGCAGGCGAGCAGCAGGGCCGCGGCGAGGGCGGCGCGCCAGGGCGCGCCCGGCAGCCGAGCCCTCATTCCCCGGCGGGCAGACGCAGCGCCACCGACAGCCGGTCGTCCTCGGCGCCGATCTCGGCGGTGACGGCGGCAGACGGAAGGTCGAACACCAGGTGCAGGTCCCCGTCGCCGCCCGCACCGTGGAAGCCGCTGCGGATGCGCACCAGCTCCTCGCTGCCCACCTCCCACTGCTGGCCGGCGAGCGAGGCCGCGACTCCGCGCACCTCTACCACCAGCCGCGGCGTGTCGCCGCCGATGCGCGACGAGACCACGGCGCCGGGCGGAAAGACCCCGTCACCCCGCAGCAACACGCGCGTGACCCCGCCCAGCGCCTCCCACTCCAGCCCTTCGACGCGCTGCAGCGGCCGGCGCGGCGGCGCAGGCGCCGCCGTCACCGGGCCCGCCGCGGCGTCGGCGCGGGGCGAGGTCGGGGGTGGGGACGGGATGTGCAGCTCGCTCGCCGTGGCCGAGGTGGCGGCCGCGGCGCGCGTCTCGGCCGGCGCCGGTGTCGCCGGCCGCCACCACAGCGCTGCCACCGCCAGGGCCGCCGCCACCAGCAGCGCCACCAGGCCCAGGACGGACCGGCGCGCCGCCTTCGCCGGCGCGCCATCCCTGTCCTCCTCCGCTTCCTGGTTCCGCTCCTCCGCCACCTTGGCGGGCGCCGGCGCCCCCTCCGCGGCGTCAGCCGGCGCCGCCTCCTCGCCGCCACCCTGCGCCCGCTGCAGGTGACGAGCGACGACGGCATCGCCACCGCGCTCCAGATGGAGGAAGCGTAGCGCCATGCCGGGGGGCAGCCCGGGCCCCTGATAAGAGGCGCGGCACCACGCCACCTCCGCCTCCCCCCTCACCACCTCGCTCACGCCCTCCAGCCGGAAGGAGACGCCCAGCCGGGTGCCGGGCGTCTCGGGATCGAGGATACGCATGAACAGACCGTCGCTCGACAGGTCTTTCAGGAACCCGGTGTGGATCCCCTTGCGCCCCGGGCAGACGATTCGCACCACGCCATCCGCCGCCGCCCGCGGCGGGCGCACGGCGGAGCGGGGGCGCCGCGGCGGCTGGGTCAGCTCCCGAGCTTCTCCCAATCGCCGTCCGCCGCATCACCGGCCAGCGCCAGCCCGCCGTCGGACCCGGCGAAGACCGGGTCCTTGACCCGCGTCACCTTGCCGCCGCCCACCTCGCGCAGCGACCGCTCCAGGGCCTCGGGCAGCCCGTCGATGAGCGAGGTGCAGCCGGACAGCAGCACGTTGTTGCGCACGTGCTCCTGGTACTCCGGATCCACTTTGGCCAGCAGGTCGAGCATGGTCTCCGAAATCGGCTCGATCAGGCTCTCGCACGACGCCCGCAGCTCGTCGGTGATGTCCATCTCGGTGGGCTTGCCCTTGACCGGCGCCTGCACCTTCACCCGCTCCTTCTGCTTGCCGACGAAGCTGTGGCTCTCCTTCCACTCCCGCACCATGTGGACCGTGAACTGGGCCTCGGGATAGTGCTCGTGGATCAGCTTGGACAGCTGGTCGTCCACCGAATCGCCGGCAGTGCTCAGGGTGCGCTGGTCCTCCTCGGTGGGGTAGCGGCCGCGCATGACGCAGAAGTCGGTGGTGCCGGCGCCGATGTCGACGATCATGGTGTGGAGCAGGGCATCCTGCCCGTAGGCCACGGCGAAGGGCTCGGAGACCACCATCAGGCTGTCCACCATCCCCTTGAGGGTGTTGCGCAGCTGCTGCTTGTTGACCCGCATCGCCTCGGCGGGGACGCCGACCACCGCGCGGACCTTGGCGCCGCCGTCCTTGCCCTTCACCCCGACCAGCGACAACAGGTGGTCGAGGAGCTCGCGCACCGCCGCCAGGTCGCGCTCCGAGCCCTCCTTGATCAACCCGCGCTCCAGGGGGCGATGCAGGTCGAGCATGGAGCGGTTCTCGAGCGCCTCGTCGCCGATCAACACCGGCTTCTTGACGATCTTTTTCGCCACCATGTCCACCGGCCACCCCACCAGGCTGCGCACCACCCGCCGCTCGCCGGTCGATGCGGTGATCGAGCTCTGCGACGTACCGAGGTCGATGCCGACGTAGAGATAGTCGTCCTTCTTGGGCGTCATAGCCGTTCTAGCTCTCCTTTGCGTCGATGTGAGCGAGGATCTCGCGGTAGCGGGCGATCCCCGCCTCGAGCGCCTCGGCGATCTTCTGGCGGTAGGCCGGCGTGGCCAGCAGCTCCGCCTCCCTCTCGTTCGACAGGCAGGATACCTCGGCGAGGATGGCCGGCATGTCGGTGGTGACCAGCACCAGGAAGGGCGCCGAGCGCACGCCGCGGTCGCGCAGCTCGGGCGTCTGCGCGCTGAGCGATTCGTACAGCGAGCCCTGCACCGAGGCCGCGAGCCGCTGCGACTCCTCCTGCCGCAGGTCGAGGTAGATGCTGTCGAGCAGGCGGCGCACGTCGCCCAGTGAGTAGCCCGAGTCGTGGTTCTCGCGGCCGGTCAGCCGTACCAGGTAGGGGTCGTCGGTGGGCCCCAGGTAATAGGTCTCGATACCGCTGCTGCCGCGCGGCTCCAGCCAGTTGAGGTGGATGGAGACGAACAGGTCGGCATCGGCCTGGTTGGCGATGCGCGCCCGCTCGCGCAGCAGCACGTGCCGGTCATCACTGCGGGTGAGGACCACCTCGAGCCCGCCGTCGGCAGCCAGCAGGTCGCGCAACCGCAGCGCGATGTCGAGCGCCAGCTCCTTCTCCTGCAGGCCCTCGGGGGTCACCGTGCCCACGTCCCTGCCGCCGTGACCCGGGTCGAGCACGATGCGGCGCACACCGACCGGAAACACCCTGCTGTCCAGCGAGCCCGCCGTCAGCCGGCGCGCCGCGACCGCGGCCGACAGGGGCTCCGGCGCAGGACGGCGGCCCGGCGACACGGCACCCCTGGCGGTCGGTCGCGCCTCGGCGGCCGCCGGGGCGTCGACGCCCGCCGGCGGCCACGACGCGGAGAGGGCGAAGGCCGCCCCGACGGCGATCGATGCCAGCAGGGCGAGCCCGAGGAGCCGGCCGCCGGCGCCACGGGGTCGGCGCTGCCGCTCCGGCCGCGTCCCGGCGATGAGGTGCAGGTTGTCCTCTACCGCCTGGGCCAGGAGCTCCCGCCGCATGCGGCGGGTCGGAGAGCCGCTCGCGCTGGAAGCCACCTCGTTCGTGCTCGTCGTCCGGTTCGGGTAAGCAGCGATGCTACCACGGCACGCGGCGGCGGCCTGTGGCCTGGGGCACCCGCCGGCTCGGCGTCGTCAGGCCGTCAATCCTCCGCGAACAGCGGCAGCTGCGAGAAGCGGGCCTCGAGCAGATTCGCCGCGGTGACGCCGAGCA
This sequence comes from Thermoanaerobaculia bacterium, assembly GCA_035546355.1. Lineage (GTDB taxonomy): Bacteria > Acidobacteriota > Thermoanaerobaculia > Multivoradales > JAIOJS01 > DATKEH01. Next base: position 9,294 of record DATKEH010000152.1, read on the forward strand.
GCCGCACCGGCCTGCGGCCCGCCTCGGTGAGCGCCAGCAGCACCCGGGCACAGCGGCGCAGCTCGGCGGCCGAGGTGAAGGGCTGCTCGACCGTGCGCGAACGGGTGACGGTGGTGAAGTCGGGATAGCGCACCTTCACCGTCAGCGTCCGCCCCAGCAGGTCGCGCCGCGCCAGGCCCGCTGCCACCTCGTCCGCCAGCCGGTCGACCTCCTCGTGGATCTCCGGCAGGTCGCGCAGGTCGCGGTCGTAGGTGGTCTCGGTCCCCAGGCTCTTGCGCTCGCGCTCGGCGCGGACCGGCCGGTCGTCGACTCCCTGCGCGAAGGCGTGGAGGGTGGCCCCGTGGCGTCCGAAACGGCGCGTCAGCGCGTCGCGATCGAGGCGGCGCAGCTGCCCGATGGTGGCGGCGCCGAGCTCCGCGAGCACCCCCTCGGTGGCCGGGCCGACGCCGTGCAGCCGCCGCACCGGCAGCGCCGCCAGGAACTCCGCCACCCGCCGCGGCGGCACCACCGTGAGGCCGTCGGGCTTGTGGAAGTCGGAGGCGATCTTCGCCACCAGCCGATTCGGCCCCACCCCGACGCTGACCGTCAGCCGCCGCTCCTCCCGCACCCGCCGGCGGATGTCGCGGGCGATGGCGGTGGCGCTCTCCCAGGCGGCGAGGTGCTCGGTGACGTCGAGGTAGGCCTCGTCGAGCGACGCCGGCTGCACCAGCGGCGTGTACTCCCGAAACAGCGCGAAGAGCAGCTCCGACTCCTGGCGGTAGCGGGAGAAATCCGGGCGCAGGAACACCGCCTGCGGGCAGAGGCGACGGGCGCGCGCGGCCGGCATCGCCGAGTGGATGCCGTAGCGGCGGGCCTCGTAGCTCGCCGCCGCCACCACGCCGCGCCCTTCGGGGCTGCCCCCCACCACCACCGGCTGCCCGGCGAGCTGCGGCTCGTCGCGCACGTGCACCGCGGCGAAGAAGCAGTCCATGTCGCAGTGCAGGATGCGGCGGGCCGACGCGGACCGCGGGCGCTCCGCCCCGACGCTCTCGAGACCGCCCCTGCGGCTGTCGTTCGGCACCGGCGACAGCCTATTCGATACAATCCCGGCGCCGTGACCGACTCACCGCATGTTCGCGTCGCCATCCTCACCGGCAGCCCCAACGATCTGCCGGTCGTCGCCAAGGCCCAGCAGACGCTCGGCGAGCTCGGCGTCGGCTGCGAGCTGCGGGTGCTGTCGGCGCACCGCTCGCCGGAGCTGACCGTCGGCTACGTGCGCGACGCCGAGGCGCGCGGCATCGAGGTGTTCATCGCCTGCGCCGGCATGGCCAACCACCTCGCGGGTACGGTGGCCGCACACACCCTGCGGCCGGTCATCGGCGTGCCGCTGGCGGCCGGCGCCCTCGGCGGTTTCGACAGCCTGCTGTCGACGGTGCAGATGCCCCCCGGCATCCCGGTCGCCACGGTGGCGGTCGACGGCTCGCGCAACGCGGCCTTCCTCGCGGCGCGCATCCTGGCTCTGCGTGACCCGCAGGTCCGCCGGCGCCTCGAGCAGGCGCTGGAGGCCGATCGCGCCCGGTACAGCGCCAGCGAACCGCCGGCTGCAGGATAAGGGGCTCGCGCCGACTCGCCGCAGCGCGCCATCGGCCGCGGCGGCGACCGGTCACCCATCCGCGGCGGGCTGTAGTGGCGCCGCGGCGCGGACGGCCGTCGGACCGCGCTCGACCTCCTGCCCGAGAGGCGCCAGGAAATTGGACCGCGCCGTCAGCTCCGGAGCTCGTACCCGTCCGGACAGCAGCTCGATCTCGCCGCTGGCCAGCCGGGCGGCGGGGGCGAGGTAGGGCGCGTAGAGCCGCAGCACGTCCGGCTGGCGCAGGGTGCGGATGAGCTCCCCCCCGGGCTGCCGGCGGTACAGCTCGTAGCGATAGAAATCCCCCACCGCCACCTCGCCGAAGCTGCCGCCGTCGGCGTGCAGCTCGATCCAGTTGTGATCGACGAAGGCCAGCTCGCTGCCGACCGGGCTGTCGTTGAGCAGCCGGACCCGCATCCGCGGGGGGCCGCCGGATTCCCCCGCGGTCTCCACCTCCACTCGCGGTGAGGGCAGCGCCGGCTGCGCCGTCAGCGCCGCCACCAGCGCCGGCGCGGCCAGCGCCAGCGCCTCGCCCGCGCCGGGAAGCCGGTAGTACACCGCCCCCAGCAGGTGCTCGAGCTGCCAGCTCTCCAGCTGCTCGCGAAGCGCCTCGACGTGGCGCGCCGACAGCCCCACGACCCGCAGCCGCTGCCCCCGAGGAACCGCTCCGCCGGCGAGCCGCACCGGCTCCTCGACGACGAAGGTGTAGGTCTGGCGGTCGACCGGCGCGAGGGCAAATCCGGGCAGCAGCCGCAGGCCGCGGTCCCACACCAGCTCCTCGAGCCGCCCTTCGGTGGTGATCTCGACCAGGGCTCCGTCGCTGGCCTCGCGCAGCAGCCCGCCCAGGGTGACCACCCCCAGCAGGTAGGGCTCCCCCAGCTCCTCGAAGCGGCGCAGCGCCTGGTGCACGGCGCGGAGATCCCAGGCGTCGGCGGCTTCGCGCTGCAGGCGCTCCGGCCGCTCCCCGTAGCAGAAGGGCACCAGGAAGTCGGTGGCACGTGCCAGGCGCGGCAGGTCTTCCGCCGTCATCAGCTCGAGCGACACCGACACCGACAGGGTCAGCTGGTCGTCCAGGGCGTCGCGCAGCTCGCGCAAGGCGTCGCCGTATCCGGCGACGGCGGCGGGGGCCACCTCGAGGTCGAAGTGGATGCCGGTGGCGAAGACGCGGGCACCCTCGGCTCGCCGTCGCATCGCCTCCACCCGTGGCAGCAGTACGGACAGGTCGACGCCCTCCCCGGGCAGCGGCGCCCAGGGCCCATGGATCACCAGCACGCCAGGCGTCCGCCTGCCCACCGCCCTCACCGGCGTGGGCACCAGCTTCGGGACGCCGCCGCTCCATTGCAGGCGTCCCACCTCCACGAACAGCTCGCCCGCCCCGACCGCCTCGAGGCGCGCCAGCTCGCCGACCGAAGGGGGTGTCGACTCGCTTCCCAGCCACACCGCCGACCCCGCCGGACGCACCGGTTGAGGCGTACGGCCGCAGGCGCCCAGGCACGCGCCCGCCAACACCACCAGGAGGACGTGCTTCACGACCTGGGGATTGTAATCACCACCTCCAGCCCCCCTCCCGGCCGGTTGAGCGCCTGGATGGCGCCGCCGTGCTCCTCGGCGATGCGGCGGGCGATCGGCAGCCCCAAGCCGGTGCCGCTGTCGTGGGTGGAGAAGTAGGGGTCGAAGATGCGGGGGAGCACCTCCGCATCGACGCCGGGCCCCTGGTCCGCGACTGCGATCCTGGCGTTGCCGTCGGCCGCCTCGACGCGCAGCGTGACGGCGCCACCGGGGGCAGTGACGCGCAATGAATTCTCCAGCAGGTTGCGCACCGCCCGGCGCAACAGGCGGGCGTCGAAGCGGGCGGTGATCGTCTCGGGCTGCGCCGAGAACCGCACCTCCGCGGCGCGCCCCGACGCGCCGCGATAGGTCTCGGCGAGCTCGCGCATCGCCGCCGCCAGATCGCCCTCGCGCGCCTCCAGTCGAGGGATCTGACTGTAGGTCGAGAACTCGCGGGCGATCTGCTGCAGCTCGTCCACCTGCTGCAGGATGTTGCTCGAGCAGCGCTCGAAGACCTGGCCGAAGTGCTCGCGGTCGTGGCGCCAGACCTCCTGCATGTGCTCGGCGGACAGCCGGATCGGCGTCAGCGGGTTCTTGATCTCGTGGGCGATGCGCCGCGCGACGTCGGACCAGGCGGCCTGGCGCTGGTCGACCAGCTGGCGGGTGATGTCCTCGAAGGTGATCACGTGGCCATCGGCCGCGGGCGCGATCTTGACCGCCAGGGTCAGCAGCTCGCCATCCTTGTTGTACTGGACGATGCCGCTGCTCAGCCCGCTCGCCAGCAACTCGGCTATGGGCGGAGCGATGGCCGTCAGCTCGAGCCCGAGCGGCGCCGGCCCCGCCCGGTCGAGCAGCAGCTGCTGCGCCGAGTTGTTCA
>DATKEH010000153.1:0-2594 GCA_035546355.1 Thermoanaerobaculia bacterium
ATCGAGGCGGTGACGGGGCGGGGCGCCCTCGACACGGTGCGCGAGCGGGAGCGGTTGGCGGCTCGGCTCGAGGCGGCGCTCGGCGTGCCGGTAGAGAGGGCCGCCGAGGAGCTCGCGGCGCGCGACGGGCGCCTGCGCGAGGCCGAGCGGGAGCTGGCGCGGCTGCGCCGGCAGCTGGTCACCGGCGGCGGCGGTGAGGCCGAGGCGCGCGAGGTCGCCGGCGTCAGGGTCCTGGCGCGCGAGGTGCCGCCGGCGCCGGCGGGCGAGCTGCGCGACATGGCCGACGCGCTGCGCCAGCGCCTGGGCTCGGGAGTGGTGCTGCTGGGCAGTCGCGGCGAGGGGAAGGTGAGCCTGGTGGCGGCGGTCAGCGACGACCTCACCGGTCGCGTGCACGCCGGCGAGCTGGTGCGGGAGGTGGCGGGAGTGGTGGGCGGCGGCGGCGGCGGCCGCCCGGACTTCGCCCAGGCGGGTGGCCGCCTGCCCGAGAAGCTCGACGAGGCGCTGGCCCGTGCCTACGAGGCGGTCGCCGGGCAGCTGCAGGCCGGCGTCGGCTGAACGACTCCGCCGCCGCCTCCCCCGCCGTCGCGATCAGGGCGCCGCTGCGGCGAGGAGGTCGATCCAACGGGGCAGCAGCCGCTGCCAGTCGAAGCCGAGGGCGATCTCGCGCACGTCCCGCCGCCGCCAGCCCTCGACCTCGACGATCCTGCGCCGCAGCTCCGCCACCAGCTCCTCGTCCCGGTAGCGCAGCTCTGCCGGCCAGATCTCCGGATAGGCGAGGCGATCGGGGACCAGCGGGACGCAGCCGCAGGCCGCAGCCTCGAGCACGGCGAGCCCCTGGAACTCGTGGCGGGCGGTCGAGACAACCACGTCGGCGCGGCAGAGCTCGGCCACGTAGCGGTCGCGGCTCTCGACGAAACCCCAGGAGGCGAGGCGCGGCGCGAGCTCGGCGCGGGCACGGGCGAAGACGGCCGGGGCCCGGGTGAAGCGCTGGCCGAGCACCGCCACCTCGAACTCGAGCCCCTCGCGGTGGAGGGCGGTGAGGGCGTCGAAGAACGCCTCCGGATCCTTGTCGTGTTCCCAGCGATGGTTCCAGAGGATGCGGCAGGGCCCGCGGCGCGGTGGCGCGGCGCGGGAGCGCTCGGCGAGGGCCACCGCGTCGAGGGGGACCGGCAGCACCAGCGAGCGCTCCTCGATCAGGCGCTCGAGCCCGGCGGGGCGTTCGTCGGGCAGCCGGCGGAGGAAGCCGGGGAGCTCGGCGAGGAAGCTGTCGCGGTTGTACGCCGAGTTCCACAGCACCCGATCGGCCGCGAGGATGCTCTGGACGTTGGTCCAGGCGTAGTGGTAGTCGCGGCGGTCGTCGACCTGCACGGGGTAGCGGAGTTGGTTCTCGTGGCAGTAGAGCAGCAGGGGGAGGTGGCGCGCGGACGGCGGCAGCAGCCCACGCAGAGCCGCGGCGTCGAGCAGCGACGAGGCGAGGACGCCCCGGGCGCCGGTCAGCCGCCCCTCCTCGGCGTGCCAGCGACGGGCGAGCTGCAGCGCCGCGCCGCGCATCCGCCACTTCCACTTGCGCGGCGGCAGCGTCCATGCTTCGACGGGGAAGGGGAGCCGGCCTACGAGGCCGTCGACGAGGTGGCGGTGGCTGCCGCCGTAATAGGGCTCGAGGAAGATCCACACCGCCCGCGCATCCTACCGAGCCGGGTCGCTGCGCAGGGCGGCGGCGGGCCAGGGAGGACCGAGGGGCCGGCTCGCGCCAGCCCCCCGTCCTCGCCGCCCTGCCCTCTCGCCCTCTCCGTGCGCGGAGAGGGGCCGGCGGGGCTGCGATCAGCTCTCCACCTCCACCTTCTCGACCCGGTTGATCAGCTGGTTGAGCCGCGCTTCGATGCCGCGGAGGTCGGTGTCGGTGATGGTGGTCACGCCACCGGGGACCTGACCGTCGGCGAACTCGGCGAGCGCTTGCAGCAGGCCCGCGGGAGTGGCCCCCTCGTTCACCGGGCCGCCACTACCGGTGCTGCCGGTGTCCGCGGGCTCGATCAGCGAGCCGAGGATGGCGGCGAGGCCGCGCAGTTGCTCCGAGGTGATGATCGTCCTGCCGCCGGTGGCGTCGCCGTCCGGCGTCGGGGTCTTGTCCTTGGGGTCGATGCCGCCGCGGCGATCGACGTGGCCGCTGTAGTCGCCGCCGATGAGCGTCTTGAGGATCGCGGCGAAGGAGCGCAGGTTCCGCACCTCCTCGCGGGAGCTGGGGGTCGACGGCATCGGGATCGGCGCCGATCTGCTGCTTACCAGGCTGATGAGGAGGCTCAACCCCTTGGCGCCCTTTTCCAGGGTGGCGTCGTCCTTGGCGCCGTCCGCCCCGCCGGCCCCGCCGGCCGGCTCGTTGCTGACCAGCGATCCACCGAAGGTGCTGAGCTGGCTGCCTTTGGAACCGAAGATCATCTCCTGTTTCTTGCCGCTGCCGGTCTGCTCCTTCAGCTGCCCGAGGACGCCGCCCTTGGTGCCCGCCTTGGCGCCGAGGTCCTTGAAGGAGTCCCACTTACCGCGGCCGACGGCGGCCTGGTCGATGCCGTCGAGCTTCTGCTTCAGGTTCTGCAGCTTGC
>DATKEH010000154.1:0-3011 GCA_035546355.1 Thermoanaerobaculia bacterium
CCGCGCGGGTAGAGGTCGAGCTCCACCGGCTTGCCCAGGGCGGCGAGGGCGCGGTACATCTTCCACGCGCCGGCCACCGGCACCCGCGGGTCGCGCTCGCCGTGCTGTAGCAGCAGCGGCGTCCGCACCTGCTCGACGAAGGTGAGCGGTGAGTGCGCCGTGTAGGCCTCGCGGTTCTCCCACGGCTCGCCGAAGTAGTGGGCCATCAGCTCGCCGCCGTCGGGGAGCAGCCGCGCATCGGCGAGATCGGTGATGCTGGCGGCTGCCGAGGCGGCGGCGAAGCGGTCTGTCTGGGTCACCAGCCAGTTGGTCATGAAGCCGCCGTAGGAGGCGCCCATCAGGCCGAGCCGCGCGGGATCGGCGACGCCGCGCTCGATCATCGCGTCGACGCCGGCCAGGATGTCGCGCGCGTCGTCCTCGCCCCACTTGCCGACGATCGCCCGCTGCCCCGCCTCGCCGTAGCCGGCGCCGCCGCGCGGCATCGGGAAGAGCACCGCGTAGCCGGCGCCCGCCAGCGCCGCGGTGGGGTACGGGTCGACCTGCCCGACGATGTGCATGAACTGCGGGAACAGCCCGTAGGTGACGCCGCCGCCCGGGCCGCCGTGGACGTAGACCAGCAGCGGCAGGCGCCCCCCCGCCTCCCACCCCGGCGGGGTGAGCAGCAGCCCCCAGATCTCCATGCCGTCGAAGGAGCTCCACCGTACGGGGCGCAGCTCGCCCAGCGCAAGCTCGCGCAGCTGTGGGTTGACCTCGGTCAGCCGCGTCGCCTCTGCTGTCGCGGTGTCCAGCACGACGACGTCGCCCATGGTGCGCGGTTCCACCGCGCGGTAGGCCAGCCGCCGCCCGTCGGCGCTGAGGCTGAGCGAGAGAGTGACCGGGGCGCCGGCGGTCACCGGCTCGGCGCGCCCATCCTCGATCCACACCCGCACCACCGGCTGCTCGAACATCTGCTCGCGCTGGCCGAACACACCATCGTTGCCCTGCAGGTAGACGGACCGGCCGTCGCCGGCCCAGACCAGCTCGTTCACCCACTTGTCGGCGAGCGGATAGAGGCGTGGCGCGCCGCCGCCCAACGGCACCACCGCCAGCACCCGCGCCGCCATGATGTCGAAGCGCCCGTCGGTGGAGACGAAGGCGACCCGCTCGCCATCGGGCGAGACCTGCGGTCGGCTGTTGAGCCCGGGGCCGTCAACCACCACTCGCGGCTCGCCCCCGACGTCCGCGACGGCGTAGATGCGGGTCTCGTACTGCGCGGTGAAGCCGCTGCGCGGCGCCGCCGCGTACACCAGCTCGCCGCCGCCGGGCGCCCACGAGAAGCTGTCGACGAAGTGCGCGGCGGGCGAGAGCACCCGCGGCTCTCCCCCACCTACGAGCGGCGCCACCACCAGCCGGGCCGGCCGCTCCGGCGCGCCGACGTGCACCACCAGCGCCCGCCGCCGCGCCTCCTCCGGCGGCAAGGGGTCGCGTGTCAGGTAGGCGAGGCTCCGGCCGTCCGGCGCCCAGTCGAAGGCGAAGACCCCCTCCGGCGTCGCGGTCAGCTGTCGCGGCGGGCCGCCGGCCAGCGGCACAGCGAAAGCCTGCGGTCGATCGCCGGCGAGGGCGAGCACGCCGATGGCGCTCGAGTCCGGTGCCCAACGCAGCCGCGGCGCCGGCAGCGGCGCGTTGAGGATGCGCAGGGGTTCGCCGAGCCGGCGTGACTCGCCGCCGGCGGCGGGCACGACGAACAGCCCCACTTCGTGCTCGTTGCTCTCCAGGGAAGGGGTGGAAACGACGTAGGCGACGTGCTCGCCGTCGGGGGCGATCTCGACGTCGACGATGGTGCGCAGCCGCATCAGGTCGTCGACGCTCGCCGGCCGCGGCTGGCCGCCCGGCGCAGGGGTGGCGAGCAGGGAAAGCGTGGCCACCCCGAAGGCAATGGCGAGACGGGTTCTCATGGTGCGAAGGATTCTGCGCCAGCCGGCCGGAAAAGGCCATGGATCCCGGCGGCGAGCGGCGCCGCGGCACCCATGACCGCCCCCGCCAGCGCCTCCGTTTCAGGCACAATGGCCGCGTGCCGCAGGCCAGAGTGCGCAGGCGGGTCGCGATCGGCGCTGCCGGGATCCTGCTGGCGCTGCTGCTGCTGACGCTCGCCGCGGTAGCCCTGTGGCGCCACGGTTTCGCGCGCAGCGAACCGGACGGCCGGCTGGCCGCCTGGGCGAACCGGCGGCCGGACCGCCTGAAGATCGAGTGGCAAGCCGTGCGCTCGCCGTGGCCCGGTCGCGTCGAGCTCGACGGCCTGCGGGTCGCCGGGCGCTCCCGCAAACTGGTGTGGGAAGTGACCGCCGAGCGCGCCAGCGGCTGGCTTTCGCCGTGGGCGCTGCTGCGCCGTGAGGTGCGCTGGGACGGCGTCGCGGCGCGGGGCGTGAGCGTGCGCGTCGCCCACACCGGGCCGGTGCCGGCACGGCGCCGGCAGCCGGTGACGACGGCGATGCCGCGCATCGAGGACTTTCCGCAGCCGCCGGTCCCCCGCCCCGCCGGCGGCCGCAAGCGCTGGGGCTTCGCGCTCCGCCACCTCGAATTCGCCGAGCTGCGCGAGGTGTGGATCGACGACCGCCGGTTCACCGGTTCGGCCCGCGGCCACGGCGGCTTCGCCATCCGCAACGCCGACGGCCGCGCCGAGGTCTTCGCCTCCAACGTGTCCTTCTCCGCGGGCCGCCTGCTGGCCGGTGGCGTGGCGGTGGCCGAAGGCCTCGCCGGCGACGGCCGCCTGCGCATCGAGCCCTGGCCCTACCGCGGCACGCCGGCGGCGGCCGTCGCCGCGCGCGCCGTCGGCCGCCTCGACCTCACCGGCGATCTCGACGTCGACGCCCTGCTCGCCTACCTCTTCGGCGACTGGCCGGGGCTCGAGCTGGAGAGCGGCCCCAGCCGCGTGGAGGCGCATCTGGCGACGCGCCGGGGCAGCCTGCGGCCGGGCAGCAGCCTGCGGCTGGTCACCCCCCGGCAGGAGGTCCGCTTCCTCGGCTTCGAGGCAC